>NZ_JAUSTN010000006.1:0-159448 GCF_030812875.1 Peptoniphilus koenoeneniae
AATTAAGCGACTTCATGTCGCACCCAAAGGTACGCATCAAAGGTATTCTCTGTAACATAACGATAGATATTTACTTTCTCATTTTCGTTTCCTTGGCGAACAATTCTACCACTTCTTTGCTCTAGGTCAGACGGTCTCCACGGAACGTCTAAATCATGTAAGGCTATTAATTTGTTCTGTACATTTGTACCTGCTCCCATTTTTTGAGTAGAGCCTAATAATACTCTTACTTCTCCTCTTCTTACCTTGGAGAATAATTCATCTTTTTGTTTGTCTGTATCTGCTTCATGGATAAAGGCTATTTCCTCTTTTGGTATTCCCATATTTACTAGCTTATTTTTAATATCATCATATATATTAAATTCTCCATCTCCTTTTGGTGTAGACATATCTGAAAATACTAATTGGGTCGATGAATTTTCTTTTGTCTTATCCCAGATCGAAAAGATATTTTTTACACATACATTAACCTTTGAATTAGGATCATCGGGAAGTAGTGGATTTATTAATCTTTGGTCAAGGGCAAGTTTTTTACCATCATTTGTAATCTTTAACATATTATCTTCTGTTGGCTCTACTTGGTTATTTCTAACCGCGTCAGCTCTTTCTGAAATAGCTTCTAATATTTCTTTTTGTTCCTCAGTAGGTTTTGTTTTAATAACTTCGAAGTTTGCTTCTGGTACTGGCAAATTTAACATATCTGAAGTCTTTATATCTGCTACTTCTTTAAACATGCTCATCAGTTCTGGCAAATTATAAAACTTTGAAAATCTTGTCTTTTGCCTATATCCAGTACCTTCTGGAGATAATTCAAAGGTGTTTTCTGTTTCTCCAAAAGTAGAAGCCCAAGCGTCAAAATGTTCTAATCCTCTTGCCTTTAAATCGTCATATTGAAGGTATCTTTGCATAGTATAAAGCTCAGTCATTGAATTTGATATTGGTGTACCAGTAGCAAAAACAACTCCCTTGCCATCTGTCATTTCATCCATATACCTACATTTCATATACATATCTGAAGACTTAAAGGCTTCACTTTGACCGATACCTGCAACATTTCTCATCTTGGTATGCAAAAATAAGTTTTTGTAATTATGAGCTTCGTCTATAAATAACTTATCTACTCCTAGTTCTTCAAAGGTTATTACATCATCTTTTTTAAAGTCATCATTTAGTTTTTCAAGTCTTACCAAGAGTTTCTTCTTTGTCTTTTCTAGTTGTTTTACTGTAAAATTTTCTCCTCTATTTCTTTTATTTTCGCCAATAAAGGAAACTATATCATCTATTTGGTCTTGTATATGCCTTACCTGGTATTCCTTAGACATTGGTATTTTTTCAAATTGAGAGTGTCCTATGATGACCGCATCATATTCTCCCGTTGCAATCCTACCAATAAATCTTTTTCTGTTTTTTGGTTGAAAATCTTTTTTATCGGCCACCATAATATTTGCTGACGGATATAATTGCATAAACTCTCTACCAATTTGAGTGGTTAGATGGTTAGGAACTACAAATAATGATTTACTTGCAAGTCCTAACTTTTTAGATTCCATGGCAGAAGCTACCATTTCAAAAGTTTTTCCTGCTCCAACTACATGGGCAAGTAGTGTATTTCCACCATATAAAGTCCTTGCTATGGCATTTTTCTGATGTTCTCGTAGTCTGATTTCAGTATTCATTCCATCAAAAGTTAAGTTAGAACCATCAAATTCTCTATTTCTAATTGAATTGAATTTTTCATTATAAATTTTTTCTAACCTATATCTTCTATCAGGATCTTCAAATATCCAATTCTTAAATTCTTCCTTAATCAGTTCCTGCTTTTGACTTGCAAGCATAGTTTCTTTTTTATTCAATACAGAAGTCTTCGAACCATCATCATTTATTACTTGGTCAAATACCTTTGTATCTTTTAGATTAAGAGCATTTTCAATTAGCTTATAGGCATTCACTCTACTTGTACCATAAGTCATGTTAGCAAGGTCATTAGCCGAGTCAACGCTTTTACCTTCAATATTCCATTCACTTGTGTGTGGCGAGAACCTAACATTTATATTCCACCTATCATAACCTGGGGTTTTTAAAAGATTAAAAGTAAAGTCTTCTATATCTTTTTGAGGTATCCAAGTTGCTCCTAACCTTACATTTATATCAGAGGCAGTTAGTTCTTCAGGCATAACTTCTTGTAATTTTTCTCTTTGATATTTAAGTTTGCCTAACTCGTTTAATAATGTGTCTTTCTTTTCAGAAGGTGCTAAATCTATTACATTTTCAATTTCTCCGATATATGAATTGAGATAGCCAATCTTTTCTCTAATATTTCCACTTAAATATTCATCAGCTGATACATATGAAAAATGAAAGGGATCGTCATTGTCAAAGTTCTCAAAGGGCATTCTGTTATTTATTAGGTCTGTATCCTTAATATCTAAAAATATCTCGCCCTCAAGTTCACCAATTAAGGTGTCCCTATCTTTGTTAGTGATAGATTCCATATATTCAAAATCTACATATCCTTTTTGTGAAACAGATAAGACTAAGGCTTCAAGGGAAGTATCTACACGGTCTACTACTTTTGCCTTTGTTATTGTTCTTTTTGAGAATATATCACTCTTAGCTTTGAAATTATCCTCATCATCAAGTATTTCTATTGATGAAACCAAAGGAAAGTTTGAGTCTTCCTTTAAAGCTCTAGTATTTGATAAGGAGTTAATAAAGCCATGTTTCTTTGAAAAGTTATCATAGACTTCGTTTAACTTTGCTTGTGACTCTTTTATTTCTTCATCAGAAAAATCGTCCTTTTGTTTTTCTATTACATCTTTTAAAGCATTCATTACATCAAGATAATCTTTTATCTTTTCTTTATTTTTTTCTGATATATTCTGCTTGATTAAGACTGAGTTTTCTCTTAGGTAGACTTCCTCGTCAATAATGGTATAGGAAAAATTCTTAACATCATCTGTTGCTGGAAGACTTAATTCTTCATCTTCCAACAGTTCGACCTCTTCATATTTTGAATTTGAAGATATTTCCTTACTTGCAAGATCCATTAAATCCTTTAGATTTTCGTCTTCTTTTGCATCACAAGTGATAGTATTGCCAAATCTTCCAGATACTTCTTTCATATCCCCTAATACCATTTGAGGATTATCTACAAAGTATTTATTATAGGTTAAACCCTTTTTATCAGTTGCTAGGTGTATCCAATCGTCATCTCTTTCTAT
Source organism: Peptoniphilus koenoeneniae (assembly GCF_030812875.1). Classification (NCBI taxonomy): domain Bacteria; kingdom Bacillati; phylum Bacillota; class Tissierellia; order Tissierellales; family Peptoniphilaceae; genus Peptoniphilus; species Peptoniphilus koenoeneniae. Next base: position 3,222 of record NZ_JAUSTN010000006.1, read on the forward strand.
AACTGAATCTCTCTTCTTTAAGAAAATAATATCTGAAGTAACTTCTGTACCAGCAAGTCCTTTAAATGTTGTATTAGGTAGCCTCATAGCTCCTAAAAATTCACATCTTGCATTAATATATTTTCTAACAGATTCATCTTTTTTATCCATAGTTCCAGATGATGTTATGAAGGCAATAATTCCTCCATTCCTAACCTTATCTATTGACTTTGCAAAAAAATAATCGTGAATCAGAAAGTTATTTCTGTTATATTCACGATCGTTAACTTTAAAATCTCCAAAGGGAACATTTCCTATAACTAAATCGAAAAAGTTATTTGAGAAGTTTGTTTCTTCAAAGCCTTTAATTTGAATATTAGCTTCAGGATAAAGTTCTCTTGCTATTCTTCCGCTTAGACTATCTTTTTCTACTCCATATACTTTAGAGCCTTGTATTTCACTTGGCATATTACCAATGAAATTACCGACCCCTGCAGATGGTTCAAGGATATTCCCAGTCTTAAATCCCATATCTGTTAGAGTCTTATATACTCCATCCATTACTTTTCTAGGTGTATAAAACGATGTTAAGGTAGACTCTCTAGCATTCAAATACTCTTCATTTGTTAGATTTTCTTTTAAAATATTTCTTGCTTCGAGCCATTGTCCTCCCTTTTCTTCATCGAAAACTTCGGCAAGACCTCCCCAACCTAAATAGTCAGCAAGATATGCTTGTTCATACTCTCTTGGACTCCTATTTTCATTTTCAAGTCTTTTTAGCATTTTAATAGCTTTGATATTTTTATCTAGCTTTTCTGATGGTGTAAGGTATTCTGAGTAGATATGATTTTTCAAGTCATAATTTCTAGCAAAACTTATCCTTTCCTTATTAAGTTCATAGCCTAGATTCTTTAAATCTTCTTTTCCCCTCAATAAGTTTTCGGCTGCTTCTCTTGGGACATTGTACCTATTCATCATTTGGTCAATTTCAGGATTATGGCTATCAATAAAGCTTTCTTGCACTACTTGTCTTTCAGTTTGTTTTTCATACTCAGATAACTTATATATTTCATAATTTCCACTATCTAAAATATCATCAATCTTTCTACTTTCTTCAAATGTTTCGCCCTTAAATAAAGGAAATTCTTTCCCATTAACTTCTACTTTAGTTCCAGTTTCAATCAAGTTAATTCCATTAAAGATCTTCTCATCTTCTAAAATAAATTCCTTACCAACCTTTACTGCTAGTTTTTCTGGTGTTTGACTTAGATTTTCAAAGATTTCTTCAAGGTATGAATCGTTTCTGTATGGAATTACTTCCAAACCCCTAATCATACCTCCCATATATTCCATATTATCTCTGATAGTGACAGTTTTAAGTCCTCCACTTAGTTCATCAAAATCTGTAATGGTAAAGTCCTTATCTTTATATCTAACCTGATCGCCTATCTTAAATTTAGGCTCTATCTTTTCTTTAATTTCTTCTTGTAAAGATTTTTCCTCGCTTAGTGCAACCTGCTCTTCTAAATATGAAAATTCACGCTCATTTACTTCTTCACCATCACCAAGGTCAATCCTATAGTGCTCGATAACTTCACCGTCTACATAGTGGTCAAAATAGAATTTGAAATATCCGATATAATCATCAGTCATTTCTCCAAATTCATTTTCTCCAAGAGTTTGATTATGGTCTTTAACATCAATATCCCTTTGTCTTAGGACATTAATTAAGTCTTTAGTTACTATCTGCCCACTATAATCGGGAACTAATTCGTGGTTTTCATTAAATTCTACAATCCAGTAGTCTTTTCTTTTTTCAATATTGTTGCCATCAAAAAAAGAAGCTTCATCAGCTTCCTTTTCTTGGCTTATTTCATTTTCTAAGCTTCCACGTATTCCTTGATTGCCATTCTCTTCACTGTTGCCATCAAGTTGTTCATCTGTCCTTGGTATTCCTCTGGATTCTCTCTCATCATCTTCTCTGTCAATCCTTGTGCTCTCATCATCTTGACTTTCTCTCTCTTGATAAAGTCCACTGCCTGATCTTGAATTTCCTTCAGATGGTTCAAAAGTGTTTTCTCCTCGTACATTTCCTGAAGTTTCTTCCAGTTCTCCATGTCCTCGCTCCCTACTAGGTAAGACAGTCTTAGGACTGCGTAAGTCGGATTCGGAAATCTCTCCATAAATTCCAGATCCTTCTCCATCATATCCAAGGCTTTCTCTTCGATCTTCATCGCTATTTCCTCTGTCGCTTCCATCTGTGAAAACTCGTCCATCTCTACTTCTTGACCTATCATCTCGTCTATATAAATCATTTTGACCTCCTCTATCTTCATTTGTATTTTCTATATCTCTATTATAGTCGGCATCGGCCCTTTCTGTCAGCAGCCTAGCACGATCCATTTCCTTAGATTTTTCTATTGTGCTATCTATAATATCTTCGCTAATCCTTGATATTACAAGACCTATCTGTTCTAAAGAAATTGTATTAATCCTAGAAAAATTATTTTTTAAATTTTCCATATCCATAGGGTAGACTGTATTAAACCTATTAGCTACCGCATAGGATATTGAGTCTCTCATAAACTTTTCAAAGCTAAGTCTATCCTCTATATCTATCCTTAAATCAGCAAGAGCCAAGTTAATATATTCATCTCCATAAATTCGACTTAAAGAAAATATATTTTCATTAAGTGAATCACTAGCTTCAAATGAAGAAGCATTTATTATTTCTTTTAAAGCCTCGTTATGGTTTTCGTGATCAAACTGCCATAAGCTAACCTCATTGATATTCCTATCCATTGATGTGGTTTGACTAATATCGAAAATATATGAAATTCTTTGATTTACATCACTTCCAACTAAAATTGGAATACCCTTTTGACCCCTCATAACAACTCTGCCAAAATATTTCTTCCACATATCAAAAGTCGCACAAGCTATAGCTTCAGGTTCTTTGTTATATATACTTAGTTGGCTTGAAAAATCATATTTCTGATTATTGCCTATAACTTTTAAGAGTTTTAAATATTCTTTTTCTTCTTGTAACACTTCATACTTTATTGCTTCTTGTATATTTTTAAAATCATTTACTTGCATTTCCTACCTCCATTCTTTGAATTTCTTTTATAATAGCCATTAAAACATCAACCACAATAGAATTGCCGGCCTGCTTATATAGTTTACTTGAGGTGCAATTTTTTCTTCTTGGATGTACTTCTTCTAGTTTGTCAATATCACTATCATCAAAACCCATGAGTCTTAGGCATTCTCTTTCTGTTAAATACCTATATTGACCGTTTCCAATATCTATTATTCCAGAATTAGGTACTCTCATCTGTTTTGTAGAAATAGTATAAGAAAAATCTTTAATAACTTTTAGTCGCCCTCTAAAACTGTTATCTATGCATTTATTTAAAAATTTCAGCATATAAGGTTGGGTCATTGTATAAAGTTCACTTACATCCTTTTCTAAAAATTCACTTAGTGGTCTTGTTTCTTTCCTCTCCAATTTATTAAAAGAAAAATTATTTGCTCCAAGACATGAAACAACAAATATCCTCTCCCTTTTTTGAGGTATCCCAAAGTCCATTGCATTTAAGATTTCATATTTGCTTTTATATCCAAGGTTTTCTAGCTCTTTTAGATAAATAAAAAAGGAGTCCCTCATATTTCTATCAAGGACTCCCTTTACATTTTCCCAAATTATCCATTTAGGTTTATCTTTCATTTCTTTGATTATTCTAATTGTTTCAAATAGTAAGCTTGATCTAGTTCCTGAATTCTTAACTCCTCCCTGCTTTTTTCCTATTCTTGAAAAGTCTTGGCAAGGACTTCCATGCATAACTAAGTCTATCTTCTCATTAGGAGCTTTATATCCTACTACTGATTTTGGCTTATAGTCTTCTCCATAAAGTGCGTTGTATGATTTAACACAAGCCTTATCTATTTCTACATAATCAACAACTTCATAAGGTATCTTCAAATTAATAAAAGCCTTTCTAATAGCACCTATGCCACCGAAAAGCTCTAATATTTTTACCTTATTCATTTAGATTATTCTTGTACCTATCTATAAGCTCCCTTATACTATCTTCTATTTCTCTTAAAAAGTCTTCTTTATCTACTTCACCAGAGCTAATCTTTGCAAGTTTCATTTCCCATTCAGATGTTGTTTCAGCTGACTTAAACTTATCCTCTACAATCGATACAAGTCTATTGCCTTTTTCAGTTACAAGTAAATTTTTCTTATCTCTTCTTATGAGATCCTTATGGATAAGATTTTCAATAATTCCTGCTCTTGTAGCTGGTGTTCCTAAGCCTTTCCTTTCTACTTCTATATCTTTATCCAAGGTCTCTACTCCTGCACTCTCCATAGCCTTTAAAAGTGTATTTTCATTATAATGACTTGGAGCTTTGGTAAATTTCTCTGATATATTTTTAGAAGTTAGCTTAATTTTATCTCCAGTCTTTACATCTGGTAATTCATTTTCTTGTCTTTCCTTTCCATAAGTCTTTAGATACTTGATATAACCTTCATCGATTACAGTCTTGCCACTTGCATTAAAGTTAAACTTGTCATATTCATATCTGATTTTTTTGCTAGATTCCTTTAAGTTATCCGAACATGAAGCAAGTAATTTATTCTTAATTAAATTATAGATTTTGCTTTCTTTATCAGATAAATCTCTAGCTTTCCCAATACCTGATATAGTAGGAATAATTGCATAGTGGTCTGTAACTTTAGCTGAATTAAAAATAGACTTAAAGTTTGATTCATTAATCTTAAAATCTTCTTCAAGTCCTTCTAATAATTCTTTCATAGTATTAACCATATCATCGGTTAAGTACCTACTATCTGTTCTTGGATATGTGATTAGCTTTTTTTCATACAAAGCTTGTGCCAGATTTAAAGTATCATTTGCTGAATACCCAAAATATTTATTTGCTTCTCTTTGCAAGGTAGTAAGATCATAAGGCTTATCTGGTTTTGTGCTTACTTCTTTGTCTTCTACCTCTGTAATAACTATTTCATCTTCTAATAGGTTTAACAGTTGTTCTGCAACTTCAATTTTATCAATCCTATCAGATACAAGTTTCAATCCTTCATAAGATAAGTCAACTGTATAATATTTTTGCTTCTTAAATAGGTTTATTTCACTATCTCTTTTAGCTATTAAATATAGAGTTGGAGTTTGTACTCTACCAACTGAATATGTTTCCTTATAAATGCAAGAATAAAGCCTACTTAGATTCATTCCTACCAACCAATCTGCAATGGCTCTTGCACTTGCTGATCTATATAAATCTTCAAAGTTTTCTCCGTCTTTAAGATTTCTAAAGCCATCTTCAATAGCTTTGTTTTCCATTGAAGATATCCAAAGTCTTTGAATCTTCTTCTTACATTTAGCTTGATTATATACAAGCCTAAAAATAAGTTCTCCCTCTCTTCCAGCATCACAAGCATTTATAACTGTGTCGATGTTCTTATCCTTTAAAAGTTTCTTTAAAACTCCATATTGTTTTTTAGTGCTTTTAGATACTTCATAAATATATTCTTCTGGAATTATAGGAAGATTTTCTATTGTCCACTTCTTCCATTTTTCGTCGTGTCTTTCTGGACTTGCCATTTGAATTAAATGACCTACACACCAAGAAACAATGTATCCATTCCCCTCATAATATCCGTTTTTTCTTGTTCTTGCTCCAATTACTTTTGCAATTGTAACTGCTACACTTGGCTTTTCTGCTATTACTAACTTCATTAATACCTCCATAAATAAAAAAAGAGCGAAAGATTTCTCTCTCGCTCAAAGTTTTAAAAATTATTATAATAGTTCATCTTCATCGTCTTCATCTAAAGATTCTTCATGACTTTCTTCATTGTAAGATTCATCTTCTGACTCACTAATATAATCCTCATCATCTTCTTCAAAGTCTTCCAACATTCTATCTTCTTTTGCTTTGACTACCTTAAAATAATATCCTGCTCCTATAACTCCTCCAATTACAAGTGCAACAATTAGAAATGAACCTATTCCACTTTTCTTTTCTTCTTTTACTGGAACAGTCTTAGGTTCTTCTTTCTTTACTTCTTCTTTCTTAGGCTCTTCAACCTTTATAGTATTTTTATCTTCTGATTCAATCATATTAAGTAGATCTTGCTCTCCTACTTCTGTTAATAATCTTACATTATCTTGATTTGATGAGTGATCTACTATTAGGTGCATAGTTTTTCCACTTTTGGTTTGAAATGTTAAAAATTGTCTTACATCTACTGGATTTTCTTTATCTTTTTCTGTATCTCCACTTGGTGTAATATCTTTTCCATTCCTATCGACATTTTCAATTACTGAACCTCTTGCCTTATTTTCCCCAGTCGCAAGATTATTTACTGCCTTTGTATTACCACCTTTTACAAGTGGTGTTTTCTTAGGAGGATTATTTGAAGGCTTATTTGCTTCACTTGTATTTCCTGGTATTCTTGGAACATCTTGATAAGGAATTTCTTCTTTTGATGGTGTAAAAACATCTTCTTTCAACATTTTTTCAAATTCTTCTTTTTGTGGTTCATAGATTGATTTGTTTTGACTTTCAATCTGTCCTTCATTTGTCATCGCAAATGTAGTTGCTGGTACTGTAAATGTAAAAAGGAGTAACGCTATGGCTACTCCTCGTTTAATACTCTTATTCATTTTTCTATCCTTTCTTATTTTACATTTTTAAATACATAGACTGCTTTTCTAGCATTGTCCCATTCTATTGTTTGGTTTTTGCCATCTTTAATATCTCCATGACTTGCTCCAAAAGCTTTAGCAATATTTGAAATTGAAGCATGAATTCTTCCATTTATAATCACTGGCTTAACATCTGAATTGTAGACCTTTCCATCTGAATCTTTCATAACACCAGTATCAATATTTAGTCTTAATGTCTTTTTAGCTAAGATATTATTCTCTTTGTTTGAGAAAATGGCTTCACGAGTAGAGTTGTCATACTCAACATTAAAACCTAGAGTATAAGCAATATATCTTACTGGAATCATAGTTCTTCCTTGATCCACATAAGTTTTTACATCCATGTAGACTGTTGTCTTACCATCTTTGTTGATAATGTTATAAAAGTTTTTGTCTACTTGAAAAACTGCAAATTCTTTTTCATCTTTAACTTGTTTTTTGCCTTGTTGTTCCTCTTGCTTTTTCATCTTGTTAAGATCAAATTGATTTAGAATATTCTTGTCATCAGCTTTTAAAAGTTCGTCCCACTTCTTATCTTGAGATTTCTTATCTTCTTTCTTCTCTTTGTTTTCTTTTTGGAGTTTTAGAAGTTCATCTAATTTCTTAGATAGGTCTTGGTTTAGGTTTTTTTCTTTTTCATCTTTAGCCTGCTTTTCAAGTTCTTCTTTAGCTTTTTTATTTGCTTCCTCGATTAACTTCTTTGCTTCTTCAATTTTCTTATTTAATTCTTCTTTTAGCTTTTTAATTTCTTCTTCAGAAGCTTTTTGTTTTTCTTCTAGTCCTTTAATCTTCTCTTCTAATTCTTTTTTCGTATTTTCAGAAGATTCTTTTAAGCTACCAATAGCCTTTTGAAGCTCTTCAATTTTCTTAAAGCATTCTGACTTAGAATTTTCTGTTTCTTTCTTTTTAGACTCTAAGTCTTTTATCTTAGTATCTTTTTCATCAAGAGCTTTTTCTAAGTCCTTAATTTTATTATCTTTATCCTCAATTTCTTTAGTCTTCTTTGCAAGTTCTCCTTCTAAAGACTCAAGCTTTTCTTGCATTTCTTTGATTTTATTTTCGTTTTTATCTGTCTTTTCTTTCTCAGCTTCTAACTCCCATTTTGTAGATGAATAATCTTCTTTTAGTTTTGCATTTTCATCTTGTAATCTTTTTAATTCATCTTTAAGCTGAGTGATTTCTGATATTAGTTCATCATTATTGGAGTTTTTAAGATCCTCAATTTCTTTATTCAATTGAGCAATCTTATTATCTTTATCTCTAATCTCTTCTTCTAGCTTAGCTTTTTCTTGTTTTAGTTTCTCTCCATTATCTTTGCAAGATTCTAACTTTTCCTTTAATTCATCTATCTTTGATTGGTCTTCTTGTTTCTTATCATTTAAGTCTTTAATCTGATTTTCTAAATCACTAATTTTACTAATAGAACTTTCTATCACTTTTTTACTACCATCTGTATCATCAGCTTTAGCTAGTACATTAGTAGTTGAGGTTGATGTTAAAACTAATAAAAGAGCCATAAAAAAGGCTCTTAGTCTGTTCGTATTAAATTTCTTCATTATGAATGTTCTCCTTTTCTTTTAATTTTTCTTCTCTTTTTCTATCATTGATTTTCTCCATTAATTCTTCCAAGCTAATATTGTTCCTCCTAAGAGTTACAATTATTTCTTCATTTTCAACTTGTATTTCTTCATCGCAAATTTCTTTATATTTTGCATTTAAATCTTTCAATTTCTCTTCCATTTTTTTCTTTTTATTCCTAATACTTATAAGTTTTCTGTTCACATAATATCTCCCTTCTATCTTGGTCTTCCAAAACCATAAAAGTGTGATTTCCAATATTTTGAATTTATTGATGTGTATTGAATTGGATCTCCTGCGTGAATCATCATTCCGTTACCTGCGTATATTCCTACGTGAGATATTGGTGTTCCACTGTTATATGTTGAGTGGAAAAATATAATATCTCCAGGTTGAGCTTCACTTGGACTTACTGGATTACAATAGTCTTTGTATATTCTCCATGCAGTTGTTCTTGGCATTCTCTTTACACCAGACTTTGTAAATGACCAACATACAAATCCTGAGCAGTCAAAGTTAGATGGTCCACTTGCTCCAAACACATATCTTTTACCTATATGTTTTTCTGCTTCATTAAAAAGAGCCTTGGCAGTAGCTGAATCAAAAGCAAGACCAGGATTGCCAAAGTTTGGATTGTCTACTATTTCTCCTAAGTCCCCATTACCTGATCCAAAAACATCTCCCATATTCCCCTTAGCTTCAAGAAGAGCTTCATAATGAACTACATTGTCTGGATAATCTTTAAATATTTCCCTAACAACTTCATCCATTTCTTTTTTATTTAAAGTTACAATTAACTTTTTATATTCGTACTCTTCTTTTTCATACCTAGTATAAGGATTACCACGACTATCATATCTAGTTCTTGCTACTGTTCTTGTTCTAATTTCGATTTCTTCCTTAAAATCAAGCTTATACATTTTATCGAAAAGCTCTTTTAAAATTCCTTTTACTTCAGATGCTGATTTTACTTCACCACATCTTGAAGTTATATAGGATAGAAGTTCATGGGTATTATGACCAATTTCTCCTTCTTTGTTTATGATATATTCGTCATATCCAGGATGACTTGTTTTTACACTTTCGATTTGTGATTGTAGGTCATATTCCATTGACGAAAATTCTTGATTTACTTCATTTAGAACTGTATCTTGTGATAGGTATGTTGTTGTCATTACTGAGTTTACTGAATTACTTAGTCCACTCATACCAACACTTCCACCACCAATCATGATTGATAGCATAAGACCTAGTCCTATTACTAGAAATAGAACCATTTTACTTTTTCTTACGATTAGATCTTTAGAAGCCTTACCTAAACTTAAAATAGCTTTTTTAACTCTATCTACAAGTCTTGTTTCGTGCTTTTTAGCTATCATGCTCTTCATTTGTTTTCTCTGGTAAAACTTCTTAAATCTATTTTTCTTGATATAAGCATCTGACTTTTTTAAATCTTCCAAGCCACTTTTAAACTCCAACTTGCTTTTTCTCTTTCTTATTTTCTTATCAAGTTTAGATAGCTTTTTTAAGGACTTTTTCTTTTTATCTAGCTTATACTTCCTTATTCCATGCTGGAGCTTAGAGCTTACATTAGCGGCCTTTTCTCCAGATTCTACACCAGTATTGTCAGATCCTGAACTTAGATAATCTCTCACTAACTCTGAGGACTTAGCTCCAGATAATAAAACCCCAGAAGATAGACTTCCTTTAGTTTTATTCTTTAAGATATTATCCTTTAGCTTGCTTTTAGACTTTTCAAGCTCTCCAATCTTTTTATCTGAGATAAAGTCCTTAACATCTTGTGCCTTCTTAGAATCTTTCGTTGTAACTTTCTTAGATTCATTTTTTAAGTCATCGATTTTCTTTCGAGTGAATTTATCACTTTCATAATTTTTTCTCTTATAGTAAGTCTTCTTTTTATTAACTTTCTTTTGTTCTGAAGGTTTAAGGCTTGTTTCCTTTTCATCCTTTATAAATTCTTGATTATTGTCTTTAAACTCAGGGTTATCAAAAGTTTTATCTGTATCAACTTCGCTTAGCTTATTTTCTTTATCTATTTCATTAGAAATTTTTCCCTTATCTCTAAACTTTTTTTCTTGATAAAGCTTTTGCTTTTGCTTTTTATCGATATTAGTATTACTCTCGTTCTTGTTTTCTTCATCTAAAACATGCTTATCTTTTCTATATATTCTCTTGCTTTTCTTTGCTACAACAGGTTTACCTTCACTTGTGTGGATTCGCTTAGACTCTTTCTCGTTGATTTTGTCTTGGAATTTATCTTTACTATGGATAAGTTTATCCTCATAATTTTTAAGAACTTGTCTTTTACTTGATGCCTTATTATTGCTTATTGGTTGAGCCTTAGCTGAAATATCATCTGTTGTTAGTTTATTAGAATTAATATTTCTACTATTTTCACTACCAAAATTTACCTTTTTAAAGTCTACATCTAAGTCTTCATCAAGTTTAAAGCTTTCATCTGTTCTTAATTCAAGATTAGCTTGTTTTGTTTCTCCAGCCTTATACTTATTTTCTAAAACTTCGTTTTTAATTCTTTCCTTGTTTTTAGACTTCTGAAAATCTTTTAGTTTATCTTGTTTTTGATCTTTAGATAATACATTCTCATGAATAAGTTTAGATTCTTTTTCTGAAATTTTATCTCCGAACCTATCCTTAGTCTTAATAATCTTATTGGTATAATCATCTGAATGAACAAGTTTACTATCAATATTCTTTTCAGGAGCGTCCCTATTTCGTATAATTTTCTTTTGAAAATCTTTTTTTAGTTTTTTATCCATATCACACCTACTTAGCTTCTTCTGGTTTTGTTGTCATTAGCTTATATAGCATGGTGTCTTTAGGGAATTTATCAATAAATGGAACAATAGTATTTCCGAAGAATAATAGTCCCTCACCTGCGTTTGAATTAGTAATATAGTTTAACTGATAAGGCGATATTTTTAATTTCTTAGCAAGAATATCTCTATCTCCAGATGCTTGATTTAACATTAGAACAAAGTCTGTATTATCAAAGATATTTTCAATTTCCTGACTTGTTAAAAGGTCTTTTACGTTTTGTGTTATACCTGTTGGAATACCTCCCCATTTTCTAAATCTTTTCCAGATTTCTACTGAATATGAAGCAGTTTGTGGGTCTTTTAATAAAAGGTGGAACTCATCTATATAGTATCTTGTAGACTTGCTTCCTCTATTAAGGGAAACCTTGTTCCAAACCTGGTCTTGAATTACAAGCATACCTATTTTTTTAAGTTGTGTTCCTAGCTCTTTTATATCAAAACAGAGCAGTTGCCTATTTAGGTCAACATTTGACCTATTATTAAATACATTAAGACTTCCCTTAACATAAATTTCCATTTCTGTTGCGAGCTTTCTACCAACTCCCTCTTCTTGAGATAGGAGCATATCGTATAAATCTCCTAATATAGGCATATTTTCTGGTTTTGGGTCTTCAAAATACTTTTGATATATCTTTGGTAAGCACCTATCTATAACAGATTTTTCTGCAGCAGTAAGACCAGATCCTCCTACTACAAGTTCAAGCATAGACATTATGAAATTTGCCTTATCCTTTAAAGGTGCGTCCCCATCTCCATAGTTCATATTAATATCTAATGGATTTAGATAGTCCTTTGACTTTGCCGAAACTTTAATAACTTCTCCATTAAATTGTTTTACAAGGTTTGAATACTCGCCTTCAGGATCACAAATAATTACATCATCGTCTGTTACAAGAATTGCATTTGCCATCTCTCTCTTTGCTGAGAAAGATTTACCAGAACCTGGTGTACCTAATATTAGTCCGTTAGGGTTCTTAAGTTTCTTTCTATCTGCCATAATCAAGTTTTGGCTAAGGGCATTTAATCCATAGTACAAAGAATTTGCTGAATCAATAAATAGCTCTTCTGTTGTAAAAGGCATAAATACTGCCGTTGATGATGAAGTTAAAAATCTTTTTATCTCGACTTGATTAAGTCCTAGAGGTAAGACAGAAACGAGTCCTTGCTCTTGTTGATGAGATAATCTTTTTACCTGACAATTATGTCTGTTAGCAATTGATGAAATTTGAGCAATTGTATTTTCTAATTTTTGATTAGTTCTAGCAAAATTCATCATTACAATGGTAACTACAAAGAGCCTTTCATCTCTATTTTGTAGGTCAGATAACATGGACTTAACATCAGCTCCAAAAGTATTTATATCTGAAGGAATAATATCCATATCATATCCAGCACGAACTGCTTTCTTTTGTTCTTCAATTTTCATTCTATCCAGGTCTGTGTTTTTTCTCTTAATGAGTTTAATGGCTTCTGCTTGTTCAACTACATCTATATGAAAAGCTACATAAATATTATCATCAATATCTAAAAACTCAGATAACATTCTGTCTGATAACTCGCTTGCTAGTATTTGAAAATGGCTTACTGCTCCAATGAATTTCCCAAATTTAAAATTATTTGCTGGTGCAAAGTTAAAGATATTGGGAGTTATATGTGACTTTGTAGACTCTTTCTTCTTCAAATCTTTATATGAAAAATCAAAGTTTTTGTCTGGATTTAACATATCGTGAACAAGTCTTAGTCTTTCTTCGCCATCAAGACTCTCTGCTCTTACTCCCATAGATTTAAAGTTAGATAAAATATCTACTTCAAGTCTATTTAACTTTGCTCTTGCTTGCTCTAGGTTATCGGCTTCTGTGGTAAAGGTTATATACTTCATCTTTTTAAGTCCGTTATTCCCCTTTGCAAGTTGAAGCTTTAACATCTCCCTAAACTCTTTTCTTACATCGTCATAGAAGTCTCCCTTATCAGCAATTTTAATTGCATCTTGTAGGTCTTTATTTCTTCCTAATTGATTTACATATGAAAGTTCAATGTGGACACTTGGATCAAAAGAATTTAAAAAGTTGGCAAATTGGTTAAAGATTAAATCTCTATCTTCTTCCAATGCCAACTGGTAATTTATATCTTGAAATGAAATTGTCTTTGAATAATTTTTTTCATCTAACTGGCAAATGCCCTCTGGTAACATTCTTATATAGGGAATAGTATCCTCAACTGTAAATCTCTTTTTCTCTTTCTTTAAAAGTACACTTAGAAGACTATTTGTTGGATCTTTCTTTGCTTTTAGCCTTCTTACTTCCTTGCGGTCTTTTTTTAATTGTTTTTCCCTTAGATTTAAGTCGCTTATTTGCTTTTTTCTTTGCTTCAAGGTATGCCTCCTTTCTTATTCTCTTAGTTGGTTGATATAACTTGTGAAGATAGAAAAATTTAAAATATTTTTCAAAAGTTAAGGTATCTTTTTCATATAAGGTTATAAAAAAGATTGGCAGGGTTACTATTAGCATTACAATAATTGAAACATCATTGGGTAGATATTTCTTCATAAATAAATAGGTTGGTATGCCAATTAGTCCTGCCACAGAAAAACCTATAAGTTGCCTTTTAGTTAAGTTAAAGGCAACCTTTGTTTTAATCTTGTCCAAATCTTTTGGTATTGGTACATATGCCATTTTAATCTCCCTCTACTTCTTCTTTGGAAAGTTCAAGTATATGGTCATAATTAGATGTTGTTTCTTCTTCTAGGTAGCTAATTCTTTCTTCTAATTCTTCTTGTTTTTCTTCATTTCTGTCATTGTATTCTCCTTGATACATAACAAATTCATTGTGACATCTTCCTAGCCTATTTATTCTTTTCTTTAAGTTTCTAATCTCTTCATTCCTGTTTTTCTCTTTTAAGATTTCATAAGTTCCTCCCAATAAAATTCCAAGTCCCAATAAAGCACAATTTTTCTTTTTTAACATTTATTCCTCCTAGTGTGTATTCATAATACTTTTTGCAACTGTTCCACTCTTAAACATCATAAGTCCAAGTAGTAGAGCATATCCTAATATACTAAACAAGCTTGCGTGAATATCTGTAACCTGTACCGTTCTTATTAAAACGGTGTAGATACCTAAACATACCATCAAAAACAAACCTTGTAGTCCCAAGGCAAAAAGTCCCTTGATATAATTTGTTCCAATCTGACCCCATTCTTTATTTCCCATAGTCGCAAATGGTATGGATGATACTGATGAGTAGACATATATTTCAAACATACGCCCATATACTATTAAGGTAATAGTTAATGATATACATTGAATTGCAATCCTCACTAGGCTTGTTTCAACTAATATCATTATTAATGCACCAACATCTTTTTCTTTTAATGTATCAACCATTGCAACTATCTGATCTCCTGAAACAGTGGCAGAAGTAGTGATTACCCCTGCCGCTTTGTTTACAAGATTTTGTGCCACATCAAAGACTGCCATTGAAAATTCAAAGGCATGGCTTGCAAGGTAGACTGCTATAAACATCTTTATAATGTATTTGAAAAACTCAAAAGTATCTGTATCGTGCATATTATTCTTTTGCATAACCATATTTATGAGTTCAATACATAAAACTGCTGTTATAATAAGCCCTGCTATTGGAACAATCACATTATCATTAATGCTTTTTATGAAGTTATATACTTCTCCATTCCAACCCATTGGCGTCTTTCCAACATCAGTTGCAATAACTCCTACCTTGTCATTTATATCTAAGAACATGGACTCAAGATTTGCTTTGATACCTCCGAGTAGCATATCCTTAAAAAATTCAGTTAGCTTGTCAAAGATACCAAACATAGACTTTCTCCTATTTTAAAGCATTTGCAAGTAGTGGAATTAATTTGATACCGATTAGCACAATTCCTCCACCAGCCATAAGCTGCTTAATACCTTGAGATTTAGCACCAGGGTTATCATTACCATAACCTTCCATTAAGTTAATAACTCCCCATGCTCCTAAACCTGCACCAATTGCAGTTACAAGTGTTTTTAAAACTCCAACTCCAGCTGTAAAAAATTCCATATTATTCCTCCTCGTTTTCTTTCTTATTTTCTATTTTGTTTAGTGATTTAACTATAAAATTCTTGTAGACCTTATCTCCTTTTTTGTTTTCTTTGAAATATCCAAAGACATGGATCAGATCTCCTTTTTCAAATTCTTTTGCAATTTCTACCTTTTCTCCATATACTGAGCAATTTGTATATTCTTTGTCTTTTCCATATTTTTTTACAAGAGCAAAATTTGCTACTTGAACACTTTCTCCATCTTTTTCAAATTCTGAAAATTCAGCTTCCTTAACTAAATTTGCATTAATATTTATCATTTCTCTATCCATTAATTTCTTCTCCTTAATCTATAAATTTCAATTAAAAAAGCGACTGAACCTATATTTCAATCGCTAAATGTCTTATATATTAAATTGTTTTAAGTGGGACTTCTTATCCTTACCATTTTAACCTCCTAATTTTGAGTATAAAAAAAGACGATAGAGTTTTTAATTTCTATCGCCTAACATCTATCTGTATTAATTTTTTTCATTCAAAAAATAGTTTCTGTTTACTTGTGATAGTCTTCTATTTTATCCTCATATTTTTTTATAAGTTCTCGTGAATAAACTTTTTTGTTTTTTGAATCTCTAACTTCTTTCCAAAGAATGGAGGCTACTTTTAATTTATTCGAGTAGTTGTAACTATTTTCGTCTGCACAGAAATCCTTTAAAAATTTATTCCATTGACAAACCGAATTATCATACTTAGCATAATTTGATTTCCCATAATAAACTTTTAGCATATCTTGAATTGTAAAACTCAAATCATTTTCTCTTTTTACTTTTCTCCAAGCAGTAGCCATATCAGCAGTAAATTTAAATGGCGAAACATCTGTTAAAATTGAGAAATACTCTCTGAAATGTGTGTTAAAGGAGAACCCGCATTCAAGTAATGGAGTATCTAAGGTAATAGTTTCTACTTGTTTCTTTTCATTTTTTATTGATGACTTTTTAATCAAATCACCCTTAAAGTACTGTTCAATAATATAATTGAGTTCCTGTTTTGTACCTCTGTATTCTAATCCTAATGACTTGCATATCTGTGAAAGTTCTTCATGATACCAATAGTATTTATTAAACTCATAAAACGATGTGATTTTATCAAACTCAGGTCTACTTTCTATCAATATTTTATCTCCTTAAACCAATTTACCTAATGCGTTTCCCAATTTTCATTTTCTTACGCCATTCTGGTGCTATTCCATCATCAGACCAATATTCATCCATTTCTATAATCAAATCATCCTTAAGATGGATAAAGCTTACTACATGAAAAGACTCACTATTATCTCTTGGAAAGACTCGGCAAGCCAGAATAATGGTATTTGCATTTTCTTCGATTCGTTCTATTCCTCCATTCCAGTTTCCTGGATATTCACAATTTGCTTTTATATACTCATCTAAGGTAAATACCTCATTTGTGCAATGCCATTTTATAACGGCATTTTTTTGAAAAAATTTCCTAAGTTCTTCTGCATTTTGTGATAAAACTGTTTTGAAAAATCTATCTATATCCATAGTAATCAACTTAAAACCAATTCACTTTTTCATCTCTAAACAATGGTGTTTCACTCTCTTTGTAAGGATTGTAGTTATTACAATTACAGCCAAACTCTTTCAATGCTTTTATCTTATTATCGGCTGTCCAAACAATCAAAGAAATACCGTCAAATTCTTCATCTTTCCCCTCATTCATTTTATTTTTGAAGTGCCATTCTACAATAGTTTGATTATCCTTATGAAAAAATTGCTTTATATCCCAAGCAAGCACTTTTCCTCTTGTATTCCATTCATTAAACCAGTGCTTTACTGTTTTACAATTTTCATACTTAGGACTCCAGCACTCAATATAAATTACATTATCTAAAAAAATATCATCTATACCTAAGTCTTGTTGTGTGAGCCACATATCAAACCATAAACGAATGATTTTTTCTCTTTCATTCATAAATTTAAACACCTCTAAAATCAAATAATTATATACAATTGTACCATTTTTTCACTTAGTTTTATAGGTCTAACTAATTCCTCTTTACCTGTGATAGTCGTTTTGCTTGTTCTAGTAAATGCTCTATGCAAGTCTTAACTTTATCTGCTTGTTCTACTTATTTTCGTATTTCTAATATTTGATTGTAAAGGTTATTTTTATCTTTCCTCATATTGGCAACTTTGATTTCCGTTTGAATATATTTAAGATCTTGGTTTCTCTTAAGTATTCTTTCAGATATTTCTTGAAACTTTCAAATAAAATAAGTTATGCAATATACTAATCTTCCTATTTATTATTTTAATTTTCTCCAATTATTCTTAGTGTTTCTTTAAATTCTTTTGTCTTTGTTGCTTCTTCTAGTAGGATTTTTATTTCTTCATCTGTTAGTTCTTCAGCGTTTTCTATAAGGCTTTCTAAGATTGCTCCTCTTGTTATTAGCCTATGAGTTCTTTCTTTTCTTCTTTTTACTATGTCTTGTTTTAATATCTTATTTTCTTGATTTTTTAGTTGCCTTAATCTTTCTTCTGTATCATCAATTTTATCTTTAATTTCTTTTGACTCTTGTCTAATTTGGTCTAAATTTTTCATATATAATTCCTTTCTTGTAATAAAAAAAGACGATAGAGTTTTAGTTTCTATCGCCTAAGATATTCATCATTCATCCTAAATATTTAATTTTAGATTTACCATTCTTTTTGAATTCAATACGCATGATGTTATAAATAACATCAAATATATTACACAAAGTGCAACATTGCCACCAGACTTAGAAAATCCAAGCCTATTTAATGCAAATATTTCTATTGATACTAGCATTATAGAGCCAATCAATCCTAAAACTATCCACAAGTCACCTTTCTCTAAATCAATAAAGTACATGGCTAAGTAGAAGATTGATACTAATTGTAATATAAGACCTAATAGAACATTTAACAAAGATATTAAGTCTGAAAATCCATAATCAAAATAATGCTTACCAAGATAAATTGATATATAATTCAAAATAATCAACATCAATATAGAGAAGAGAATAATAACTACTTGACTTATATATTTTGATAGTATTATATTTTTACTTTTTATTGGTAGCATGAATTCATATTTATATAATTTTAAATCATAATCTTTTCTTTGAGATAAAAGGATCAACAAACTGTTAGCGAAGATTACAACTGCAAAATACGCAAAAACAAGCATTTGCGTGCTAGAAAAAAGATTTATCAAAATCCAAATTGTAAGCAAAAACGCATTCATTACACATATGTTTTTAATATTTTTATAATATATTTCTAATAATAGACCTTTCATATATTAGGATTCTCCTCCCTCTGTCAAAATCAGCAAAATTTCATCAAAATTAGGTTTATTTACAACAAATTCTTTATACTTATTCTTTATCTTCGATATATCTTTTACTAAAATATTTACTCTCCCATATTCTCTCCTATATGAAATTATGTCTGTTTTATCGACTTTTTCTAAATCCGTATCATTACAACGAAGTATCCCATAGTTATATAACAATTCATCTTTTTCTTCGCTCAACACGACTTTACCATTATCCATAAAAACTATATAATCAGCTATTTTTTCCAAGTCTGTTGTAATATGTGATGATATATATACCGAGTGTTCTGGGTTTTCTATAAATTCTAATAATATACATAAAATCTCATCTCTACTTACTGGGTCTAACCCTGAAGTAATTTCATCTAATATGAGAAGTTTTGTTTCATGAGACAATGCTATAGCCAACGATAACTTTTTTTTCATTCCAAATGAAAATTGCTTAGTTTTCTTGTCTATTGGCAAATTAAATCGATTCAAATAATTTTTAAAAATATCTTCTTCCCAATTACTATAATTAAATTTCATTACCTCATTTATCTCATTAGGCGTTAATAATAATGAAAAGTTTGGGTCATCTAAAACAACACCTATGTGTTTTTTAATATCTACTTGATTACAATCTTCAGTACCAAATATCTCTATTTTTCCATCATCTTTTTGAAACATTCCAAGTATACAAGAAATAGTAGTACTTTTCCCCGCTCCATTTCTTCCTATATTTCCTACAATAGATCCATAAGGTACTTCAATATTTATATTTTTCAAAGAAAAATCATTTGTTTTATTCTTTTTATTTAATCCAGATACCCTTAATGCTAATTTATTTTCATATGAATCCATCATTGCCCCTCCTCATATATCTTTTTTATTAAATCTATCAAATCATCTATTGAAATAGAACTTGATTGTATGCTCTTGACAATTTTCTTAGCTAAATCTTCCACTTCTTTATATGTTTCTATTTTTTGTAATTCAATATTTCTTGCTGATATAAAACTGCCTTTGCCATGAATAGTTTCAATAAATCCATCTTTTTGTAAATTTTCATAAGCCTTTTGAACTGTAATTACAGCTACCTTAAGATTTCTAGCCAATACTCTCATAGATGGTATAGAATCTCCAGTTTTCAAATCTTCATTCATAATTTGTTTTTTTATCTGATTTTCGATTTGTTCATAAATCGGTTCGCTAGAATCGGTATTTATTATAATATTGATATTGCACCTCCTGTTTCAGAAGTGTACTTATGTGTACTTGTTATTTTAATAATACCACCAATAAAAATTTTTTTCAACCCACTTAATTTCCCAATTTTGAGTATAAAAAAAGACGATATAGTTTTAATTTCTATCGTCTAAATCAAATTATTCTAATATACGTCAAAGTTATGTTACTAAAGTACTAATTTCTTCCATTTTCTAACCTTAGTTCTAAATGTACCAAATGGTGCTACTGTGTTTACATGAATAAATTTATAAACTTCCCAAGTTGCAGTTTTTGTTGCTTCATCTGCCCATTTTCTCATATGTGGTTTAAATAATTCTTCATCTGTTAATTCATCTATCAAAAGATAAATATCTTCTATATTTTTTATGAGTTGTTCTTTTAGTTCCTTTAAAGATTTATTAGCATAGGTATCAGTGAACCACTCATATAATTCTCCAAGTTGATTCCACTTGAATTTATCTGATGGTGTTTTAACATCTAATCCATTTTTCTCATCTTCTTCCCATTTTAATATTAAAGTCGTCCAGCCTACTTGATAGGCAAGATTTTCTGCTGGTGTCCTATCAACTTCTTCTAGTCTTTTATCTTTTAGTTCTTCTGGTATATTGTCAAACTCTGAAATATATTTTTCAAAAGTTTTCTTTATCTCATTTTTTAATTCTTCCTTACTTTCATAAGACCTCATATGCCTACCTCCATGGTTTGTATATAGATATTTTACCAAAAATAATTATATCTTAATATTTAATCATAATCTTCCAGTAACTTGTAATTCTTATGTTTTGTGATATCAAATTTATCAGATAGTAAAAGTCTTACTACTCTTATCTGGTACATACACGTGCCTCCATCCATTACTGTTATTTCAATAAAATTTTAGATAACTTTATTAAGATTTTCTTTGATTCCTTATAAATCAAGTTTAAAGAACTATAAGAATTTAAATCTCTTGTTCAAATTCATCTTCAAAACTAATAATATCGTTAGGAGTGCAAGATAGAGCCTTACATATTCTTTCTAAATTCTTAAATGTAATTGGTTTATCCTTGCCCATTTGTGCCATAACATTTGTTGTCAATCCTGCCATAGCTATTACATCAGTTTTCTTTAATCCTTTTTTTGCTAGTTGTATCCATAATGGTTTATAGTTAAGTGCCATAATATCCCTCTTTTTCTCTTCATTAAATTTATTCAATTATAACATAAATATTGATTTCATTCAATCTTACATTGATTTAGTGATTTGTTTTAGAGAATTTGTTGTGTTATTCCGTCCTTATTTTGCCATAAATTGCTTAATACCTTGAGATTTAGCACCAGGGTTATCATTACCATAACCTTCCATTAAGTTAATAACTCCCCATGCTCCTAAACCTGCACCAATTGCAGTTACAAGTGTCTTTAAAACTCCAACTCCAGCTGTAAAAAATTCCATATTATTCCTCCTCGTTTTCTTTCTTATTTTCTATTTTGTTTAGTGATTTAACTATAAAGTTCTTGTAGACCTTATCTCCTTTTTTGTTTTCTTTGAAATATCCAAAGACATGGATCAGATCTCCTTTTTCAAATTCTTTTGCAATTTCTACCTTTTCTCCATATACTGAGCAATTTGTATATTCTTTGCCCTTTCCATATTTTTTAACAAGAGCAAAATTTGCTACTTGAACACTTTTTCCATCTTTTTCAAATTCTGAAAATTTAGCTTCCTTAACTAAATTTGCATTAATATTTATCATTTCTCTATCCATTAATTTCTTCTCCTTAATCTATATATTTCAATTAAAAAAGCGACTGAAATTATATTTCAATCGCTAAATTTCTTATATATTAAATTGTTTTAAGTGGGACTTCTTATCCTTACCATTTTTACCTCCTAATTTTGAGTATAAAAAAAGACGATAGAATAACTTTACGCTTTTCTATCATCTATTGTGTTTATTGAACGTTTATTTAATTGTTTAACTCTGCAAACTGGAATTTTTTAATCTATTGATTTTTCTCAAAAAGCAAGCTTCCTATAAAGTTACCAATTACTGAAATTATCCCATATGCCAATATATAAATAGCTGCACTATCGTTGTAAAAGATAAATATAGTCGGTATAAATAACAACATAACAAACAAAGAAAATAACCAATTAAACGAATTTTTCATTCCATAAATCAATGAAACAATTAAGCATATAATTGGAATTGCAATTAATAAAATGAACATACCACTTCCAGTATCTATAATAAGAAATGGCGCTAGATAAAATGCAAGAATGATTATAATCAAATATATTAACATTTTTCTAAATTTTTCCATAAAAACACCCTCATAAATTCTAACTTATATAGCTCTATTATATTAAATATACCCTCGTCCGTGTAGTTATAACAGTAAATATTACAATCTTGTAATCACTGTATTTCCATTTAATTCAGTCCTACCTTTTTGCTTTAAATTACTCTTCCACATCAAATAAGTTTCTCTTATCATAATCTTCCAATAACTTGTAATTCTTATGCTTTGTAATATCAAATTTATTAGACAAGAAAGGTATTACTTCTCTTAGCTGGTATATACACTTACCACCATCCATTACAGTTATTTCATCTTGGCTCATAAGTTCCTTACCAGTCTTTTGGTAATTTAGACCTAAAGATTTTTGATTTGATCTTGTTTCCGATGTGTTATATAGGTCTATAGTTTCTTTTCCCCCTAGAAAGAGTGTAAAATCATTGTTACCAACTATTGTATCTACATGGTCTTTATAGATTGCTTTTAATTAAGATTGTACTTGCTGATATTTACCCTGAGAATTTTTAATTTCTATCTCCTATTAATACCTTATTTCTAGTCTTCTAAAATCGATACTTCAAGGTCTATCGCTTTAAATGTAACAGTTATTCCTACTTCTTCTTTTACTATTTTTTCAAATAGCTCAGCTATATCATATGGGGACATATCATATATATCTTCATACCATTCATTGCTTTCATCGTACATTGTCTCACATATTGCTTCAATATAATTTTTCTTATCCATAGTGAGTTCTGTATCACTTTCTAGAATAAACTGCTCCCCATTTATATTTAATATAATTAAAGATGATTTTCTATTTTTACACATTTTGCTTTCTCCATAAACTCAAATATTTAATCTATTTATTTTATAACTTGATTTTAACTTTACCTTATCTCTATTTGTTAGATACTCTTCAACATCAAACAAGTTTTTCTTATCATAATCTTCCAACAACTTGTAATTCTTATGCTTTGTAATATCAAACTTATCAGACAAGAAAGGTCTTACTCCTCTTAACTGATAAATACACTTACCGCCATCCATTACAGTTATTTCATCTTGGCTCATAAGTTCCTTACCAGTTTTTTGGTAATTTAGACCAAAAGATTTTTGGTTGGATCTTGTTTCTGATGTGTTATATAGGTCTATGGTTTCTTTTCCTAAGGTCTCTGATAACTCTTTTACTGTCGTTTTTTCTTTTCCTCCTAGAAAGAGTGTAGAGTCACAGTTACCAACTATTGTATCTGCATGATCTTTATAGATTGCTTTTAATTGAGATTGTGCTTGTAATATTATGCTTGCTGATATTTCTCTTGAACGAATTGTCGCTATTAGTTTCTCAAATTTAGGAATTAATCCTATATTTGCAAACTCATCAAGTAGACACCTAACATGAACTGGAAGTCTTCCACCATATACATCATCTGCCTTGTCACAAAGTAGATTAAATAATTGGGAATACATTATTGATACTACAAAGTTAAAGGTATCATCAGTATCTGATATTATTACGAATAAAGCAGTTTTTCTATCTCCAATTTTATCGAGTTCTAATTCATCTTCGCTCATTAGTTCTCTAAGCTCTCTTATATCAAAAGGTGCAAGTCTTGCTCCACAAGATATTAGAATTGACTTGGCAGTTTTTCCTGTAACAACTTGTCAAGGACTTTCTAATCATTTTTATCTCCTTTTTGATGTTTTTTCATCTCCATTTCTCTAAGCATTATCCTTTTTAATTTGTCTTGCATGGTTTCCGTTGCATTTTCATTAAAGTGGACAACAACCTCATAGGTTACTTTCCCAATTTTCTTTATCGTCTTTGTTCCTGTATTCTGTTCATTTTTATTTTCTTGCATATAGTTTTCCTCCTGTTTGTTGCAATTAAAAAAGACGATAGATTTTTACTTCTACCGCCTTGCTTAAAGCTCATATAACTGTCTATTCTGTTATCTGCATATTAAATTTTCAAATTCTTATTGTTTAACATTCCACCAAACATTGTATGATACATATCCTTAGAGGATTCTTCTATCTTGGTAATACTTGATATTTTATTTCCTGCGTCCTTTGATGAAGCTCCGCAAAGATAAAAGGCTTCATTTTCTGTTCCATAGTCTATTGCAATATATCTATCGTGATATTTTTTGCCTGCAACCTTCATTTTTAAGTTGATATTTGGATAATCTCTTCTAAAATCATTTAGGATGTTTTTTGTAAGCATATCTTTATTTTTCACATTGTCGCTAAAGACTATAATTTCAACATTGTCTTTTGCAGCTCTTAATAATTCTAAGGTTTTCAAGCCTATATAGTTATCTATTACGTAAATGCTTTTCTTTGCTGACTTATATATTTTTGTATAGGCAACATCCGCTTCAATCTTATCTCCATTCATCAAAAGGAAATGCTTGTAAGTGTCCGGATCGATAAAATTATCCATTACTTTTTTCAAATCTTCTTTAGTAGCCATTTGAGATTTTATTTCTGCAATATCATTTGTGTTTTGGTTGGTTTGAATAGCTATTTGGACTAATTCTTTTGAACCGATAAAATCTTGATTTTCAATAATGAAGTCTTTCATCTGCTTAAATGTTCTAATTAAGGCTCTGCTTTGCCTAATCGCAAGTTCTCCCCTTAATACAGTCATAAGCATATAAATACCTTGTTCCGTAAAGGCATTTGGTAGGTACCTTGAGCCGCCCCAACTTGAGGTGAAATTTTTGCACCTCAAGTTTTCAAACTCATTCTCGGTCAATTGAAACATAAAATCTTCGCCTTCAAACTTTTCAATATTATTTTTTACCTGTCTATTAAAGTTTTTAGTTTCATAACCATATATTTCAGCTAAATCTGCATCAAGCATTACTTTTTGTCCACGAATGAAATATATTTTTTCTTGTATAGTTTTATCATCTACAATAACTATCTCTTTATTTTCATCTGCCATGAAATGCACCTCCAAAATTATCTAAATATCTTTTCCAATCCGCCACGCACTGCGTAGCTTTTTGAAATAAGTCTCATATCTTTTTATATTTTTCTACTCCACCTTCAGCTTTTCCGATGTGTTCTACATTTTTCACAAGTCCCTTATTTACATTTTCATAAAACCATCTGCCAATCAAAGCCGGCGGTGTTGCTATTAACTCTCGTAAAACAAATTCTTTGTCTTTCGGCAAAAAGCTTATTTTATTTAGTAAGGTATTATATAAGTCAACATAACTTGTATTTTCTTGTAAACTGCTACACTTACAATATTCACTAATACTTGGGTAATTACCCTCTATAACTTTTTTAGTTAAAATTTTCAGTTCTTCATCGTTTACTGTAAATTGAATTCGCATTTATATATCCTCTCTTTATAACTGAGTTTATTATCATATCACTGTCATTTTATCATAAATACGATGATTTTTCCATACTGCAATTTTAAGCCCTCACATGATGTTTTCACACTTAGCTATATTCTGATACCTCTTTTGCCATTAACGCTCTAAAAAAGCCTCTCCACCGTCTTATATGAGATTATAAATGTTCTCCCTTGTCATAATCTTCAAGGGTATATACTGTTGATTTACTACACTCCTTTAATTTCCCTTTATCTTGTTCATACCAATGAATTAAGGTCGCATAATGGTCTTTGTAGTTTCTTCCTGTGCTTTGCATATAAGTCGAAAGCTTTTCTATCATTTTCTCCCTATGACCTTGCATTTTATCCTTTAACTTTCCATATTCTTCATCTGTTAAGGAAACATTTTTATATTCTCCGTAAAAAACGGGGGATATTTTTTCTATCTCCCCCTCTTTTTCTAACTCTATATCTATTTCTTTCTCTATATCTCCGTTGCAATTTTGTTGCAAAAGGTTGCAATGTGTTGCATTAGTGTTGCATTGCAACGCTTTTTGTCCTCTCGATTTTCTCGAACGCCTTGTAGACGCTGTTTCTGAACCTATAAGACTTGGGATTTCTGTTAAAAAATACTCGTCATTTTCTGTGATTATCTCCATCAATCCTTGTGCCATAAGATAGTTCACTATAACCATTACATCATCTTCCGTTTCATCAATCGTTAAGGCAAGCTCTTTGATAAAGTCTGTTTCTACTCCATCATAATACAGCTTCCCACTATCTTTTAAGCTAAGTAAAAGCAATTTAAGATAAATGATTGTATAGGTATCTCCTCCTGATATTTTTCTTAGCCTTTTGATTCTCTTATCTGTAAAAAAATCTTCTTTCAATTTTAACCAATAGTATCTTCTGTTGTCTGCCATTTTTATCTTTCCTCCCCTTTATTTTTATAATTTTCTTTAGCCTTTTCCTTGGCTTTTTGTTTGTACTGCCCCTTTCTTTCCTCTTGCTCCTGAAATTTTTTCAGTTGTGCAATAACACTTGGTTTATCTCCTCTCTTAATTGCCTTGTCTATTTCTATGATTAGGTCTATTCCATACTCGTCATTGACAATCTTTACTGCATATTTGATATGGTCTATCTGCTTAAATTCATCTTGTACTTTAGCTTTATCTTCGGTTAAATTTTGTATCTCTTTTTCAAGGATTAATATTTCTTTTTGCCAAACACTCGACTTTATGGCTGATGTCCCGGTAAACTTTTCTATGGTCTTTCTTGCTCTTAGGTATCTGTCTATTCCTTTTTTATGAGAATTATAAAAGCTGTCTTTGAATATGGTTTTGCTTTTGTATTCCTGATAGACTTCTTTGTTTTCTTTTATAGAATCTATGCAGCGTACACACTGATTTAGGTCTTTAATTCTTTGTGTTTTACTCTGAATATCACCACTTATCTTTTTACTTTGCTTTGCCAGTTCAATGACTTTTTCTTGTAGGTCTGCTATGGTTTGAAGATGATTATCTTTTAGATAGTAGATTGCTTTTACAAATCTCTTTAGGTCTGCATTTCCCTTTTTTATCTGTCCATAGTAGGATAGATTTTTTATTTTTTCTCCCTGTATTTCGTTGTAGATAGAAATATATTCATAAAGGTTAAAGAGTTCTGCTTTGTTCTCCAGTTCATCTTTCTTGGTCTGTTTATACTCATCGTATTTTGCTTGCAGATTTCCAAGTAAAGAGTCTATCCATGAAGTGATTTCTTTTATCTTGTTCTTGATGGCTTTTACTAAGGAATTATGCTTTTTGATTTCTCTGTTGATGTTTCCTTTGTCGGTTTCGATTCCTTTTTTCTCTAAGGCACTTGCACTTGCTCCTAAATGTATGGTTGGGATTTCTTCTATCCCTTGTCTTTTGTAGGAGCGATGATCCACTCTCTTTTCCTGATGATTTTTTTCTAAATACTGATTACAAAGGCTTGCAAAATTCTCTCGCCATTTCTCTGCATTTCCTTTATCGTTCCAATCCGTCAGTTCTATTTTCCTTGTTTTGTAGTTTCCACTTTTTAGTTTTATCTTTTCTCCGTTTTCATCAAGAACATATTCTTTTTTGCTTTTTGCCTGCCACTCTCCTTTTTCATTGATTGGTCTAAGGGTAGTCATAATATGTGCATGGATATTATTATTTTCTTCATCACTTTCATCATGAATGGCAAGATCTGCTATCATTCCTTTTGATACAAAATTTTCTTGTATGAAGTCGGTAATGAGTTTCTTGTTTTCTTCAAAGGATAATTCTTTTGGTAGAGCAATAATAAAGTTTCTTGCAAGCTGTGCGTTACTTGCTTTCTCATTTAGTTCAACGCTATTCCATAAAGTAGTTCTATCTTTTAATGCTATGGGAACATTCTCCGGCAAGAAGATTTCTGAATGTAAAAGTCCTTTTTTATTATGATAGTCATGAACTTCTCCATCCCATTCATTTTTGATTTTCTCACAAGAGATATATGCTGCACTTGCAACTGCCGATTTACTTTTTCCTCTGCTTATCATGGAAATATTAAAGTGAAATGTTTCTGCCATCTTCATAAGCTCCTTTCATTTTTTATTTGTTTTTAGGTAAAGGAAAAAAGCAGACAGGCTATTTTTTGTATCTTTTCCTATCTGCTTTATCCGTATATTTTTATTAAGTTTTGGATTTTTTAATACTTGCTAAAATCCCTTAGTTTTTCTAAGGGCGCAATTATACACCCTAAAGGGTGTTTTGCGTTCTGCGAAGCTTTTTGCCCTTGCAGGGAGCTTCTGAAAAAACTAAGTTTTTTTATTCTGTTCACTCAATATCTGTTTCATCTTCCATATCTTTTCCATTTATCATTTCTTCATAGGCTTGTCTGTATTCTTCTGTATCAGTAGCAACTTTAAGTAGTTCTTCTATCTCCTCATTGGCAAACATAAGGGAATTTTCAATTACTCTTTCTACTATCAAGCCTCTTTGTATGAGCCTGTGATTTCTTCTTTTTCGTTCCTTTTCATTTGCCAGTTTTTCTAATTTTTTGCCTTGATTTTGTAATTGTTTCAGCTTTACATCGCACTTTTCTCTTTCTTCCTGAAGTTCAGAAATTTGTTCCTGTACTTCCTGTAATGTTTTTTCTTTCTTCATTTTTAATTCCTCCGTTTTGGTATCTGCTTGTTTCCATAAAGAAAGGTTAAGCACCTTTTTTGACACTTAACCTTTCCAAGTTTTTAGATTTTATCTTCTAAAATCTTTCTCAGTTTTTCTAAAATCCTATCCCTCCTCCCACTGATTGCTTGATGTGTAACTTTCTCTCTTCTGCTGATTGACCTTAGACTTTCTTCTTTGTAGAAGATGGCTTCCATTAGTTCTCGTTCTTCTTTTGTAAGAGTATTTAATGCTTTATGAAGTTCTTCAATTCGCATTTTTACTTCTACAATTTTTTCTAAGTCTATCTTTTCATCTATGATGTTATCTACAAAGTGTCCATCATGATCCAGTGCCGAAAATGGTATTACATTATGCTTCCAATCTTTTCTTTGGAGATACTTTTCATGCTCTGTTATCTTCCAATAGGCTTTGTAGACTTCTTCACTTACAGGTACGGCTTTGCCTTTTACATAAAGGTAATATTCTTTCTTTGCCACTTAGTCATCCTCCTTTTTAAGTTCTCTGTTTTGGTTTTGAGAATAAAAAAGGAGGACTTCTACACTTTGGCGTAAAAAGTCCTCTCGGCTTAAAAACTAATGTTTTATATAATTTTCTATTTGGTCGTTTCTGGTAAAGTATTATTGCTATGTGTAAGCAATTCCAAGAATAAAAAAGGATAATTATATCGTTCTGTGAAAACCGAAACTATAAGTTTTGACATAATTATCCCTCCATTATTTTCCCTCCTAAGTAAATTTATTATTAAATCACTCCTGCTTTTTCAAAATGCTTTTTGAGTATCTTTGTTGCAACGAATGCTCCTATGCAAGCAAGAACAAATGTTATCAAGGCAAAGCCTACTGCCCATGAAACTTTGAAATAAGATAATGCTTCATTTATTTGTGCTTCACTCATTTTCCATTTTGATGCTCTTTCCACAAAAGAAGCTGTTCCGAATAAAATCACAGGAATTACTGTCCCTAAAAAATCCGCTAATGCAAATATCCCATATCCAATAATCATTCGTCCCTTGCTCTCATAATTTCCTATAATCAAATCACATATAATTCCACCGATTACAGCAAAGACTGCATGAGGCAAATGTCCTCCTGACAATGCAATTAAACCAAGAAGCGTTCCTGATATTGTAAATACGCCCTTCTTTTTAACTTTCAAAGCCATAAGGATATAAACGGTAGCAGCTACCATAAAGCTAACTCCTGAAGCAATAAATCCTCCAATCACTGTTGTTGCCATAGCAAATGCAACCGCCATGTATATGACAATTCCAATTGCATTAAAGATTCCGATTGTAATAAAATCACGACCATTTAATTTGTTTTTCATAAAAGTCCTCCTAATAAATTTTCTGTATTACTATCACAAGAGCAATCATCAAAGCTCCTAATAGTCCAATCAACAAATCCGTTGTTCTAAACCTCAATTTTGTTAATGTAACCCTGTTCTCATCACTATCAAGTCCTCTAATGAGTGCTGAAGCTGACAGTTCATCTGAAATCTTAATCATTCTCATTAAAAGCGGAACAAGCGTATATTCAATATATTTAATTGGATGTAGCAAGGGGAAAAATCTACTTGTTACGATTCCTCGAATCTTCATATTCTCTTTTAATGCCTTGAGTTCTATTTTTATAGTTGGTACAAACCTAAGCAAAACACTAAAAGGTATACCAATGCTTCTTGGTACTTTCATTCTATTTAATGCTTCAAGCATTTCACTTACACTTGTAGTCTTTGTTATATATCCACCAAACATAGCAATTAAGGTCATCCTTGATGCAAAGTAAATAAACATATATATTGCAAATACGATACTTGCTTCACAAAACTTTCCAAGCCATAACTCTATGCAGTATAAAATCACAAAAAACAAAATAAAGCGTAATGCTCTTTTCCACATACTGCTGTATACATACAGAAAAAAGGCAAAGAGAATCAGTCCGAAAAGTAGAATTGTATCGCTTATAAAAAAGCTCGTAAATCCAACAATTGGAAGTAGAGTAAGTTTTATTCTCGGATCGACTGTTTTTCTATCCATCAAGTTATCTACCTCCTCTCATCTTGTCCAATATGAGAATTTTATTACTTTCACTCATATTCAAAACACTTTCTATTTTTCCATCTCCCATTACCCAGAGCTTACTCACTGTGTTCGCTAAAAACTCAAAATCATGACTTATTACCAAAACTGTTATCCCTTTTTTTAATTGTTCTTCAATCAGTTTTGCGACTGAAAGCATTGAGTCTTTATCACAACCTGATGTTGGTTCATCATAGATGAAAACTTTTGCCTGTTTCATCATTCCACAAGCTATTGTCAGTCTTTGTTTTTCTCCTCTTGATAAAGCAAACGGATGCTTATCTATATATTTATCTAAGCCAAGAACATTCAAAATAGACTTTGCCTTTTGGGTATTTTCTTTTTTATCTTTATTTGAAATACCAAGCAGCATTTCATCAAGTACACTTTCCGAAAATAACTGATAGTCTGAATCCTGAAATACAAAATATGACATATCCATTAAATCTTTACGATTCAACTCTTTATCTTTTTCCGCCCATATTTTCCCCTCTTTTATCTTCTCAAGTCCTGAAATTACCCTTGCAAAAGTAGTTTTCCCAGTACCATTTAACCCAATAAGACCAATGGCTTTTCCACACTCCATATTGAAATCAAGATGATTTAAGATGTATTGATTTTGCTTATTTCCAACCTTAGTTGCACTTGGGTAACAAAATTTCAAGCCTTTCCCACTGATACTTTCATCATTTAATTGATATAAATCTTTCTTCTCACTTATCCTGTATTCTTTTAATTCAAGAGTTCTTAGTCCATTATCATCCCAAAACTTCCCTTCAAGATGGATAACTTCTTCCCGACTCAAGTCCTGTGCAATCTCTCCATCTTTAACCAAAAGAAAACGGTCAAATAAAGATTTTACATAGTACAAACGATGTTCAATTAGAACAACAGTTGTTCCCTTTTTCTTTAATTTTTCCAAAATTAAAAATAGGTCAAATGTTGCTTTCATATCCAAATTTGCTGAAGGCTCATCTAAAATTAAAACTTTCGGATTCATTGCATAGATGCTTGCAATAGCTATCTTTTGTTTCTGCCCGCTTGATAATTCAAAAACAGATTTTCCTTTCAGTTCCTCAATATCCAGCTCTGCATATACTTCTTCTACTCTCTGTTTGATTTCATATCTTGATTTGCAGATAGTTTGAAGCCCAAAAGCTATTTCTTCATCTGTCGTTGTCGTGAAAAATTGACTTCTTGGATCTTGAAATACAGTACCTACAATACGCCCTATTTCATGAAGCGATAATTTGCTTATATCTTTTCCGGACGCAAAGGCTTCTCCTTGCATTTTGCCTTTGTAATAATGTGGAATAAGACCATTCATTACACTTCCAAGAGTACTTTTACCACTTCCACTTTTCCCTGAAATTAAAACAAATTCACCTTTTTTAATTTCAAGATTGATATTTTTTAAAGCAGTTCGCCCATCTTCCCATTCATAAGAAACATTTTTTAACAAAATCATGATTATACCTCGTACTGAGCTTTCCATAATTTTGTGTAGTAACCATTTTTCGCAAGAAGTTCACCATGCTTTCCTTTTTCAAGTAAATTTCCTTTTTGAAATACGAGAATTTGGTCAGCTTTTTGAATTGTTTTTAAATGATGAGCCACTACAAGTACAGTTCTATTCTTTGCAAGTTCTGTAATAGCATCCTGTATCAAAGATTCATTTACAGGATCAACATTACTTGTCATTTCATCAAGAATTAAAATCGGTGCATCTTTTAGAAAAGCTCTTGCAATAGATATTCTTTGTCTTTGTCCACCTGATAAAATTCCTCCATTTTCGCCAATATCAGTTTCATAACCTTTTGGTAAACTCATAATGAAATCATGTATTCTTGCTTTCTTTGCAGCTTCAATGATTTCCTCTTTTGTAGCTCCTTTTTTACCTACTCTGATATTTTCTTCAATCGTGTTATCAAACAATTGAACATTCTGCATGACAATGCTAATACGGTCTAAAAGCTCATCATAAGGAATATCCCTTATATCAATTCCTCCGAGTGTAATTTTTCCTTTATGCACATCATAAAATCTTAGAAGTAAGTTGGTTATAGTGGTCTTTCCACTACCTGATTCTCCAACTAAGGCTGTCATTGTTTTTTCAGCAATAGAAAAGCTCAATTTTTCCATTTTAAATTCATCTTTTTCATAGGAAAATCCAATGTTATCAAAAGCTATATCATTATCTTTCGGAACAATTCCATTCACTTTATCCGGGATTACATCTGCATATAAAATTCTTGAAAGTCTTTCGTAACTATCTACCGCCGAAACATAGTTCATATAGTGTTGTTCCATAGAAGCGAACGGCTTATAAAACTCTTTTGAAATTACTGCAAAGATAATAAAATTAAGTACATCAAGACTTCCCTTTATAACAAGTATTGCTCCTGCAATTAAAAGAACTAAATATCCAATATCCAGTAAAAACCCAAATATAGATAGCTGTTTTGCCTTGAATCTTGAAGCTACTTTGCTTGTTTCTCCAAACTTTTTTGTCTTGTTCATAAGCTCATTATCCAAGCTTTTATTGTTTGAAAAACTCTTTAGTACAGGTATTCCTCTAACATATTCAACAAATAAGCTAACCATATCAAGAAGTGCTGAATTATTCTGATTCTCTATTCTTTCAGATTGCTTAATTGTCAGATATAGAAAGACAAGTGCAATCGGAACAGATACAGCCATTAGAATAGCAAGTTTGAAATCAATACTTGCAAGACCGATAAATACGACTGCACCTATCAAAAAATCGCCAAACATTCTCGACCACATGTGTCCTACAACAAGAGACATATTATCAACATCTTTGTGTAAAATTGTATTGATCTCTCCCAGTCTTTCATTGGTATAAAATCCCAAACTGAATTTTTTCAATTTAATAATCATGCGTTCTCTGATTTGCTGAACAATATCAAAACCTGCACTATGCTTTTTCATATCTGCAACCATATTACAAATGCCTTTGAATACTACAAGTAACCCAATTGCAATAAAACCTTTATATAAACTTGCTAAACTCGTCCCATCAAATATCTGAAACAGTATAGAAAATACGATAACAATCATGGCTATGGAGCTTAGTCCATAAAGGGCAAAGAATACACTTGATATAATCAAATCTCTCTTGCCGGTTTTTGTAAGCAGCTTTAACATTTCTCTAAACATTTTCTGTTACCACCTCTTTCAAATTCCATCTATCTACCTTGTTCTGTGCTTCAACCATATCCTTATAGAACTCACATCTTTTCATCAACTCTTCATGGCTTCCTGCATCAAGAACAACACCCTTATCCATAACTATAATTTGGTCTGAATCTCTAATTGTGTTTAGATGATGAGCAATTGTAATAATGGTTTTATCCTTGCTTAAATCGTCAATTGCTTCGCCGATTAGTCTTTCATTTTCACTATCAACAGCTGCCATTGCTTCATCTAATATTAAAATCGGTGCATTTTTCAGTATCATTCTTGCTATGGAGATTCTTTGTTTTTCTCCACCAGATAACTTAACTCCCATTTCACCTACTCGTGTTTCATATCCATTTGGCAATGCTGAAATAAAATCATGGCATCTTGCTTTTTTAGCAGCTTCTATGACTTCTTCTTTTGTTGCATTTAGTTTTCCAATTGCTATATTTTCAAAAATACTTAAATCAAAAAGGATAACTTCTTGTTGCACACTACCAATCAGCATTGAGATATTTTCTTGACTATATTCTTTTATATCTTTTCCATTTATCAGTATTTGTCCTTCATCTGCATCCCAAAATCCCATAAGCAAATTAGATACAGTACTTTTCCCACAACCACTTGCTCCTACAAAGGCGTTCAAACTATTTTTCTTAAAATTCAAATTGATATTTTTAAGCTCAAAGCTATCTTTTCCGTATGCAAAATTCACATCTTTAAATTCTATATTTCCAAATTCTAAACCTTGTTCTGTCTTTTTCTTTGGAAGCGGAACTGTTAAAACTTTTCCAATCGCCTTTAGTGCTTCCTTAAACACAATAGAAAAATGTTGCAATGTAGCCGTCTTACTTATAGATGCAGTAAAAGCAGACGATAAAATAATGGCAAGTATAAAATTAGGGGTTGTAATATTTCCATAGTAAAGAAATATACTTCCCAAAATCATGACAATAACTACTCCAATTTCCATAAATATGTCAATGAGTCCCATTGGAATTGTAATTGCTCCCATGCTCTTTTTAACCCAGTAAATATATTCTCTTGCCGTTTTTAATGTTCTTTCACTAATCTCCTCTTCTTTAGCAAAAGCCTTAATCACAGAAATATTTTTTACATATTCCATTAGCTCTTCTCTCATCTTATTTTCATGGTTAAAGTAAATAGCAAAGTTTTTATCCATTGTTTTCTGTGAAAGAACTTTTACCAAATACATGAGTGGAACTCCAGCAATCATTCCAAGAGCAAGACGCCAATCAACAAAAATCATAGCTACAAAAATAATGGTAGGCAGAAGTGTAACTGCCATTATTTCAGGAAGACCATGGGCAAGGTATACTTCCACTTGCTCTACATCATGTTGAACAATGTTGGTAAGCTCTCCTGTATTATGTTCTTTAAAGAATCCCAAACTTAGTTTTTTCAGATGACCGATAATATCTAACCTAAGTTCTGTTAATTTTTCGTATGCTTTCTCATGGGCAACCTTTGTTGCAAAATAATAAAACACTCCTTTTAATACAAACGATATAAAGATTCCCAAGAATATATACTTTAAATTACCTTCGTTAATATTGTTTGTGATTAAAGAACTAATCAAATATACAAGTAAGATTTGTGGTATCAAATCAAATACTATTTTTAAAGCAAGAAGTGAATTGGATAAACTATTTTTCCCAATCACTTTTTTCCTTAATTCTTTTTCCGGCATGAACAACTCTCCTTTCAAAATTGAATAATATTGAATTTCAATTCAGTATTAAGGTTTAAAGTAAGACTTTGCTGATTACGCAAAGTCTATTTTATCCGATCACTATATTTTTTTAAATTACTGTATCAGCAAATCAAAAATTATAGCACAATCTTTTTCCATTTTCTAATCTTAGTTCTAAACGTTCCAAAAGGGGCAACCGTATTAACATGAATAAACTTATAAACTTCCCATGTCGCTGTTTTAGTAGCTTCATCAGCCCATTTTCTCATATGCGGTTGAAATAATTCTTCTTCACTTAGTGTATCAATCATTGTATAGATAGATATAATATTTTCTTTCAATCGTTTCTTTAATTCTTCTATCGATAAATGAGCATAAGTATCGGTAAACCACTGATATAATTCTCCAAGTTGATTCCATTTAAACATATCCGACGGTGTCTTTACTTCAAAACCGTTTTTCTCATCTTTTTCCCATTTCAAAACTAATGTTGTCCATCCGAGTTGATAAGCAAGATTTTCTGCTGGTGTTCTGTCAACTTCAGGGACTCTCTTATCTTTGAGAGATTCAGGAATAATATCAAATTCAGAAATATACTTTTCAAAACTTTTATTTATCTCAGATTTCAGTTCTTCTTTATCTTTATATATCTTCAAAATATCTCCTCCAAAAATTTAAATTTATCGCATTTAAATATCAAATCAACTTACAATGATTCCACTCCCTTGTAATAACACTTTGCAATAAGTTTTAGCATATCTTTTGCCCACTTTTCACTTTGATAATGCCTTGCTATTTCAAGAAGTCCCTCTGTAAAGTTACTGGCTAAAATATGGGCAAGCATTGGATCATATTCCTGTTTCGATTGTCTTTTTAAACTTACTTCAATATGAACCTGCATTTGCGATATGAGTTTTTGTTTTGCTTCTGTATGCTTTGTACCTGAGCTTTTATCCATTAAAATAATTAACTTCTTACGATCTTTTAAAAGTTCATGAATATAATTTTCTCCAACTTCATCAAACCTTTCAGAAGCAGAACCTTTTTCCAAAGATTCTTCCTCATTAAAAGCTGACTCGAAGTTTATATAAACAGAACTTACTACTGCATCAAACAAAACTGCCTTATTTTTGAAATAGGTATAAATTAGTGCCACAGGAATATCTGCTTCTTTTGCAATTTCTGTTAATTTGGCACCTCTATAATCCTTTTTATAAAATACTTTTTCTGCTGCTTCGAGTATTCTATTTCTAACTTCTTCTTTTAATACTTGTGCCATAGCACACCTCTTTCTATTCCAATACTGAATATATATTTAATAATAAATCAAAATTCAATATTTGTCAAGATAGGTTTAAATATTTGTTTTTATATACTCACTCACCGGTATCCCCACTCTTTTCAAAACCTTTATTTTCTCCTGTTTCTTCTGTTCTCTCCTTGCCTTATATTTATCTTCATACTCTTTCTGTTTTCCGCTTGCTTTTCGTTTCAGGTAATTTTGATGTAGCTTGTCTTTTCTTTTCTTTATTTTTCTTTCTTCTTCCTCAAGTTTTTGTTTTTCTTCATCACTTAACTCCGCCTGTGGCAGTTCATAATTGCCTATGAAATTAAAGTAAATTTCTATCTTTTGCTTTGATGTCTGACTTCCTTTTCTATCTCTTTCATGTACGACAATCTTTTCTACAAACTCATTTATCATTGTGGTTGTAAGTTCATCAAAGTTTTCATAACGACTGATAAGAGATATAAATTTTTTAGCTCTGTCTGTTTCTTTTTCATATCTTGATACCTGCTGCTCCAAATCCTTAATTTCTTTACTTAAAGTTATCTGCTCCGTTTCATATTGGTTATTTAGTATTTCATATCTGCTATTTGGTATTTTGTTAAGGATCATATCTTCATAGATACGACACATCAGTCTTTCTAATTCCTGTAATCTTCCTTTGCTGTCAATAAGCCTTGTGCGTTTCTTTTCTATCTCTATTTTTTCCTTTTCTTCCATTTCATTTTGAATGGAACGGATAAAGGCTTCATTATCTTCATTAAGGTATTTTTTAATATCTTTTAGTGTTTCCCTAATAAGGTTTAAGACCGCTTCTGCTTTTATTCTGTGTGCTGATGGACAAAGTGTGCCACAAGGTGTTTTGGTATAGGCACTGCAAGTGTAATAGGGAATATTCTTATAATTGCTTGTTCTATGAACATACATCTTGCTCCCACAATCTGCACAATGCATTAGTCCTGTGAGTGGGTGATATTCTCCCCAACCGTCAGGATACCTTTTTACATTTCCTCTTATCCTTTGCACATTATCAAAGGTTTCTTGGTCTATGATTGGCTCGTGTGTATTTTCAAAAATAAGCCAGTTATCCTCGGATACATATTTGCTTTTCTTGTCCTTGAAGTGCTTTCTTGTTTTGAAATTGACTGTATGCCCCAAGTATTCCTGTTTCTTTAAAATGCTTGCTATTGTTGAGCTGCACCAACGATAGGGATGTTCAAAGTTTTTGCTTTGATATAGTCCATAGCCTAATTTCTGTTGATGATAGGCGGGTATATCTACTTTTTCACTCTCCAATATCTTTGCTATTCGATACGGACCATTGCCTTGCATGGTCAGGTTAAATATTCGCCTTACTATCTCTGCTGCTTTTTCATCTACTATCCATTTGTTTTTATCTTTTTCATCTTTGATATAGCCATAAGGCGGTGTGCTTGCAGTATGTTTCCCACTTTCGCCTTTTGACCTGAAAGTCGATTGTATTTTTCTTGATGTATCTCTTGCATACCATTCATTCATGATATTTCTAAAGGGAGTAAAATCATCTTCTCTGTAAAAACTATCTACATTATCATTGATAGCGATTAGTCTTACGCCCTTTTGTCTTAGTATCTCCATACATTGACCGACTTTGAGATAATCTCTGCCAAGTCTGCTCATATCTTTTACAATGATACAACCAATATTTCCTTGATTGACTCCGTTCATCATTGCCATAAATCCCGGTCTGTCAAACTGTGTCCCGCTTATTCCGTCATCTGTAAAATGGATGATGTTGGTTAAATTATTCTTACTTGCATATTCTTCAAGGATTTTCTTTTGATTAACGATTGAGTTACTTTCTCCTTCAAGTTCATCATCTCGACTTAATCTCTCATAGAGTGCTGTTATCTTTTCAAAATTCCTCACTTTTTCCTCCTTCCTCTTAATTTCTTAAATAAAAAAGAATTAAGAAGTACATATTTCACTAAAACAGTGATTAAGTGTTCTCCTTAATTCTATTACTCCTGCTGCCAGTTTATATTTCTTGTATTGCTTAACTGCAAAATGACTTGGGTCTTTCTTTTCAAGAGCCTCAAAAAGCCTATCAATTGGATTCATATAGGTTTCGTCATCTTCTCTAACCTCACTTGCGTCAATCATATCTAAGAGTGTTTTAAAGTTCTTTTCTTCTTCAGGTGCTTCATAATATATATAACCGATGAGGGCAGTGTAATATAACTTTTCAGCCTTTACCCAAAAATCTTCTCCTGCCTTTTCTCCATCTCCCTTAGTATTAGCAATTATTGTTTGGACAAGCTTTAAAATATCTTTCTCACTTCTCAAATAAGCAAAGGGATTGTATTTCATAGATTTTTTAAAGTTTATTGTGTTTAAAATCTTTATGTCATATCCATTTTCATAAAGCATTTTTCCACACTCTAACACAAGTGTCCCTTTAGGGTCTGTTACTACATAGGAAGAGTGCATTTGCATTAGATTTGGCTTTACATAAAATCTTGTCTTTCCTGATCCAGAACCTCCTATTACTAATACATTTTTATTCCTAGCGTATTTAGGATCTTTAGGTCTTGAGTTCATTGTAAGTCTTTCAGTATTAGTTATAAGAACATTGTTTTCAAACTTAGGGTCAATATATGGAGCAATATCCTTGCTTTCTCCCCATCTTGCAGATCCATACTCTTTACCTTGCCTATATTTCTTTTTGTTTTTTCCTTTGCTATAAACAATTAGCTTAACAAGAGCAGCAACTGATATACCTACTAACAAGTCCCTTGGATTAAGGCTTGGTATATAAGATAAAGTTCCTATATCAGAAATTCCCACCATTATTCTATCAATAATATCTCCTCCTACATAAGAATTTATGTGCTTAGAAAAGATATTTCCAATGTAGCAAAATGATAAATAGGGAATGTTTGATAATATAAATTTCTTTGGGTTGTCTATTTTAATTAAGTTTTTAATATCAGAAAGAATGGCTTCTAATATCTTATTCATCGTAGAAACCTTCACTATCTAATAAAATTAGTAGGTAGTGTCTTCCCTTTGGTGTTATAAATGTTTGTATTCCTACAAGTGTACCTAGTGGATCAACCCATTCCTTGACTTCAAAATATCCCTTGTTCTTATCTGCATAAGGTAAGAGTTTCTTTTTCTTATCTCTATAAATTAATCCCTTATCCATTAAAAAGCTTATAAACTGATTTTGTGGTATTCCTAACTCTTTGGCAGTATTTCTAAAGTTTGTAAGTAGGTTATAATCTACTAATTTGTCATAATAATCTGCCTTTGGTCTTAATTCGTCAATTTCTTCTTCTCTTTCGGCAATAATTCTATTGGCTACCAGAATTGCATCTGCAAGTAGCTCTTCGTTAGTTTTCTTTTCTTGACCAGCTATATATCCTCCATTTTTTCTAATACTTGGTAAGACTTCTCTAGTTACCCAAGCTTTGAATATTTTTGCTTGTGGTAGTTTTGATGAGAGGATAAGTGAATATAATCCTGATTCATTAATTATTGAAATATTCTGTATTCCTCCAGGGGTGTTCCATTTCGTTACACCCTTATCTTCTTCATCTACATGGTCATAAACAGCTTTTCTTGGATTGACATATCCTAGCATAGTTGCTACTTCATTAGCTATAAAGAAAAACTCACCGTCTTTTTCTATAACAGTGAGTTTCCCAAAATTCTTATTTTCAAATGTTTTTAAATTACTTATCATAAGCTTTGCTCCTTATGTTTATTTTTAACTTTATCTTTGCTAATGGTATCCTTAGCCATATCTTTAAACTTATTTATAGTCTTCGTTATTGAATCTTTTCTATCGGCCTTTCTTTCAGATTCCTTAACTGCTTTTTTAAAGGCATGTTCCATTACTTTTATATCCTTAGATTGAAAAAACACAGAGTGGTTTCCAGTTTCCTTATCTTTCATAACAGAAAACTTCACTCCGTGTTTATTTAAAATTTTCTTTAGTTCTTTTAACTCAGGATCCTTTAGATTAATTTCTTCTAACTGTCCCTTTTTAACCATATCTTTTAGTTTTACTTCTTCTCCATTATTTTTTATTACATTTTTCAAACCTCCTTGCTCTTCTATTTGCTTGTGAACTTTCTTTAAGGCATCAAGAATTGCTTTACTTGTTGCTTTTGCAAGTCTTACTTCAAGATTAAGACTTGACCTAGATACTTCTTCATTAATCATCTATTCCACCTCCATATAAAAGTAACTCTTTGTATTTTCTTAACTTCTCTTGATGGATTTTTCTTCTAAAATCTTCTCCTATAACTTTAACTGGTATTGTCATTTCAAGTATTCTTGAATATATCCTCTGATACTCAAGTTCAATATTAGGATTTTGAATAATTTCTAATGATAAGTTTGTAGTGAAAATTGTCGGCCTACCCTTTAAGTATCTTGAGTTTATAATGTTATATACCTGTTCTCTTGCATAAGATGTATCCCTTTCAATTCCAAGGTCATCTAAAATTAACAAAGGAATATTAGAGAGGTTACTTATAATTTCATTTGAATCTAGCTTAAATGCTGATTTTTGTATTTGATTTATAACCTGAGATAAATTCATAATCTTAACTTTAACTTGTTCTCTTTCAATTAATTCATTTGCAATAGAACAAGCAAGATAAGTCTTTCCACTGCCAACATCTCCATAAAATAAAAGTCCAACATTGTCTTCCTTCATTTGTTCAAAACTTTTAGCATAATTGTAAGCAACCTTGTAAGCTTGACCTTTTTCATTTAAGAATCTCTCAAAAGTATATTGGTGTTGGTTTGGCGATGAAAAACAATCTCTTTTCAATGTCGATATTCTCATCAGTCTTTCTCTTTCTTCGTTTTCCTTATCTCTTTTTATTTCACATTCACATTTAATTCTAGGAATAAACTTTGTAAATCCAAGGTCAAGTAATTCTCCATCTACTCTTGTACCACATACCTTGCAATAGATATGTCCATTTCTTTCAATATCATTTTCTCTTAATACAAAATCTTTTAAGTTTTTCATAAACTCTCTCCTATATCGTAATTCATTTTCTTTGTTGTATTATCATTAATGTTTTTTGCCTGATCATTAAGATACCAATTAATTATCGTTGCCTTGTGGTCTTGATACACTCTGTTATTTGCTTTCATATATGACGACAATCTATCAATGTATTCATTAATTCTACTTCCTAACTCATTTGTTAAGTCCTTGTATTCTTCATCAGTCAAAAATATATTTTTATATATTCCATAAGGCTTTTGTCCCTTACTAAAATCATTCTTTCTTAACTCATTATTACTAATATTGTTATAGTTACCTTCCGATTTTCGAAAATCTTGACTTTCGATATTCGAATCTCTTGAATTTCGATTATCGAACTTCTGGAATTTTGTTTTTCGAACTTCTTGATTTTTTAATTCCATATTATTAAATATGCTCATAAAGTCTTTAACATAAATTCTATTAGGCTTTCCCAGTCCTTGTCTTTTCTTTTCAATCAGTCCTATTCCTGATTTAATATCAAGTTCAGCTATTAATTTATTCGCTTTTTCACTCGCACAATTAAATTGATCTTTTATACTTTCAATTGTGTAGTAAATAAAGACTTTTCCATCTTCATCTATCCAGCCATTTTTATATGAAAGACCCATTCGATTAAGCATATATGAATACAAAACTTTAGCTTCAATAGAAATGCTCTTAAAAATTTCATCTTCCATTAATACCATAGGTAACCTAATGAAGTTATACATCTCAGATTGCCTATTATAAAAATAATCAAAATTCATCCCTACCTCCTTTCTTTGAAATAAAAAAGACGACAGAATTATTACTTTCTATCGTCTACGGTTGTCTTATATTTATTTTTCTTCAAATTGATTTTATTGTATAGTTTAATAATTCTAATAATCCAATAACATATATACCTAATTTAGGTAATCCAAATGGACTAAATAAAAATGCTAATATTAGTGCTTCAATTACAATTTGCTTGTCTCCTTGAAAAATGCTAGCTATTCCAATTATAAAAATCAAAGTAGAAACTACGCTTAACAACGCAGTACTCAAACTTAATATGAAGGTTAAAAAAGCTATGAGCAAACTCAACACTAATCTTATCGGTAATAAAATTATTCTAATTATCCATCTCATACATACTCCTAAAAATTAAACTGGGATTCATAACAAACCCCAGTTTCATAATTAGCGTGTCCTTTAATATAATTTTGATCCTGCTGGAATATTATCATCCAGCATTATTAAGTTAAGTTTTTCTTCACCGTCATACTCACAAATTGCAGATATAATCATACCTTCTGAGTCGATTCCCATCATCTTACGAGGAGGAAGATTACAAATTGCAAGTAGTGTCTTTCCAATTAAGCTCTCCGCGCTGTAATATTCCTTAATACCAGATAAAATAACTCTTTCTTTTTCAGAACCATCATCTAATGTAAATTTCAAAAGTTTTTTTGACTTAGGAACTTCTTCGCAGTTTTTAACCTTTACAACTCTAAAATCAGATTTTGAGAAAGTTTCAAAGTCTACCATATCTTCAAATAATGGTTCAACTTTCACTTTTGAAAGGTCAA
Organism: Peptoniphilus koenoeneniae; assembly: GCF_030812875.1. Lineage (NCBI taxonomy): Bacteria > Bacillati > Bacillota > Tissierellia > Tissierellales > Peptoniphilaceae > Peptoniphilus > Peptoniphilus koenoeneniae. The sequence continues at coordinate 46,729 of NZ_JAUSTN010000006.1, forward strand.
TTTCTTCTGTCGTAAGTTTGTCGTAAGTTTCGTAAGTTTCTTTTGACAAACCCCCATTTTCTGCCTTTTCTAAGCCTATTGGCTTCATTGTTGGGAAGAAAATTATATCTCTTATTGTAGGTTGATTTGTAAGAAGCATAATCATCCTGTCAACACCTATACCCAGTCCTCCTGTAGGCGGAAGTCCTACTTCTATGGCGTTTATGAAGTCATAATCCATTGGATGAGCTTCATCATCTCCAAGTTCTTTTTCTCTTACTTGTTGCTCAAATCTTTCTCTTTGATCTATGGGGTCATTTAATTCAGAAAAGGCATTTGCAAGCTCCCAAGTATTGATAAATGCTTCAAATCTTTGAGTTATTCTTGGGTCATCAGGATTTCTCTTTGCAAGGGGTGATACTTCAACGGGATGTCCTATTACAAATGTAGGTTGAACTAAGTTACTTTCGCAAAATTCTTCAAACATTTCGCTTATAACTTTTCCCCTTGTCCAAGATTCTTGAACTTCAAGTCCCTTTGCCTTTGCAATTTCTCTTGCTTTTTCATCTGATTCAATTTTTTCAAAATCAACTCCGGCATATTCTTTAATAGCTTCTTCCATGGTTATTCTTCTCCATGGTGCTTTAAGTTCAATTTCAGTTCCTTGATAATTTATTTTTGTTGTTCCTAAGACTTTTTGTGCAACATATTCAAATATTCCTTCTGTTATTCTCATCATTTCTTGATAGTCAACATAAGCTTCATAAAGTTCTATGTTAGTAAATTCAGGATTGTGTCTTGCGTCCATTCCTTCGTTTCTAAACATTTTACCGATTTCATAAACTTTGTCAAAACCGCCGACTATAAGTCTTTTTAAAAATAACTCGTTGGCAATTCTAAGCTGCATATCTATATCAAGAGTGTTGTGGTGAGTTAAGAAGGGTCTTGCGTTTGCTCCTCCTGCTACTGTTCCCAGAATTGGAGTTTCAACTTCTAAATAACCTCTGTTATCAAGATATTCTCTTATTGCTTTTATTATCTTAGTACGCTTTATAAAAATTTCTTTTATTTCCGGATTTACAATTAAATCAACATATCTCTGTCTGTAACGTAAATCTATATCTTTTAAACCATGCCACTTTTCAGGTAAAATTTGTAAAGATTTACTTAGAAGAATTACTTGAGAACTTCTTACTGTAATTTCTCCTGCATCTGTTTTAAATACAAGACCTGTAACTCCTATTATGTCTCCGATATCAATGTCTTTTATAACATCGTAATCTTCTCCCATAAAATCTTTTCTCAAAAATATTTGAATTGTACCCTTTGAATCTCTTAAATCCAAAAAAGCAATTTTACCATGACGTCTTTTACTCATTACACGGCCTGCTATGGCTACTTCTTTTTCTTCGTATTCTTCAAAGTTATCTTTTATTTCTTGAGAATAATTTTTTACAGGATAAGATTCATTAATAAAGGGATCCTTACCACTTTCTCTCAGTTCCTCAAGTTTTTTACGCTTCATATGAAGCATTTCATTTAAATCTTGCGGCTGCTTTGCCATTTTTTCCTCCTTATAAAGAAATGTCTTCTATTTTGTAAGTTATAGTTCCCTTTGGAACTTCTATCTCAACAATGTCGCCTATTTCTTTTCCAATCAGCTTTGCCCCTACAGGGCTTTCATTTGAAATTTTTCCTTTAAGGGGATCAGCTTCTGCTGAACCTACAATATTAAAAACTGTTTCTTTTTTAGTCTTAACGTCTAAAACTTTAACCATAGATCCTATATTAACCTTATCGGTATTTAAAGCATCTCCGTCGATAACTTTGGCATTTCTAACCATCATTTCAAGTTTTGCAATTCTTTCTTCAACTTGAGCTTGTTCATTTTTAGCTTCGTCATATTCGGAGTTTTCTGATAAATCTCCATAGCCAAGAGCTATTTTTATTCTTTCAGCAACTTCTTTTCTTCTTACAGTTTTTAAATATTCTATTTCATTTTCTATTTTTTCAAGTCCCTCAGGAGTGAAAAATATATCTTTTTCTACCAATTTTAAAACCTCGCTAATAAAAATAAGGCATCCGCCTTTAATTCAACCTATTATATTAAAAAAACCTTGTAAAGTCAAGGAATCTGCGTATTTTGAAACATATTCTTTTATAAGTTTCTCAACTTCTTCATATTCATCCAGTTTATTTAATTGATTTCTCATATTTTTTGAATTTCTCAAACCGAAGCTATATCCCACAAACTGTTTACGCATTTCTCTTATCCCTATTCTTTGACCCTTATATTCAATTAAAAGCCTTAAATGATTTAAAAACATATTCATTTTTTCTTCTAATGAAGGCTCTTCATAATATAAATTTCTTTCTCTATAATTTATTTCTTTAAAAATAAAGGGATTTCCTATGGCACCTCTGCCAATTGCAAGACCATCTACCCCCGAAAATTCTACAGCTCTTTTAGCATCTTCATAATTTTTTATATCACCGTTTCCTATAACATCTATGGAAACAGACTCTTTTAAATTTTTTATGAAATCCCAATCATTATTTCCACTGTAGTACTCTTCTCTTGTTCTGCCATGGACAATTATCATTGATGCTCCAGCTTTCTCACATTTTTTTGCAACTTCAATACCCTGATTCCTATTAAAAATTCCCTTTCTTATTTTTATTGAAACAGGTGTATCCGTCTCACTTTTTATAGCCCTTACAATGTCTGCGCAAAGATCAGGACTATCAAGAAGTGCCGACCCGCTTCCATTTTTTACAATTTTCGGTGCAGGACAACCCATATTGATGTTTATAAACTTAAAATTTTTTGGTATCTTATCTACAATATCCGAAAAGACTTTTGGATCATTTCCGAAAAGTTGTATTTGAGCATTTTTTTCATTGTTATTAAGTTCCATTAATTCCAAAGTTTTTTTATCATTATAAAAAAGAGCTTTTGCACTTACCATTTCAGTTATAGTTGAGTTACAACCCATATCAACTGCAATGCCTCTATAAACTTTATCTGTATAACCTGCCATAGGTGCAAGCATAAGTTCCATAAATCACCTCAAAATCTTCTTTAGTATATCTTTTTATTAAAAAATTTTCAAATTTTCTTAATATTTAATTAATACTTTAACTACTTTTGAAAATAGGGGCTTTCTGTTATAATTTTATGTAATTGGAGGTTTGTATGAAAAAGAAAAGAAAAAGAAGACATTTTCGGATTTCTTCATTTTTTAAAATATTATTTTTACTTATAACTATGGTTGGAGTTTCTGTTTCAGCTATTGCTGCTACAAGTCTTGTTTCAGTCTTGAAAAAAGCTCCTCCTGTAGAGCCTAAAAAATATAGAGATAAATTATTTGAAACATCAAGAGTTTATGACTCCAATGAAAATTTATTACAAGCTCTTGTTAAAGATGAGTTTGCTGAATTTGTCTCCATTGAAAAAATTCCGGACAATTTAAAAAATGCAGTTATTTCTGTTGAAGATGAAAGATTTTTCAATCACTCCGCAGTTGATTTTAAAAGACTTTTAGGTGCTTTATATTATGATATAAAAAGCGGATCTTTCGATCAAGGTGGTTCAACTATAACTATGCAGCTTGCAAAAAACTTATATACAAGCGGATCAAAAAACATTGAAAGAAAGCTAAGAGATATTTATTATGCCTACAAAATCGAAGAAGATTTAAATAAAGATCAAATTCTCGAAGCTTATTTAAATTCTGCAGGTTTTTCTAAAGGAACGGTTGGAGTGCAAGCAGCTTCCAAAACCTTTTTTGGAAAAGACGTTTCTAAGTTAAGCCTTGCTGAATGTGCTTTAATTGCAGGTATTACAAATTATCCTGAAAAATATACACCTTATAACAGAGTTAAAATTGAATCTTCAGATAATTTACAGGAACTTCAAATTGAAATGGTCCCTATAGACCCTTCTGTAAATCCCAATGATGAAAATACCTTAAATATTGCTAAACAACTTTTTGATATGGGAAAAATTGATAATTTTGACTATCGCCTTGTTGAGTCTAATCAATTAACTCCAATGAAGGCTCAATTTAATCCGGTATCACTTGAAAGGCAACATAAGATTTTAAAAGCCATGCTTCAACAAGGAAAGATTAGTAAAGAAGATTTTGATGCTGCAATGAATGAAACCATAAATTTAAATTTAGGTGTAAAACAGAAAAAGGGAATTTCTTCATACTATGTGGAAAGTGCTCTTGATGAAAGTATAAAAATTTTAGAAAGTTTAGGCTACTCCCAAGAAGAAGCAAATGCAAAAATTTATAAAGGCGGTCTTAAAATCCACACTGTTATGGATACAAAAGTTCAAAAATCTCTTGAAGATACAGTTTCAAACCCCTCTCTTTATCCAAGGAGTTGGGTTAATGAATCAGGAGATCCTCAACCTCAAATTGGATCTGTCATTATAGAAAACGGAAGCAATAAAATTGTAGCTCTTGTTGGTGGTCGTGGAGTCGGTGGAGGAAGAAATGCAAATAGAGCTTTAATTCCAAGATCTCCTGGATCTTCAATAAAGCCTATAGGACCTTACTTGGCAGCTTTTAACCATGGTGCAACAGCTGGCGATGTTTATTTAGATTCAAACTTAAAATACGTTAATCTTCCTTATATAACTTATAAACCCACAAATGTCGGTTCTTATAGGGGTTGGCAAACAATAAGGCAACTTCTTGTAAGGTCATCAAATGTTGGAACTTATCTTGTTTCAAGGGATATAAACACTGATTTTAACGATAGAAAAAACAAAAATTCTGTTTATTCTCAGCACGTTAATGATGATAAAAATTTCTATTCAATTATGGATACTCTTGAAAGTTTAGGAGTAACAACAGTTGATAGAGTTCAAGATATAGGTTATTCCCTCTCCCTTGGAGGAATGTACAGAGGAATAAGCCCCTTGGAAATGGCAGGTGCTTACACAGTTTTTCCAAACAAGGGTATTTTCAAAAAGCCTTACATGGTTTCAAAAATTTTAACAAATTCCGGTGAGGTTATTTATGAACACAAAATGGAAGAAAAGGAAGTTACAAGTCCTCAAAATGCCTATATTTTAACTGATATTTTAAAAGAAGTAGTAAGAAGAGGAACAGGAACAAATGCAAGAGTGCCAGGGATGACAACTGCAGGTAAAACTGGAACTACAAATCAAAAAAAAGAAGCATGGTTTGTAGGATTTACCCCATATTATACTTGCTCTGTTATGCTTGCTAACGACAGGCATGAAAGCTTGGGATTCTCCTCTGATAAAGCTGCAACTGTTTTTAGACATATAATGACTCCAATTCATGAAGGTCTTGAAAATGAAGATTTTGAAAAACCTGATGGAATCTATAGAAAATATGTAAATGGTTATAGTGAAATGTTTGCAGAAAATACAAAACCTCGAAATGTTCAAAAATTATCTTGGTATGATGATGAAGATGAAGATAAAGATAAAGATAAAGATTCTTCAAAAAAGAAAAATTCATCTGGAAATAATAACAGCGAATCTAAAAGCAGTAAAAAAAGAAAATCTAAAAATAAAGATTTAATATCAGATGAAAATAATTCTTCAAAAAAGAAAAAAAGAAGAAAAGCCGTAGATAACAATAATGAAAACAGGTAAATTTGTTTTTGAAATAAAAGAGACCCTACTTTTTAAGTAAGGTCTTTTTTTAATACATTTTAAAAGGCAACTTTAAAATATAAAGCTACAAAACATAAAATCGCAGCCATTGGTACATAAATAAATTTTCCAAGGTAGTACCAAGTTTTTGTATATTTAGTTTTACTTCCTGTATTTATTTCATTTATTAGTGCATTTTTGTCCATAATCCAGAACCATGAGAAAGCACCGAGAGTTGCTCCCATAGGAATAATATAAATGGAAACAAGGTCCATCCAAGGTCCCCAGCCTCCAAGGATTGCTCCCTTAACTCCTCCTATAGGTTCCATGAAAATTCCCGGTATAAAGGCTACTAATCCTATAAATGCCAAAACTGTTTTTCTGTTCAGCTTTTTAAAATTATGAAGAATGGATTCGCAAACTACTTCAAACATGTTTTGTAAAGAAGAAATTCCGCCAAATAAAACTGCAAGATATAGAGCTAGGGCAAATATTCTTCCCCCCTTCATATTTTGTAAAATTTTAGGAAGAGTTACAAATAATAAACCCGGTCCTCCTTCAGGATTTTCACTGAAAGAAAAAAGTGCAGGTATCATAACGAGAGCTGCTACAAGAGCCGCTATAGTATCAAAAATTGCAGTTTGTTTTGCTCCTGCAACTATATCTTCATCCTTATTTAAATAAGCTCCACAAACAATCATGCCGCTTCCTGTTATTGATAGGGAGAAAAATGCCTGCCCCATAGCACCTACAAGAACCTTTGGATGAAGAACCATCTTCCAATCAGGCGTAAACATAAATTTATATCCTTCAAAAGCTTTTGGAAGAAAAGCAACTCTAAAAGCCAAAACTACAAATAAAATGAAAAAAAGTGGCATCATAATTTTATTTGCTTTTTCTATAGAACTTGCACCCTTTATACAGGTTAAAAGAGTGGCAACAATTACTATAAAGTGAAAGGGTATAACACTGAAATTTTTACTTGAAAATGACTTAAACCAAACTTCAGAATCAACTGTCATCAAACTTCCTGTCAAGCTTTGAAAAAGAGATTTTAAAACATAAGAAATAATTACCGCATAACCTATTGCAATACAAATAGACCCTAAAAGAGGTAAAATTCCAACAGCTTTTCCAACTTTAGGAAGTTTAATATGGGACCAGGCCTTTTCATAAGAACCTAATGTTCCAGTTTCTGAATACCTTCCAACAGCATACTCTGCGGACAAACCGAAATAAGAAAAAATAGCTATAAAAAACAAATATACTAATAAAAATGCTCCGCCCCCATTTGCTGCAAGTTTATATGGAAAACCCCACACATTTGCCATGCCTACTGCAGAGCCCACAGTTGTAAGTATAAAACCCCATGTTGATGTAAACTTATTATTTTTCATTTAAATCTCCTTAAAAATTTTCTTTATCGCTTTGCTCCGATAAACTTAACTATAATAATAAGACCTTGGTTTTTTATTGTCAACTCTTAGTTAAATTTTGTTTTATTATTTAAATTTCCTTATAGGAAAAATTAAAAACATCATCTCTTCCATAATGGCCGCACAAGTCAAATTCCATGCGTGATTTTACAATATCATTCATGTTTAAACTTTCATAAATTATTTCTTCTTTATCCCAAACAGGTTCTACTAAATAGTGACCGTAAGGATCCACAATGGAACTTCCCCCACGACAAAGAAGATCATCTAATTTTTCAATTTCGCCATAAGTTTTTAAGTCTTTAGGATAATTTTCCTTTTTAATTATCATGTTGCAATTTAAATAAAAAACGTGAGATTCTATAGCTATATGTTTAATTGTGTCTTGCCATTCCAAATTGTCATTAGTATTAGGGGCAATTAAAATAACCATACCTTTTTCAGTAAGGGCAACTCTTGCAAGAGGCATATAAGATTCCCAACAAATTAAACTTCCCATTTTACCATAGGGACTATCTAAAATTGGAAGCAAATATTTTTGTCCGTCAGCAAAAATTACTCTTTCACTTCCTGTCGGTTTTAATTTTCTGTGTATATATTTTAAATCTCCATTTTTGTCAAAAATAATGTTTGTATTGTATAAACTTGCATTATTTTCAGTTTTTTCACTTATTCCTATGCTTAAATAGGCTCCAGCTTCCTTTGCTGCCTGTCCTAAAAGGGCTGTTTCCTTTCCTGGAACTAAAATTGAATTGTCATAATACCTTTTAAAATCTTTTCTGGCAGAATTATCTCTATGTCCAACTGTAAAGCCGAAAGTCATACCGAAGGGATAACCTGGTATAAAAAGTTCTGGAAAAACAATAATGTCTGGTTTTTTTAAAGCAGCTTCTTTTATAAGCTTTAAAACTTTTTCCAAAGTTCTTTCTTTGTCAAATATGTAAGGTGCAGCTTGAACAAGGGCAACCTTTGGATTTTTCATTTCTTTCATTTTTTGCTCCTTTTAAAATTATAATAATTTTTGTTGATTTTAAATCCTATAAATTATTTTGCTTCATAAAGACTATTTTTTGAATTTTTTAAATATTCCATAATAGCAAATCCTATAAATAAAAAAATTATAGGAATGGCTATATAGTCGCTTTCCTTTAAAGATACAATACTTACAAGAATGTTATATCCTAAGGGTAAAAATAAAACATACAAAATATAAAAAATGTTATTACCTAACAATTTAGGAAGAATAAATAAAAGTGGAATTGCTAAGGGACTTAATATAAAAATATTTAAAATCGATATAAATGTATAAAAATTATCCATAAGTGTTGCAGGAAGGCAGGCTATTAAAACTATTAATAAAATCAAAAAAATCTTAAATTTTTTCATTTTGTAACTCCATAAAAATAAAAAATTAAACTTTAACTTGCCTTTATTGTAACAGAAAAAACATTAAATTTTTATAGTCCTTGTATTTTAAAGAAAATTTATAATAAAAAAACACTCTCAAATTATATTTAAATTTAAGAGTGTTTTTTGTTATTTTACAAAGTTTTTAAATTGTTTTAAATAATTTAGGCCCTTATTTTTATATGTTGCACTATTTTTTGAATTTAGTTTTATATAGGCTATATTAAAATTATTTAAGTTTGTTGCAGCAAAGGGACTTCCATCGCTGGCAAAATAATATAAATTTGTAAGTTGAGATGGAATTTTTTCTTGTATTAGTGAAACTCTTCCTCTTTCATCAAGTAGATATCTTACAACTATATTTTTACCGTCTTTTGCAAATGTCTTATCTAAAATGTCATAATTATTTAAATAATCTACATTTTGACTTAAGGTGTCTATTCCAAAAATCATAGTGTCGTATATTCTTTTAAGTCTTTTGTTTTCATCTTCACTAAATTTTGCATTTTCCAAAACTGTTTTTGAATTATTTTTTTCCGCCTCAAGTTTTGAAAGTTCCAAATTCAAATAACTTGCATTTTTTTGAGTTGGCATCAAAAGTGTATCGTACATTGATATAAGACTTTTTTTCAGTGCCAATATATTTGTATTAGATTTTTTAAAGTCTTCAGAATTATATTTTAAATTACCTTTCTTTTTATTAGAAATAATCCCCTTATAGAGATAATTTTTAATTAAATAGTTGGAATTTTTAAAATAATTAAAAACTCCTTCTCTCTTTTTCAGCATGTTGTTTTGAACTGTAATTTTTTCATTCATTCCGTTTATAGCTTCAAAATTAAATTTAATTGCATTATAAACAAGATTTATTTTTGCGATTTCTATAGATCCTACACTTGAATTGTCATAATAGGTGGAATTTAAACTTTTTAATTTAAAGCCCCTGTCAGCTAAACTTTTTATTCTGTCGATGTCAAAGTTTGCACCTATAAAGTTTATTGCAGAAGTTTTTAAATCTTTTATGCCTGCTTCTCCATCGATTGCAATATTTATAGCATCAAGTTCCTTTGATTTTTCACCTATTTTTAATTTCTTTTCTTCAAGTTCTTTAAGTTCTTCTTCAAATTTTTCGTATTCACTTGTTCTTGTTTTAAGCTCATTTTTTAATTTTTCATTTTGAGTTTTTTCAAAAGCTATTTTTTCACTGTATTCACTGTAACTTTTATAGGAAAAAAATCCCAATAGCATTGAAATTATTATAAAGACAGAGCTTATTATTAAAGGCATTCTATTTTTCATCTTCAACACCTGCCTTTAGGGTTTCAATGACTCCCTTTCTCATAAAGAAATCATCAAATTGTACTTTTAATTCATAGGCAAATTGATTCAAATTTTTTGAAGATAAATTTCCAGTTTTAATTCCCATGTCTTCCATAGCTTTAAATATGGTTTTTAAAGCTATAGCACGCTCGTAGAGAGCGTTATAATTGTTACTGATATCAGAGGTCGACACAACATCATTAAAGTCTCTTGAAACGATTATGGCTGCGAAATACATAAGTTTTAATGTCTTCGTATCTCCATTTAATTTTACTAAATAACCAAGAGTCCCCTCATTTATATTTTGGTTCATAAATTTATTTATGTCTGAAACTTCATAAAGGTCTTTAGTTATCTGTTCAGTTTCAATATTGGACATATTTAGGAAATTTCCGATTATAAGGTCTAAATTTTCATCTTTAAAATAGTTGCCGATGTAAAAATCCTTGTATTTTATGATTATATTTTTAATATTTTCAGTAACTTTTGAATTTTTGTTTTCAAGGTTTTTAACTTCCTCATTTACCAATTCTTTTTCGCCCTTATCAAATTCATAACCATATTTAATTTTAAATTCATTTTTTAAATTTTCCAAATCTTCTCTTGAAATAAGGGCTTCTCCCTGAAGATGATCTCGATCAAAAGTTTTCTCTTCAACTTTTTTTGCAAGGTCCTTATTTTCATTTTTTATATTTTCAATGTTTTTGTTGAGGTTTGTAGAAAAATAAAAAAGTCCTACACTGAAAATTAAAAGAAGACTTGCGAAAATTAAAAGTGCTTTATTTTTCATATTAAATCTTTTTTACTACCAAATTTTTTTCCATATTTTTAAACTTACTATCTATTTTTTTAATTATAAGATATGAAATAATCATCATTACAAATCCTAAGCCAACACTTAGCATTTGGCTAAATCCTAAACTTAAAGAAATTATAACTCCTGTAATTAAAAATATAAGTGGCATACCATATACAAGGCTTATAAATTTTAAAACGGTTTTTGCATCCATTAAAAGTTCTACCCTGTCTCCTGGTTTTAAATCTTGTGTATTTAAGACCTCTATATATTCAGGCTTTGATTCTGCACAAGCGGCGCCGCAAGACTCACAGGAGCCTCCGCAAGCGCTCATTCTTGATACTAAAAGTGTTGCCTTATTAGGGTCAGATTTTAAAACAAGTCCATATTGTTTTGCAGCTTCTACCATAAAATCACTCCTCTATAGTTTTTATATGCACCTCGCTAAGTTGTTCTTGAGAAAGTTCTGTTGGAGCTCCTGTTAATAGACATGAAGCAGATTGTGTTTTAGGAAAAGCTATTACGTCTCTAATATTACTTGAGCCTGTGAAAAGCATCATAAGTCTGTCAAGACCGTAAGCTATTCCTCCATGTGGTGGTGCTCCGTATTTAAAGGCTTCAAGTAAAAATCCGAATTTATTTTGTGCGTCTTCTTCTGTAAAGCCTAAAGCTTTAAACATTTTTTTCTGAAGTTCTCTGTCATTTATTCTTATAGAGCCTCCGCCCATTTCATCACCATCTATAACAATGTCATAAGCCTTTGCACGAACTCTTGAAGGATCACTTTCAAGGTATTTTATATCTTCTTCCATTGGAGCTGTAAAGGGATGGTGTTTTGCAACAAATCTTTTTTCTTCTTGACTATATTCAAATTGTGGAAATTCTGTAATCCAAAGAAGCTTATGATCATTTTCATTTATTAAGTCCATATCTCTTGCGATTTGATTACGAAGATTTCCAAGACTGTCATAAACTAGGTCATTGCTTCCTGCAACAATTAAAAGTAAATCTCCCTTTTGACCATTAAGTTTTTCAACAATTTTTTCCATAATACCGTCTTTTAAAAATTTACTTATTGAAGAGCTTATTTCATCTTCAACTTTTATATTTACAAGACCCTTTGCTCCAAAGGTTTTAACGAATTCTTCAAGTTTGTCTATTTTTTTTCTTGAATAGAAACTTAATCCGTTCTTTACATTTATACCCCTTACAGAGCCTTTTGATTCAACTGCAGATTCAAAAACTCCAAATCCTGAGTCTTTTACAATTTCACTTAAATCGTTAAGTTCCATTCCAAAACGTAAATCAGGCTTATCCAAACCGAATCTATCCATGGCTTCTTGGTATTTCATTCTTTGAAGGGGAAGTTTTACATCAATATTAAGCATTTCTTTAAAAGCTTTTTGTATAAATCTTTCTTGAACTTCAAGGACATCGTCAACATCTACAAAACTCATTTCCAAGTCTATTTGTGTAAATTCAGGTTGCCTGTTGGCTCTTAAATCTTCATCTCTAAAACATTTTGTAATTTGAATGTATCTGTCTAAACCAGAAACCATTAAAAGTTGTTTTAAAAGTTGAGGTGATTGAGGAAGGGCATAAAATTTTCCTGGGTTTACCCTACTTGGTACAAGATAATCTCTTGCTCCTTCCGGTGTAGGTTTAGTAAGCATAGGTGTTTCAACTTCAATAAATCCTTCATCATGGAAAAAGTCACGCACAACTTTATAAAATTTTGATCTTTGTTGTAGATTGTAGATCATCTTAGGTTTTCTTAAATCTAAAGACCTATATTTAAGACGCATGTTTTCTTGAACATTGTCATCATCTTTTACATATATAGGTGGAACTTCCGATTCTGCAAATATTTTTAAATCATCAGCAAGAATTTCGATTTTTCCTGTTGGAATTTGATTGTTTACAGATGATCTAAGACGAACTTTTCCACTAACTCCAATTACAAACTCACTTCTTAATTTTGTTGATTTATTAAATAGTTCCATGTCCGGTTTGTCATTAAAAACAATTTGAACAATGCCACTTCTATCTCTTAAATCAACAAAGTTAAGAGAGCCTAAATTTCTCTCTTTTTGTACCCAACCGCAAACAACAACTTGTCTGTCAATATCTTTTTCTCTTAAATCTCCACAGTAATCTGTTCTTTTAAATTTTTTTTGATTTTCCATTTTTCCTCCATAATAAAAAAATCCCGTCCACAAAGGGACGAGAATTACTCGCGGTACCACCCTAATTAGGTATCCTCACTTAATGTTTTAACGTTACTTACGTTTATTCTTAGAAAAGTTGTCTCTTACAAAATTCCTCAGGTTGACTTGCACCAAACGTCAACTCTCTTATTTCTGAAATTTTCTTCTGACTTTCGAATAATAATATTAATGATTTATGAGTAGAATTATATTTAATAAAATATAAACTGTCAAGGAAGCTTTTAACAAATTCTCGAATTAATTTTTTCTTTTAATTCGTCTGCCTTTTTAGTAAGCCCTGAGTCAATAATATAGTTAAGAGCATATTTTGCGCCCTTGTCCATACCTTGACAGCCTCCAAGAAATACAAGGTCATCTTCTTTTGCACATTTTAAAATACTTATTACGCTTTCCTCTAAGTTTTCAAATAGTTTAAAGTTAATATTGTTTTTTTTCATAACTTTTTCAAAAACTTCCAGTTCCTCTTTAGAAACTTCGTCTTTCCAAGTTACTGTTTCCTTTGATAAGCTGGCATAAAAATTTTTCGGTTTTAAAATTTTAAACCATTCCACGATTTTTTCAGCATTTTCTTCGTTTAAATGAACTCCCCTATTGCCCCTTATGGCATATAAAAAATGCAGATTTTTATATTTCATCTTAGAAAGGGTTTCAAGACTTACATCTATATTTCTCACATTGGCAAAGTGATCGTCAATAATTTTAAATTTTTCATCATAAATCATTTCAAATCTTCTTTCAACCCCTTTAAAATTTTCCAAGCCTTTTATTATAATCTTAATGTCAATTCTATTAACAAGACCTACAATAATTGCAACTACTGCATTCATAACTGATGAGTATCCGGCAACATTAAGATCAATTTCAAATTTTTGTTTTTTTATTGTAAAGTCTTTTAACTTTATATCCCTATTTACATAAAAAGTAAATTTTCCCATCCCACTTGATAAGTCAAGATTTCCTATGGAAAAATCATATTCATAATTTTCTTCTTTAAGAGAATATGTTAAAACTTTTGCCCTTGTTTTTTCTTTTAAGACTCCTATTAAATCAAAGTCCATATTTAAAATTGCAATAGCATGTTCAGGAGCAAATCTTATAAGTCTTGATTTAACTTCATAATATCTTTCAAAACTTCCATGTTGATCTATATGTTCGCGGGATAAGTTGTTAAAAGTTACTATGTCAAAATCAACATTATCAACTCTATGAAGTTCGTCTGCTGAAGATGAAACTTCCATTACAACTTTTTCTATACCCTTTTCTACCATATCTCTAAAATAAAATTGCAAATCTTTGCTTTCTGGTGTTGTAAGTATGGATGGAATAATTGTATCTGCATATTTTGTATAAACAGTTCCTGAAATTCCCGTTTTAAACTTAGCTTCTTTAAAGATGGATTCAATCATAAAGGCTGTTGTAGTTTTTCCATTTGTTGCAGTAACTCCAACTATGTTAAGTTCTTTTGAAGGGTCTCCATAAAAGTTGGAAGCAATTTTTGCAAGGGCTATTCTGGAATTTTTTACTTTTATTTGAGGAGCTTCTATATCTTGAAAATCTTCAACAACTATTGCGACTGCTCCTTTTTCCAAAGCTTTTTTTATATATTTATGTCCATCTGTTTTATAGCCTTTAATGGCAACAAATAGGGAATCTTTTTTTACCTTATCAGTATGATATTCAACTGTACTTATTTCCAAATCTTCTTTTAAATTTTTTGAATCTAAAATTTCTAAAGATTTTAAAAGTTCTTTAAGTTTCATCTCTTCACCTCTTTTGTTTATTATACATTATTAAATATTTTTACAAAAAATTTTTTTGTAAAATCTTCTTTTTTTCAATAATTTCATCAATTCTCGTCATATATTCTTTTATGTCTTTAAAGTTAATAAATTTTTCAAATCTGTCTTCTTCAAAATTTAAAAATTTAGAGGAAGCACACATTCCAAAACCTAAAATGGACTCCTTTTCTTCTATCATTACAACGTTATAGATACTTGGAAAACCTCCAAGGGTCCACCCAATGTTCTGACCATCCATTAAAATTCTCTTTTGCCTGTACATATAATAGGGTTTATAAAAATTTTTAAGCATAATATTTCCTATTTCATCAAAGGTTATATTTAAATTTTTTTCAAAAAATTCTTCTTTCATAAGTTCAGATCCTCTTTTTAAGGCAAGGGTGTGAATTGTAATGTTTTGTGGTTTTAATTCTAAAACTTTATTTAAAGAATTTATAATCATTTCATGGCTTTCAAAAGGAAGACCTATTATTAAGTCCATGTTTACAATAAAATTATAATTTTTTGTAAGTTCATAGGCTTTTATTATATCTTGACTTGTATGATTTCTTCCTATATTTTTTAAAGTTTCATCATTCATTGTCTGTGGATTTATTGAAATTCTATTAACTCCAAAATCTTTTAAAGTTCTTAAAATTTCATCATCAATAGTTTCAGGTCTTCCACATTCAACTGTAAATTCATAGGGTTCTAAAAAAGACTCTTTTAAAACCTCTAATATCAGTTTTAAATTTTCCTTTCCAATTGCACTGGGAGTGCCACCTCCTATATAGATGGAGTGAGGTCTTTCTTTTTTATTTGAAAAAGCTTTAATTTCTTTAATTAAAAATTTTACATAATTTTTTATAAGTTCATTGTTTTTATTTACTAGGGTTTTAAAGGAGCAATACTTGCAAATTGATGGGCAAAAGGGAATGTGGACATAAATAGAAAATTTATTTTTGCCCTCTTTTAAAATTTCCATTTCATTTTTCCCTACCATACTTATCATTTCAATGGCTTCATCGCTTAAAAGATAGTCTTCTTTTAAAATTTTTTTTGCTTCATCAAAGTCAAAATTTTCTAAAAGTTTTAAAAACTTTTTTGTGGGCCTCATGCCTGTAAGAGTTCCGAAATTAATTTTATTTTCTAATTTTTCTTTTAGAATTAATAAAATTTCTTTTTTTACTTTATTTTTGTCTAAATTTTCAATGTTTATCTTATATTTTTTATTATCAAGTTCAATAGTTAATATGTTTTTTTCTAAATTTGCACTTATATCTTTTTCCTTTTCTCTTGATGGAAAATAAATTCTTAAAAGTTCAAAAATTTCATGACTTAGATCCTGATCTTTAATATTTATTTTTATCATATTTCTCCTTAAAAAAACCTGAGACTATTTTGTCTCAGGTGATCTTTTTATATATACAATAAGCCCTAGTAGTATAATAACTAAACTTACAAGCTGGCTTATTCTAAATTGTCCTAAATATAAGGAATCCGTTCTAAGACCTTCTATAAAAAATCTTGCTATTCCATAAACTATCAAATAAGTTGCAAATATTTGTCCTTGAAATTTTTTATTTTTGCTTAAATAGAAAAATAAAAACAAAGATAAGCTTATATCAACTAAGGATTCATACAAAAATGTGGGATGAACTTTTACTCCGTCTACCATTATTGCCCAGGGTAAATTAGTTGGTCCTCCATGGGCTTCTCCATTTATAAAATTTCCCCATCTGCCCAAGCCCTGTGCAAAAACAAGTCCTGGAACAAGGCAATCTAAAAAAGTTTTAAATTTAATATTTCTTTTTTTGCAGAAGAAGTAGGCAATTATAAATCCACTTATAATTCCTCCATAAATGGCAAGTCCACCTTCTCTTATGGCAAAAATTTTTCCTAAATTTTGTCTATAATAATCCCATTCAAAAATTACATAATATAATCTTGCTCCTATAATTGAAGGTATAAGGGCAATTATTAAAAAATCTGATGCGGAATTTTTCGTTAGTCCCTCTCTTTCTACTAACTTATCTCCTATAAAAACTCCTATAAAAGCTCCAAGGGCAATTAAAATTCCATACCACATTACATTGAAGCCAAATATGCTAAATGCTACTGGATTCATCTAAGCTTTAATTCCTTTATAATTTCTATTCCAGCACTTACTCCAAGTCTGTCTGCACCATTTTTTATCATTTCTTCAGCTGTTTTTAAATCTCTTATTCCGCCTGATGCTTTAACTTTAAGACCTCCAGCATTTTCTTTCATAAGCTTTACATCTTGAACCTTTGCTCCTGCAGTTGAAAAACCTGTTGAAGTTTTTACAAAATCTGCACCGGCTTCTTTTGCCAACTTACAAGCTTTAATTTTTTCATCTTCACTTAAAAGGCAAGTTTCAATAATAACTTTTACTATTTTTCCCTTTGCTGCTTTTACAACTTCTTCAATATCTCTTTTTACATCTTCATAAAGACCGGATTTAAGTTTTCCTATATTTATTACCATATCAACTTCATCGGCACCGTCTTTTATAGCTTCTTCAGTTTCATAAAATTTTGTATTTGTTGAGTTTGCACCAAGGGGAAAACCAATAACAGTACATACCGATACTTCAGATCCATTTAAAATTTCATGGCACTTTGCTACCCAACAAGGATTTATACAAACTGACTTAAAATTATATTCCAAGGCTTCTTTACATAAGTTTTCAATTTGTTTTTCTGTTGATTCTGGTTTTAAAAGTGTATGGTCTATCATTCTGTTAAGTTCCACTTATATTTCCTCCGGCATGTCCCAATTTGTATAAACATCTTGAACGTCATCATTATCTTCAAGGGTGTCTATTAATTTTTCCATCTTTTTAATATCTTCCGGATCTTCAAGTTTTACATAGTTTTGCGGTAAGAAAGTTATGTCTGATTGGGAAAATTCATAATTTAAATCTTCAAGACCCTTTTTTATATCAAGATAAGCTTCAGGACTTGTAATTATTTCATAAGCATCATCATATTCAGTAACATCATCTGCTCCCAGTTCCAAAGCACTCATCATAAGTTCATCATAATCAAGGCCTGAATTTTTTTCTATTTCTATTATCCCTCTTCTAT
Source organism: Peptoniphilus koenoeneniae (assembly GCF_030812875.1). Taxonomy (NCBI): domain Bacteria; kingdom Bacillati; phylum Bacillota; class Tissierellia; order Tissierellales; family Peptoniphilaceae; genus Peptoniphilus; species Peptoniphilus koenoeneniae. The sequence goes on from NZ_JAUSTN010000006.1 coordinate 64,424, forward strand.
CAAACATAAATGATACGCTGCCTGGTGTTCCTAAATTTCCACCGTTTTTATCAAAGGCATGGCGAACATCCGGTGCAGTTCTGTTTCTATTATCCGTTAGACATTGAACAAGTACTGCGATTCCTGATGGACCGTAACCTTCATAAGTTATTTCTTCAAAGCTGTCGCTTCCAAGTTCTCCTGATCCTTTTTTTATTGCACGTTCTATGTTGTCATTGGGCATATTTTCAGCTTTAGCTTTATCTATAGCAACTTTAAGTGAAGGATTGTAATCAGGATCCGGTCCGCCTTCTCTTGCGGCAACCATTATATATCTTCCTAATTTTGTAAAGATTTTACCTCTTTTTGCATCTTCTTTACCCTTTTTATTTTTTATATTGTTCCATTTGGAATGTCCTGACATAATATTTTCCTTTCATTTTTAATTTATTTACAATAGTGTATTTTATCATAAATCTAACTAATTTAAAAGAATTAAGAAATCTTATAAATTATACAAACTTAATTTTAAAAAACTCCAAGAAATTAATCTTGAAGTTTTATTTTTATTTCATTGTTGCTATTACTTCCGTCCAAATATTATCATAAACTTTTACAAAATCACCTAAGTCTGTGTAGGCTTCAAGGGGAGGTAAATTTTTAATGTCCGGGTATGCAACATAAGAATCTGTTATTTCTTTTGGCAAAAGGTTTTTAACTTCAGCAACAGGAGACGTGTATCCTTCACACCAAGCTGCATTTATAGATGCAATTTCTGGCTTTAGCATATAGTTTATAAATTCTTCCGCAGCTTTTTTATTGTGGGCTTTTTTAGGTATACACCAAGCATCAGTCCAAATGTTAGTTCCTTCTTTGGGAAATATATATTTTAAATCAGGATTTTGATTCATCATCAAAAGAGCATCCCCTGAATACATTACACAAAGTCCTGCTTCGCCTTGCACCATCATGTCTCTTGCATCATCTGTAAGGTATGCATATACAAGTGGCTTTTGTTTTATCAGAGCCTCTTTAGCAGCCTCTAATTCCTTTAAATTTTTCGAGTTCATAGAATAGCCCAAATATTTAAGTGCAATGGCTATAGAGTCCCTCTGTGAGTTGTACATAATGATTTTTCCTTTGTACTTAGGGTTCCAAAAATCACTCCAAGAATCAATTTTATCTTTTATTATTGAGGTGTTTTGAATTATTCCCATTGTGCCCCAAAAGTATGGAACAGTATATAAATTTTCCTTATCATAAGCAGGATTTAAAAGAGATTTTTCAACTCCCTTCATGTTGGGAATGTTTTTATAGTCAATTTTTGCCAGTCTATCTTCTTTAATTAGCCTTTCAATCATATAGTCTGATGGGCAAATCAAATCATAGGCATCATCTTTTTGAACAAGTTTTACATACAAATCTTCATTGGAATTAAAAGTATCATAGACAACTTTTATGCCGCTATCTCTTTCAAACATTTTAAGAGTTATAGGATCAATATAAGAGCCTGCGTTATAAACATTTAAAACTCCAGATGAGTCTGATTGATTATTTTTTTTACATGAAGTTAAAAATACAATTATTAAAAGTAAAAATATATTTAAAGTAACTATTTTATTGACCTTCATATAACATCCTCTTTTCTTTTTGCTCACTCCTTTTATTTATAACAAGTAAAAGTATTAAAAGTAGAGCAAACATCAAAGTTGAAAGGGCGTTTATAGAAGGATTTATTCCCTTTCTTGCCATAGAATAAATTGTCATTGATAAGTTTGAAACACCGTGGCCTGTATTGAAAAATGAAACTACAAAATCATCTAAAGAAAGAGTAAATGCCATCAAAGCACCCGTAACTATTCCAGGCTTTATTTGCGGTATAACAACTTTTTTCAGGGCATACATAGGCGTTGCTCCAAGATCAAGAGCAGCTTCAAGCATGTTTTGATCCATGCTTTGAAGTTTGGGTAAAATTGATAAAATAACATAAGGCAGGCAAAATACAATGTGGGAAATTGTCATAGTAAGGTATCCTAAGTTTAAACCTAAAACTCCGAAAAGTCCCATAAGTGAAATTGCAGTAACAATATCTGGATTTAAAACAGGAAGATAATTTATTTCCAATATAGCTTTTTTTCTTGCCCCTCTTAATTCATGAATACCTAAAGCTGCAAGTGTGCCTACAACTGTTGAAATTAAAGTTGCAATTATTGCAACACTTATTGTAGTCCAAAGTGATTGTAAAATTAATTCATCTCCTATTAATTCTCTATACCATCTCATTGTAAAGCCTTTCCAAGATCCCCTTAATTTTGAGTCGTTAAAAGAAAATACAATTAATACAACTATTGGTGCATACAAAAATATATAAACAAGATAAGTCCAAATTTTTCCGAAAAGTTTTTTTACCATGCTCCACTCTCCTTGTCATTTGAAAGTTTTTTGTTAAATAATTTAGGAAGCTCTAAAATTGCTAACATAATTGTTATTAAAATTACTGAAACTGCCGAGCCAAAAGGCCAATTGCCCGTAAAAGTGTATTGTTGTTCAATTAAATTCCCAATTAAATAAAATTTATTTCCGCCAAGTAAGTTTGGAATTACAAAAGATGAAATGGCTGGAATAAAAACCATTGTGATTCCTGTATAAACTCCAGGAAGAGAAAGAGGAAATATAACTTTTCTAAACACTTGTGAATCAGTTGCCCCTAAATCTTTTGCAGCTTCAATTAAAGATGTATCCATTTTTACAAGGGCCGAGTAAATGGGCAGTACCATAAAGGGCAAAAAATTGTAAATCATACCAAGCATTATTGCTGTCATATTGTACATAATATTTAAGGGCCCAATTCCAAAAATTCCTAAAAATTTATTTATAAGTCCATTTGTTCCAAGAAGAGTAAGCCAAGCGTAAGTTCTAAGTAGAAAATTCATCCACATAGGAACTACAAAAAGCAAAATCATATTGTTTCTCTTTCTCTCTTCAAGCTTTGAAATATAATAGGCGCAGGGGTAGCCTACTAAAAGGCAAAAAATTGTAGAAATTGCAGCAACTCCTAAGGACACTAACAAAATTTTTATATAAATAGGCTCAAAAAATCTTTGGAAATTTCCCAAAGAAAAAACATAATCTTTTAAGCCCATAGCTTCTCTCCCATTAAAGGAATAGATTACAATTATAAAAAGAGGTGTAAGGACAAACATTAAAAGCCAAACTGCATAAATTTGAGAAAATTTTTTCATCTTAAACCTCTTTTCTCATAACGTGAATTAAGTCCGGTTCAATATTTATTCCTACATCTGAGCCGACTTTTTTTTCAACTGTGGATTGAACAAGATAAATTTCCCCGTTTACATCAACAGTCATCTCATAGTGAACTCCTTTAAAGACTGCAGACAATACTTTGCCATTTAACATTCCCTTATTATTGGTAAGCTCCACATCTTCAGGTCTTATAACAACTTCAACTCTTTCGTCTTTTTTAAATCCTTTGTCAACGCAAGTAAAAATATTATTTGAAAATTCCACCTTATAATCTTCGTGCATAATTGCTGGTAAAATATTACTTTCACCGATGAAATCAGCAACAAAAGAATTTTTCGGCTCATTATAAATATCGATAGGAGAACCTATTTGTTGAATTTCTCCATCTTTTAAAACAACAACTGTATCACTCATAGTAAGAGCTTCTTCCTGATCGTGAGTTACAAATATAAAAGTTATACCTACGGATTGTTGAATTTTTTTAAGCTCAACTTGCATTTTTTGTCTTATTTTTAAATCAAGAGCTCCCAAGGGCTCGTCAAGAAGCAAAACTTTAGGCTGATTTACAAGAGCTCTTGCAATAGCGACTCTTTGTTGCTGTCCTCCAGAAAGGGAGTCTATAGTTCTTTTTTCAAAACCGTCAAGACTTACAATAGAAAGAGATTCCTTAACCCTATTAGTAATTTCAAAATTATCTAATTTTTTTATTTTTAAACCGAAAGCAATATTTTCAAAAACATTCATATGTGGAAAAAGGGCATATTTTTGAAACACTGTATTTATTTCTCTTTTATATGGGGGAAGATCCGTAATATCCTCTCCATTAAAAATTACTTGTCCATCATCAGGATTTTCAAAACCCCCTATAATTCTTAAAAGAGTAGTCTTGCCACAGCCTGAAGGTCCAAGTAAAGTTACAAATTCATTTGATTTTACACTTAAACTTATGTCATTCAAAATTAAATTATCGGAAAAAGATTTTTTAATTGATTTAATTTCTAAAATATTATTTGTCATGTTTCCCCCTAAAAATTCGGCGGAGATGCTATCCAGATTACTTTTGCATCTGTTTTTGCCGTATTTTTTATATAGTGATTTTTTTTTGCAGTAAAATAAAAAGTTTCTTTAGATTTTAACTTTTGAATATTTTCTCCAAATACAAGCTCTATATTTCCTCTTAAAACATATCCCATTACCTGACCTTCAAAAGGAGGAATTTCTTCACTTCTTCCACCTGGTTTAATTGTTATTAAAGTTGGCTCAATTAAATTTTTTTGTGCATTTGGTACAATCCACTGTAAATTATATTTAAGCTCATCATTTTCATTTTCAAAATAATCTTCTTCTTTAAAAACAATTTTTTCTTCCATATCTGAAAAAAATTCGTTTGGACTTGTTCCCAGAGCTTCAAGTATGTCAATAAGAGTGGCAACACTTGGTGAAGTTAGATTTCTTTCAACTTGAGAAATAAATCCCTTTGTCAGCTCGCTTCTGTTGGCAAGTTCTTCTTGGGTTAAATTTTGAGAAATTCTTAAAAATTTTAATTTATTTCCTATATCCATTTTTTCGCCTCATATATTAAACTTTAAGTTCGATTTATTAAATTTATTATTGCAAAATTGTTTTTTTATGTCAACTATTAAATAAAAAATTTAATATATTTTACAAAAAATCAAAAAAATTGTTAAGTTTTAATTATTTTGCTACAATTGAATAAATAAATGAATTTTGGAGAAATATTTTGAAAAGAAAAATTAATTTTGATTTAATGAGGGTTTTTCTTGCCTTTTTAGTTGTTGTTTTACATACAAGTGCTTTTTTTTGGCCACTTGAAAACTTTTCAGATAATAATTTTTTGTATTTGTCTTTTATAAACAGCTTTACTCGTGCAAGTGTTCCTGTTTTTTTAATGCTTAGTGGATATTTTCTTCTTTCAAGGGAAGAAAATCTTACTTATATTTTAAAAAAATCTTTGCACATATATATTCTCTTTATAATTTGGTCTATTTTCTATACTTTTCCTGCAATTTTAAGAGATTTTTCTTTTAAAAATTTTATAAATTTATTTTTATCATCGAACTATCACCTTTGGTACCTTATGGCTGCTGTCTGGTGCTATTTGTTATCCCCTTTTTTATATGGATTAAAAAAATTACCTGAAAAATATTTTAACTATATGATTGTCTTTATGATTTTATTTGGTCCTATTTCTTACAGTCTTTCAAATTTTATAAATATTTTAAATCATCCGACTCTATATAATTTATATTCGACTTTAAAAATTTATTTTTTCGGAAATATAATTATTTATTTTGCCTCAGGTTATTTTTTAAAAAAGGATTTTAACAAAATATTTGATTTTATTTTAAAAAATAATTTAATTTTATTTTTAATTTTTGTATGCGTTTCAATTTTTAACGGATTTTTAACTTTTCATTTCAGCAAAGTTGAAAATTCTCCTATTATGATTTTTTTTGATAATTTTAATATTATTGTTTTTCTACAATCTTTTATAATATTTTTATTTTTTAAAAATATTAATTTTTCTTCCATTAAAAAAAGCACCGAAAAAATTATTTTAATTTTTTCAAAGTGCTCTTTTGGCATTTATTTAATACATCCTTTTATCCTTAGATATTTGGGACCTTTATTCTTAGAAAAAAATCCCATATCTTCGACTTTTATTTTGTCTTTTATAATTTTCATCTTATCTTTTGTTTTTTCTTTTATAGTTTTGAAAATGCCTTTTGCTAAAAAGCTTGTCAGTTAATTTTAATTTAAAAAATCATATTTAAAATTACAAGGCCGATAAAGTTTGCAATGTAAAAATAAAATTTTCTAATTTTGTGATGAAAGACTATCATGCCTGCAAATCCACCTAAAGCTCCTCCGCATACTCCTAAGGTTAATAAAAAAAATTCAGAAACTCTCCATCCACTAATTTTTGCTTTAAATTTATCATAACCGTAGGCAGCAAAAGTTATTATATTTATTACCACAACTATATAAAACATTATTTCTTTTAAAAAATTCATATTTCTTCAATTGCTCCAATTACATCTTCTTTTTTTATTCTTAAAATTTCATGATCTCCAGATAAAACAATCCTTGATGCCTGTTTTATTTTTATTCTTTCAAAAAAGCTTCTGACATTTCTTGCGTTACCGAAATTTTTGCCCTTATTTCTTGTAATATCTCTTAAATATTGGCAAGCTATTTGTCTTGCATCTTCATCAATACTTCTATTTTCATTTTTTACATAGGATTCAAAAATTTCTATCATTTCGTCTTCTGTATAGTCTTCAAATTCTATTATTTTTTTAATTCTACTTCTAAGACCTGAGTTTAAATTTATTAAATCATTCATTTCTTTTGTGTAGCCTGCCATAATCACAACAAATTTATCTCTGTTGTCTTCCATTTCCTTTATTAAGGTGTCTATGGCTTCTTTTCCAAAATCATTTTCTCCACCTCTTGCAAGAGAATATGCTTCATCAATAAATAAAACTCCACCATAAGCTTTTCTTATGACATCTAATGTCTTTGGAGCAGTTTGTCCTATATATTCTCCAACTAAGCTGCTTCTATCTGCAACAACAAAATTTGTTGAAGAAACAACTCCTAAGTTTTTATAAATTTTACCTAAGATTCTTGCTACTGTAGTTTTTCCCGTTCCTGGATTACCAGTAAAGATTAAATGATTACTTGTTGATGCAACTTTTTGCCCTAATTCTTTTAACTTTTCGTTATAAATATAAGTATTTTTTATTTCTTCCACTTCTTGCTTTACTTTTGACAGACCTATAAGAGAGTTAAGCTCAACTAAACAAGAATCTAAATCTTGTTCTTCCAAAGAAGTTACATCAACTCTAAAATCAATGGCATCAAGAGTAGTGAGTTCTTCTTTTGAAACGGATTTTCTTCCTATTCTTAGAGCTCTTTCTTTAATTGCATCTTCAATAATATTTCTTACAGATCTGGCATTTGCAAAAAATTGATTGTCTTTAACTTCATTTATTCTTTTCATAAAGGCCTTTTTGCCATTTTCTGTTAAATTATATTTAGAACCTTTAGCAGTAAATTCCGCTATTTGTAAAAGTTCATCATCATTATAATCTTCGAAAACTATTTCATTTGTTATACGACTTTTTAAACCAGGATTTTTTTTCATAAGCTCATGCATTTCATCAGTATAACCTGCAAGAACAACTATTAATTTATCTCTGTTGTCTTCCATCTCCTTTACAAGAGTATCTATAGCTTCACTTCCAAAGTCATTTTCTCCACCTCTTGCAAGGGAATAAGCCTCATCAATAAATAAAATACCGCCCATAGCTTCATCTATTTTTTCTTTAGTCAAAGCCGCAGTTTGTCCCACATATCCTGCTACTAAATCTGATCTGCCTACAACTGTAACCTTGTTCGTTTCTAATATCCCTAAATCTTTAAAAATATCTCCCAACAAATTTGCAACTGTAGTTTTTCCTGTTCCAGGATTACCATAAAAGGCAAAATGGTTTGATTTTTTATTGTCATCAACTATTCCTTGAGCTGCACGATTTTTGTTATATTCAATAGTGCTTACAATTTTTTGCACTTCTCTTTTTACACTTCCAAGGCCTATTAAAGCATTTAATTTATTTAAACTTTTTTCAAGACTATCCTTTGAATCTTCTTCTATTATTTTTTTTGACTTAGAAAGTTGTAAATATTTATTTGCAATATCACCTAAGGGTCCGTTTCCTTGCTTTAAAAGAGTTTTTCTTGCAAGTTTTCTTAATTTATCTAATTCATTTACCCTATAATAAACTTCCATTTTTTCTTCAAAAAATTCCTCATCAGAAAAGGAACCTATAATTTCAAGGGCATCATAGTATTTGTTATTTGCAAGTAAATATAATAAATTAACTTTTTTTGACGAACTTGTATCCGGGAAAAATTTATCTACCTCTCTTTTTATTTCTTCAAGATATTTATAATCATTTTGCTTGTAAGCAATTTCTCCTAAAAGTTCATAATATTTTGCATTTTTATAAGAGGAATCTTGCAATATTTTTTGAGCATTTACATAGTCTTTATGATAAATATAAGCCTGAGCCAAATAATTATCTGCTTCTAAAAAATCTTTATTTTTTTCTTTTACTTCATTTATAAATTTTAAAGTAGAGTCCAAATTATTAGAATTAATTCTAAGCTCAATTTGTCTCTTAAGATCTTGGGTATTTTCATTAAAATCCATCTTTTCCCTACTTATTCATTATTTTTTACTTTATTTTTAATTTCTTGTGCAGTTGTCTTTGCTTTGCCATAAGAAAATAAAAGTTTTCTCCTATAACTTTCTTTATAAGGGTCCTTTCCATTTACAATGTCCGCATTTATTCTGTATCCCTTTGCGAACATAGAAGCTATAGGTAATACAAAAATAAAATAAAATGCTATAAGGTCTATTATGCTAATTATAGGTGAACTTAAAAACTTAGGTAATATTGTTCCTAAAATTCCATATACAACTTTGCTTAAGAAATAATATATAACACCTGAAATGCCCATCCTAATAATAACACTTACAAATGAATAAGGAATAAAACTATTATCCAAAGATTTTTTTACAGCTTCATATTTTTCGTTGAAAAATTCACTGGTATAATATTTTTTTCCTTCATCAAAAAGAGCCATATATTTTTTAGCATCTTCCATATTGATTGCTTGCCACTTTTGTTCGTGTCTTACAAGATATTTTATTTCCGCAAGTCTATAATAAGCAATGGCAAGAGGATATTTAAAACGAGAATCGTGTTCTACCCTGTCTTTTGCTAGGTCTATTGTCTTTTCATGTTCATTTAAATAATTTAAATAAAGGCACTCAAGAAAAATAGTATCATCAGAGTTTGGATTGAGCCTTTTTATATTATTTACCAAATACTCTACAATTTTTTTGTCCCTGTCTACAAAAAGACTTGCCCTATCTAAAAGTCCATATAAATACAAATAGTTAATTTCATAATTATTTGGATTTAACTCCATAATCCTATTATAGGTCTTAAATAAGATGTCTTGATTTACATTATTTTCAGCTTGTATTTTACTTAAAGCAATCCATGCAGGCTCATAGTTCGGAGCTTGAGAAGCAATGTTTTGAGCAAGAGACAAAGCTTTATTTTTATCCATATTAACAAGTTCATAAGCCTGTTTTATGGATTGGTCTATTGATAAATTTCCACCTTTGTTTTGAGTGTTGCTTTGTGTATTTTGTCTTCCTTGATTATTATTTTTTGCTTTGTTTAACTCTATATTAAGTTGGTTAATATAGGCATTTTTACTTTCTTCGGTTTCAAAAACCTTTATAGCTTCACTTACATTTTTAATATTTAGCTCCGCTTCCTGTCTTATTTCAAGTTTCGGATGGGTAGCACGACTTGTCCATTTTCTTAATTCTTTGTTTAAAATTCCCTTTATTTCTTCTAAAGAAGCATCTTGGGGTAGATTATAAATACTAAAATAATTTTTCATTTTTCACCTATTGTACATCAATATTTGATATTCTATTTGTTTTTTCCACAACTTCTTCTTTGGTTAAATTTGAATCTCTTTTAAGTTCAAAAGCATCTATCATTGTATCTGTAAAAGCATCCCATACTTTTAATTTTATAAGTCCGTCCTTATCATAGGATAAGAAAAATTTCATTTCAGATCCCTTAGGCCTTTGACCTGCAGGAAGCTTAATCTTAGTTTCACCTATAATGTTTACATACTTTAAATCTTCTTCATCGCCTTCGCAAACTTTTAAAGTAACTAGATTTTGATTTTCAACCAAAGTATAAAATGATCTTGTTGCATCAGTGGGAATAGGGGTGTTTTTCTCAATCATAATATAATTTCTCTCCACTCCATTGTCCATTGCTGAAAATCCAATGCCATGAGAGTTTACATCAATTATCTTTATTCCTTGCAAATCTTGATTTAAATCTTTTTTATCGTCAAGAAATTTTCCTTGGTATGCTGCTCCTATGGCAACAACTTCATCAGGATTTAATTCAAGAGAAGGTTTTTTATGAGTAACTTCTTCAATTCTATCTCTAACGAGCTTTATCCTTGAAGAACCACCTACTAAAATAGTTTTATCTATATCTGACCAATTTAATCCGGCATCTTCTAAGGTAAATTTCACCATGTCTATTGTCTGCTCAATAAGTCCTCTTATTAAACTGTTAAAAAGTTCCTGAGTAATTTCAACCTTATCTCTTATTCCAGAAGCATTAACTACAATACTTGTCTTTTGTTTATTAGATAAAGATTTCTTTGCTTCTTCAACTTTTTCTCTCAAATCTTCCATGGCGTAAACATCATCAAATAAATCAATTCCATGCTTGTTTTCTATGTACTCAAGGACATAATTTAAAAGAGCATTGTCAAAATCAAAGCCACCTAAATTTCTATTTCCATTTGTTGCAAGCACTTTTAATTCTTTGTTGTTTATTTCCATGACAACAACATCAAAAGTTCCGCCACCCAAATCATAAATCATGATTCTTTGTTTTTCATTGTTTTGTTCTAAACCATAAGCAAGAGCTGCAGCAGTTGGCTCGTTAATAATTTTAAGAACATTTAAGCCTGCAATGTTTCCCGCATCTTGGGTTGCCTTTCTTTGTGCATCAGTAAAATATGCAGGAACAGTTATTACCGCACCGGTTACTTCTTCTCCTAAATATCCTTCCGCTTGTTTTTTTAATTTTTTTAATATGATTGCTGAAAGTTCTTCCGGTGAAAAGAGTTCTCCATCTTTTCTTGCAAATTTAAAATCCTTATCTCCAATTTTTCTTTTAATATATTGAATGGTATCTTCAGGTGCAATAATAGCTTCATTTTTTGCTTCCGTTCCTACAATAGGATTGTCGTCTTCAAAATAAATAACAGAGGGGGTAACACGGCCTCCTTCGCTGTTAGGTATAATTTGCGGATTGTTATCCTTGTCTATAAATGCAACAGCTGAATTAGTTGTTCCTAAATCTATTCCTATTATCATGAATAACCTCCTTAATCTAAAATTTATTATATCATAGAAAAATTTTTAATTTATCCTAATTGGCATTAAAAAATCCCAAAATTTAAAATTTTGAGATTTTTTATAAAGATTTCATATTAACTTATTTTAAAAATTTTTTTAAGATAAAAGTAACTAAACCTGTAATTAAAATGGCAGGTAAGGTTGCCCCAATAGATAGGCCTTCTTTTAAAAATATCCTATAAATAATAAAACCTATTACCCAGGAAATAATATTGATAAAGTCAAAATCAGAATTTATCTTTTTATTCTTTATTAAAAAATAATCTACAATTTGAACTGAAGCCATAGGAGCAAAAACCGAACCTATTAAATATAAAAAGTTTTCAAATTGACCAGTATCAAAAAAGATTGCAAGAGCAATTCCTATAATTGTAACTATTAATGCCGCCCACTTTTCAGATATGTTTTTAAACAAACTTTTACAAGATACTCCTCCACTGTAGGCATCTAAAAAAGTTGTAGTTACCGTTGAAAAAATTACAATAATTAAAGCTATACTTCCAAGACCTGCTTTGAGCATTATTTGTGAAATACTTGATGAGCCGCTAAAACCTGCTGCACTCATGCCGATTATATACATCCAAATACTTGCGAAAAAATATACAAGACTTGCAGTTAAAGTTCCTTCAAAAGGATTTTTTGCATCTTTTGTATAATCTCCTATTAAGGGAAGCCAAGAAAGAGGCATGGCAATGGAAAGTTCTATTGCCTGACCAAAGGAAAGTCCTCCTGTCTTTTCAAAAGAAGTTCCCTTAAAAATATTAAAACTTAATATTAAAGTTAAAATAAAAAGAACGGACATAGAAATAATATTAATTTTTTCAAGATTTTTTATTCCTATTAAAATCCAAATAATAATTAAAATTCCAATTATAATGGACCACATATTAGTTGAATTTGATGAGAAAACTTCAGAAGATGCTCCTGCGCCTTGAGAAATCATAACCGCTGTCCAACCTATAAGTTGCAAAATGTTTAAAAAAGTAAAAATAATAGCTCCTTTTTCTCCAAAGGCAATTTTAACACTTTCCATAGCAGTTTTTTCACTTTTTGCTCCTATTAAACCTACAAGGAAAAAAAGTCCGCAGCCAATTAAATGTCCAATTACAATGGCTAATATACCTTGACTAAAACCAAGAGGAGCAAATAATGTTCCTGTTAAAATTTCAGCAATGGAAATTGCAGCTCCAAACCAAATCAAACCAAGGTCAAGATTTTTTATTTTAGAATTCAAAATCTTCACCACCTACAAATTTTTTCATAAAAAAACCTCCTTATCTCACCGAGTTCCTTACGGCAGAGAATAAAGAAGTATTCTTGCACTTCCCTTTCCAGCATTATCTGGCAGGTTGTAAGGGTATGATCTCAGCTTTTTCAAGCACCCCCCAGTGATAATCTTAAATTTTTATAAAACTGATTATAATATTTATAGCTTTATCTGTAAAGTCCTTAACTTTTAAAAGACCTTTTTAATTTATCCAAATCAAAAAATCCTGCGACTCTTTCAACTTCAACTCCATCCCTTAAATATAAAAGTGTGGGAAAAGAAAAAACTTGAAATTCTCCCCTTAATTTAGGAAAGTCCTTTAAATTAACAGAAATAAACTTTCCGTCAAAATCTTTAAGTTCTTTTAAAGCAAGTTCTTTCATTCCATTACAAAGTCCGCAGTCCGGTCCTTGAAAAAATAAAAACACATTTCCTTTTTTATATTCCTTGTTAAAATTTTCAATTTTCATTTTTATTCCTGATATAATTTTTTAAAATTTTCACTAGCTTTTATTAAAGAATCAATTATTTCAAGTTCCATTGATGAATGACCTGAAATAGTTATATCTAAATTTACTTTATTTAATTTTTTGCTTAAAAGGTATGCACCTATAAATCTGCAATCCATGTCGTATCTGCCATGAACAATATGAGTTGGAATGTCTTTTATAATATGAGCATTATCTAAAATATAATTCATATTTTCTCTAAACATATGATTAACCCAAAAATGACACTCAATAGAAGCCATATTTATTGCATAATCCTCATCTGAAAAATCCTCTGTAACTTTTTCACTTGGTTTTAAAGTAGTTATACTTCCCTCCCAAATGGACCAAGCTTTTGCAGCTTCAATTTTTACTTTTTCATCTTGTCCCGTTAATCTTTTATAATAAGCCTTTATTAAATCTTTTCTTTCATTTTCTGGAATTATTGAAATAAAATTTTCCCATTTGTCAGGAAATATATTTGAAGCTCCTCCCTCTTGATATATCCAATCTATATCTTCCTGTCTTCCTAAAAAAATCCCTCGTAAAATTAATCCTATAACTTTTTCAGGATGCTTAATTGCGTATGAAAGAGCCAGGGTGCTACCCCAAGAGCCTCCAAACACAATCCACTTATCTATATTTAGTCTTTCTCTAATTTTTTCCATATCGGAAATTATTGCATCAGTATTATTGTCTTTTAAACAAGCTTTAGGTCTGCTTTTTCCACTGCCCCTTTGATCAAATAAAATAATCCTGTAAAAATCCGGATCAAAAAATCTTCTGCAATCAGGACTAGTTCCACACCCAGGTCCTCCATGTAAAAAAACTATAGGTTTTCCATTGGGATTTCCTGATTCTTCAAAGTAAATTTCATGTAAGTCATCAACTTTTATATATTCACTAAAATTTTTTTCTATGGGTCTGTATAATTCTCTTAATTTTTTCATATTTTATCCCTTTTTAAATTTCTTCAAGATTTATAATTCTTCTTCTCTTATTCAAAATAGATTTTTTCTCTTCTATTTCTGCTTTCAAACTTAAAATATCAGCTTTACTTGTGTTTTCATCTTCTAAAAGCTCAATTAATCTTCCTTGTTTTTCAATAATTTCTGATTTCAAAAAGCTTGTAGGTTGAAGTTCATTAATAAGGTTTTCTTTATCTTCATCAATTGTTTTTTCTATCTCTTCTCTTATTTTTTTACTTTCTTCCTCTATTTTTTTAAGTCTTTGTTTAATTTTATCTGTCCTATATTTAACTTCAGGGTAAGCATTTATAAAACGTCTGTATAAAATATTTTTATTGCTTGCCAAAACTTTCATTTCTTTACGTATATCTTCAGTATTGTCAGCCTCTGACCCTTCAATATTCGTTTTTATAAGTTTCATTACAAAGTATGAAATTATAAAATCACTTGTAAAAATTAAAACTATAATAAGAGAAATTATTTCACGGTTTTTTAAAGAAAACTTATAAAAAATATTTGTGAAAATTGGTCCTAAAATTTGAGCAATTATTAATCCTCCAAGGCCGAATAAAATTAAATTTCCTATCCAGATTCTTCCGTTTAAATTCATAGGTTTTTTACTGTAGTCCCACCATCTTGCATGATATTTTTTTTCCAAAAAATATGAAACAAAATATTCAACCAGGCCGCATATTAATATGGAAACTAAAAAAGTAAGTCCTATAGAATGTTCAAATTTATAAAGACTACTATTTATAAAAATAATCAGAACTGACCCTAAACCATATATAGGACAGTAAGGTCCAATTAAAAAACCCCTATTTACAAATCTATGAAATTGTATAAATTTTAAAGTTACTTCAATTGACCATCCTATAACTGAAAATATAAAAAATATAAAGATGTAGTCCATAAAGTTTTCTATAAAAAACATTTTTTTCTCCTTTATGAAAATAATTTTAATAAATATAAACTTATAAGTCAAAATTTCAAATTAATAGAAAGTTATTTAAAAAAATTAGTTATTTAAAATTATTAAATTTGTTTTTTTAAAAAAATATTTAATAAAATAACCTTATTTATTAATTTTTGTTATAATATTAAATCGAGGTGAAATTTATGACAAAATTAGGAATAATTGGTGCTGGAGCAGTTGGTTTTGCTGTTGGATATACAGCTGCAAGAATGGGAATTGTTTCAGACATCAAATATAATGACATAATTGAAATAAAAGCAAAAGCACAAGCTATGGATATTGAAGATGCATCTGCATATTATCCCCACCCTGTTAAAATGAGCTATGGCTCCTATAAAGATATGGCTGATAGAGATATTATTGTTACTGCTACAGGAGACCTGGGTGGAGTTAAAGACAGACTTGAAGAATATGTAAAATTTAAAGATGCTACAAGAGATTATGTAAAAGAAATTGTTGATGCAGGTTTTAAAGGTATCTTTATTGTTGTTGGAAATCCTTGTGATTTAATGGCTGATCTTGTTTATAGGACAAGTGGCTTTCCAAAAAATAGAGTTATAGGTTCAGGTACCGCTCTTGATACTGTAAGACTTAATACAAGCCTTTCAAAGGTATTAAATGTTGATCCTTCTGCTATAAGAGGAGTTATTTTAGGTGAACATGGTGAAAGTCAATTTGTTGCTTGGTCAAATATTTTTGTAAATAATTTAAAACTTGAAAAATATTTAGAACAAAATCCTGCAAACTTTTCAAGAGACGCTGTAGAAAATCTTGTAAGAGAAAGAGCTTGGAGAGTTATTGACGGAAAACAACACACCCAATGTGGAATAGGAAGTGCCGTTTGCTCAATGATCGATTCAATAGTAAATGACAGAAAAGAAATAATTTTAGTGTCAACTTTATTAAACGGTATGTATGGACTAAATGACATTTATCTTTCAACTCCATGTATAATTGGAAAAGATGGAATGGAAAAAGCTTTGGAACTTGAACTTACTCCTGATGAATTAGAAAAATTAAAACACTCTGAAGAAGTTTTGAAAGCAAACAGAAATAAATACAAATAAAAGAAAACCTCACATACTTGTGAGGTTTTTTTGTATTTTAAATTTAAAGATTTAAATCTTCCAAAGGACCTAAAGGAACTATCCCATTTGGATTTATTGAAGGATGAGACCTGTAATAATGATTTTTTATATGGTCAAAATTAACCGTTTCCTTTACTCCTTCCATATTATAAATTCTTTTTGTATATTCCCAAAGATTTTTATAATCTTTTAATTGTCTTATATTGCATTTAAAATTTCCAAAGTAAACAGGATCAAAACGAATTAAGCTTACAAAAAGCCTTATGTCAGATTCTGTAAATATATCACCAAATAAAAATTTTTTATTTTCTAATTTGTTTTCAAGAAAATCTAAAGTTTTAAAAAGTTTTTTTACTTCCTCCTCATAAACTTCTTGTTTTATTGCAAAACCCGCTTTATAAACTCCATTATTAACATTTTCATAAATAATTTCATTTATCTCATCTATTTTTTCTCTCAAGCTTTGCGGATAAAAATCTTTTTTATTTCCACCTATTTCATTAAAAGAAGAGTTGAACATCCTCATTATGTCTGAAGATTCATTATTTACAATGGTATTTTCCTTTAAATCATAAAGTAAAGGAACTGTAACTTTTCCAGTATAATTGTTATCAGCCTTAATATAAATATCTTTTAAATATTTTGCATTTATAAGAGGATCCTTTGTAGCACCTTTATAGTCATCAAAACTCCATCCATTTTGCCCCATAATAGGGCTTACAATAGCTAGTGATATAATATCATCAAGTCCCTTTAATTTTCTCATTATAAGAGCCCTTGAAGCCCATGGACATGCTAAAGAAACATATAGCAGATATCTATTTTTTTCAGGTTGAAACTTCGTTCCCTTCTTTATAAAATTTCTAAAAGAAGATTCCTTTCTTTTAAAAGAACCATCCTTATCTGCCAATACATTTTCTATTTGCCATTTTCCATTTACTAATTGTCCCATTAAACCTCCTTATTACAAAAAATCTAAAAAATAACTTGAACTAAAAACATATAAAAAGCCGTCCCTAAAAAAACACTTATAAGGGCATTTCCTTTAATCTTTTCTAAAAATACAACAAATAAAATTGCAAGTATTTCCGGTAAGCCGTGACTTCCAGCCAAGACATTTACATCTTTTAAGCAATAGATAACAAGCATAGCCATTATTGAATAAGGCAGAACTTTCCCTAAATATTCTACGGTCTTTGGAGTATTATTTTTGGAAAAAATTATAAAAGGCAAAGCTCTTAATAAAATTGTTAAAAGAGACATAATGGCAACTGCCGCAAAAAAATAAGATCTCTCCATTTATTTTTCCAACCTTTCTCTAAAAATTAAAAGAATAACTGCAATTATAAGCATTGTAGGTATCAAAAAATGATCCCTGCCAAAAATTAAAAGACAAGCTAAAGAGGTTGCAAAGCCTATAAAACTTGGCAAATAACTTTTTTTATTTTTCAGTTGATCTGTAACAATGGTTACAAAAAGAGCCGTCAAAGCAAAATCCATTCCCTTAGTATCAAATTTAATAAAAGTTCCAATCATCATACCCACAAAAGAACCTAAAATCCAATAAATATGGTTAAAAAGAGAAAGGAAAAAATAATATAAATGCCTGTCCTCTTTTGCGATTTTATTTTCAGCAACAACCAAAGAATAAGTTTCATCAGTAAGGGCAAATATCATATAAGGCTTTTTTAAACCTGCATTTTTATATTTATCAATAAGAGAAATTCCATAAAAGAGGTGTCTTGCATTAACAAGTAAAGTTGTAATTGCAACTGTACTCAGACTTACATGATTTACAAATAAATCTATAGCCACATATTGCATCGAACCTCCATAAATAAAAATACTCATTAAAAGTCCGCCTAAAAAATTAAAACCCTTTGAAATATAAATCATTCCAAACCCAGTTCCCAAAGCTAAATAGCCTGCAAATATAGGAATGGATGAAATAAAAGCTTGTTCTATAATCTTTTTTTTATTAGTCATTTCAACCCACTTTTAAATTATTATAATTATTTTAACGTATATAGTTTATATGAAAAAGCCTTCTTAGTCCAACTTAAAACAAAAAAAGAATTCAGTAAAACTAAACTCTTTTTAACAATAATTTATAATTTTATTTTATTTCATCTCCATCAAGAGCTTTTAATCCAAATCTAAAAATAGAAATTAAAATGGAAATTATAGTAATAGTTTCATTTAAAACTCCGCCCCAAGATTTTACAATAAGATCATAAATTAAACTGCAAGGACAATTCACAAATAAATTTATAATTCTAAGTTTTTTTGCATTATTAGTCCAATAACCAATTGTTGTGGATATAGTTCCCACAGCAGGTAATATTCCCAAAGGACCATTCCAAGTTAAGATAACCGTTAAAATTGAAATTCCACATAAAATAAAAATCCAACCCCTCCAACGAATTATCTTAGATTCCTTAAACCTTATTAACATAAAATTTCTAAGGCTGCTTATAAAAAGATTTATAGCCCCACTATATGCCCCTAACAAAGCAAATTGTAAACTAAAAGTCAAACAACCTAAACTCTGCATAAAAAATAACAACTTATTTGTTTTTAGTTGATAAGAAATAAAGAAAAATAAAAGTCCCACAAAACCTATCATTTGTATAAAAATATGCATCAATAACTCTCCTAAAACCTTAAATAAAAATATACAATACACATTTTAACAAATTTTCCATGCTTTTTCTTGTAATAATTTCTCATAATATAAAATTAAAATTTTATACAATATTCATTAAAAATTTTTATTAAATTCATTTACAGATGGCAAATTTTTTATGCTTTTATTAAAATTCCAATAAAAAGAAACTGATATAATAATTATACTTGCAATTAAAATTGTATAAGAACTTCCAAAAAAATCTCCCAGAAATCCTCCCAATAAAGCTCCGAAAGGTGCCATTAAAGTAGATATTCCAATCATTGTTCCCATTGCGCTTCCAAGTTTATTTTTAGGAACCGTAATTTGAATCATAGTTTGAGCATAAACATTCACTATCCCAACTATAAACCAACCAAATCCATATAAAACAGCACTTGCTAATTGATTGTTTTGAAAATATGAAACACCTATCCATGATAAAGCTACTAATTCCATTCCGAAAATGTATAATTTTCCTAAAGAAAATTTTTTAAAAAAAGATAATCCTGAAAATAATGAGCCTGCTAAAACTCCTAAGCCCATGGCTCCCAACATAATCCCATAAAATACTTTATTTTTTGAAAAAGCCGGTAAAACTGCACTTATAGAAGTTGCAGAAAAATTTATAAAAACTATTCCCAGTGCTAAAGCAAATATTTTAGAATCTTTAAATAAACCCAAACCCTCTTTAAGTTGTATAAAATGTTCTTTTATAAAATTAGAATCTCTTAAATTTTTAGGACTTATATTATTTTCAGCAATTTTTTTAGACAAAAAACAAAATAAAAAACCTGTAATAACAAATGTAAGACTATCAGCAAAAAAAGCAAACATATAACCTAAGGATGCAATCATTATTCCGCTTAAAGTATCAAAAATAGCATTTGAACCTTGATATGCCATAGTCATAAATGAATTTGCACTTATCAATTCATCTTCAGATAAAATTTTCGGAAGTAATGAAATTTGACCTGGGTAAACCAACTGATTTATAAGTGAAACAATAGGCATAATAAACATAATATGGTAAATGTTAAGCCTTTCAAAATAATATAAAAGAGGTATCGGTAAAATTAAAACTGCCTGAATAAATTGACTTTTTATTAAAAACTTTTTCATATTAATTTTATCTAAAATCGGACTAAGTATTAGTTGAACAATTGCCGTTGATGAAGTTAAAAAAAGAGTTATACCAGAATATAAAGTTGATCCTGACATTTCATAAACTAAAAGTGCTGCTGCAATGGAATATATACTATCTCCAAAATTAGTTATTAATCTTCCTAACAATAAAATATATAAATCTTTGTTTCTAATCATTTTTAACATGCTCCTTTTGTTTAACGTTTTGTTTTATTTGACAGTCTTGCGTTTTTTTGCCGGTAAGTTTGAATCTTACCGGCAATTTAATCAACTTTATAAATTTGTACTTGAAAACTTTCTTTATCTAATTTTTCGCAATTATACTTTTTAATTAAATTCTTTAGCTCTTTATTAAATTCATCGTAATCTTTTGCATCTATTTTAAAATTAAATATATTTTTTTCTAAATTTTTATTAAATATTTCACTATTAGGTATAAAAGCTTTTGCAACAGGAAGAAAATATTTTTGTGTAATTCCATTTATAAGCTCAGTATCTACAACCTCTATAATTCCATTTTCTTCTAAAATTTTTAAATGGTAGTGAATTTTTGAACGACTTACTCCCATTTTATCGGACAAATCTTGAGCAGTTTTAGGAGTTAAACCTAAATTCATAATTATATTAAGTCTTATAGGATCACTAACTACATTTATTTCTTCAAGAGAATTTAAAACATGGACATCTTTCAAAAAAAAATCATCTCCTTTAATTAAAAATATCTTAACTTAAAAAAAATAGATTGTCAAATTTTTTTTAACGTTAAATTTATTATTTTATAAAAGTAAAAGACCCTATTTTTTACTAGGGTCTTTTGTCAAATTATTTATTAAATTTATTTTCTTGAAAATGAATTATTTTTATAAAATTTTTTCTTTAATATTTCTGCAACTAAGGCATAAATAAATGATATTCCAAACATTGATAATATCACCTTAATTGGAAGTGCTATTAGGCCAAGATATGAATTAATAGGACTATATATTATTGCAATTAAGCACAAACTCACGCATATTATTGCAAAAATTAATTTTTTACTTGGTTTGCTCTTTGTGACAGGTCTTGCTGTTCTAACTATTAGCATAACTACCATGGCAGAAATGACAGATTCTAACATCCAGCCAGTTTGGAAAAGCCTCTCATCTGATTTAAATATTGATATCAACACAAAAAATGTTAAGTAGTCAAATAAAGATGATATTATTCCAAAAACCACCATAAATCTTTTTATAAATTTCATATCCCATTTTACCGGATTTTTTAACCAGTCTTCATCAACAGAGTCTGAGGCAATTTGCAAAGAAGGAAAATCTGTAAATAAATTTGTAAGTAGGATTTGTTTTGGTAAAAGCGGTAAAAACTTTAAGAATATACTTGCACCTGCCATGGAAAACATATTTCCAAAATTAGCACTAGTTGCAACAAATATATACTTCAAAGTGTTTATAAAAGTTCTTCTACCTTCTTTTATTCCAGATAACAATACCTTTAAACTATTTTGCAATAGAACAATAGAAGCTGCATCCTTTGCCGTATCAGCTGCTGTGTCAACGGATATGCCAACATCTGCTTCCTTTATAGCTGGTGCATCGTTTATGCCATCGCCCATATAGCCTACTACCTCTCCAGCTTCTTTGTAGGCTCTAATTATTTTTTCCTTTTGATTTGGACTTATTTCAGCAAAAATATCAATGTCTAAAACTTTTTTATTTAGTTGACTTATAGAATATGAACTTAAATCTTGACCAAGCAAAATTTTTTCTGGATTAAGACCTATTTGACTGCCAATATTTTTAGCAATTTCTTCATTGTCCCCTGTTATCATTTTTAAAGAGACACCTAGGTTATTCATTTGGCTTATTACATCTTTTATATCTTCCTTTAAGGGATCAATAAATAGTAAGAATCCTTTAAAAATCATGCCTATAGCCTTTTCCTTTTGAAAGTCAGAGTCGTCACTTAAAATTTTATAAGAAAGGCCTAAAACTCTGTAACCCTTACTTGAAAACTCATCAAATAAATCAAATATTTGACTTTTTATTTCACTAATGTTTCCAATAGAATTGTCAGACTTTTCATAAGAATCACATATATTTACAATGCTTTCAAAAGCACCCTTTGTAATCATAAAATTTTTATTTGAAAAATCAGAGCCAGTCTTTACTATTACACTTAAAATTTTATTTTCAAAGGAGTAGGGGATTTCAAAAAGCTTTTTATAAGAAGAAAAATCATCTTTGTTTGAACTTAAAATAGCCTCATCAATTGGATTAGAGTAGCCTTCTTGAAAATATGAATTAATCGCCGCAAATTTATTTAAGTCCTCAGATTTTTCACCCTTAAAATTTAAGGCTCTATCAAGCTTGACCTTACCCTTTGTTATTGTTCCTGTTTTATCAGAACACATAATTGTCATAGACCCAAAATTTTCAATTGAATTTAATTTTTTTACTATTACACCTTCCTCAGACATTCTCTTAGCCCCTTGTGACAAATTCACACTAATTATAGCTGGCAACATTTGAGGGGTTAAGCCAACAGAAAGAGCCAAGGCAAACATAAATGATTCTAAAAAGGACTTATTTAAAACAATATTAAATATAAATATTAAACCAATTAGAAGAGTTGTAACATGTAAAATTAAATTGCCGAAATCCTTTATGCCCTTTTCAAAATCTGTATCAGAATCCTTTTGGCTGAGAGATGAAGTAATTTTACCAAACTCAGTATCTTTAGCTAAGTTAACAATAATTGCCTTGCCAGAGCCACTAATAACATGAGTGCCCATCCAGAGAGAATTTTTTCTTTCAGAAAGACTTGTATTGGCAGGTATTTTTGTTGTCAGCTTTTCCACAGGAAAAGTCTCACCAGTTAAACTTGACTCATCAGTAGAGAGAGAATTATCCTCAATAAGCAGACAATCAGCAGGTATCATGTCGCCTGTTTTAACTTTAATAATATCTCCAACAGTCAAATTTCCATTATCCAGTTCTTGAAATTTTCCATCTCTTAAAACAGAAGATGTAACACTTACAGAAGAAAGGAGTTTTTTTACAGCGTCCTTTGCCTTGCTTTCATGAAGATAGCTTAAAAAAGAAGAAATTAAAATTATAATTAAAATAATAACGCCATCAGAATAATCCTTTAAAAATATAGATAAGATTGCGGCAAAAATAAGTATCATAGTTATTGGACTTTTAAATTGAGACAAAAAAATCATAAATTTAGAAGTAGATTTCTTTTCCTCAAAAACATTTTTACCATATTTTTCAATTCTATCCTCAGCTTCTTTAGTTGACAAACCATTTTCACTTGAATTTAATTGTTTTAAAATAGCATCCTTATCATAGGACCAAAAATCTTTCATACTTGCCTCCTATTTACTTAAATATATTCCAAGAAAAAATAAAGAGCAATAGAAAATATAAAAAATACCAGAGTTCATTTAAATCTACTCTGGTATCTGTTTGAATTTACAAAACAACAAAAAATCAAGATGAATTAACTATTGTTGCACTATTGATACTCTCGAATTTTATATTAATCCATTCAAGCTGTTCATAAGCAATTTTTTTATTCCCATTCTTCTTTTCCAAAAGTCCGATATATCTCAAACCATTCAAAATACTATATTCTATTTTTAGAGTACCACTAAATTCACCTAATTATAGGACGTTTTCAAATTTTTAGTCCCATCCCAGTCTCACAAGCTGGGTCTCAAACTCTCTCTATTTGGATATAATTTAATTCTTGATTTTTAAACACATAAAGTATCGGTTTGCACACTCTTATTTGAATATCGTTAAAAGTTTTTAAATTTAAAAAAACCTGTACCATAACTTGGCGCAGGTATAATTATTTTTATATTAGATTTATTTGTCGTGATGTAATCATCAATGCAAAAACATTCTTTCCATTCTAGCTAATTCAGTTTCCACATATTGTTTTGCTTCTTTTGCCATATCAAAATGAACATATTTGTTATGAGCTGGAGGATTTCTAAACATTTCTACTTTTTCTCTAGAATACCATTCATCAAATCTTTTATTCTCATACTCATTAATTCCATAAGGTGTTAATAGTAGTTTTATATTCTTTTCTAATTCCTTTGACAGTTTTGAATCATATTTTAAAATCCTAAATAGATATCTTAGGTTGCCAAACATAAGCCCAGAGTCATTATTCTTTATAATATCATTAAACATTTTTGTTAATATATCACATTTTTTTGTGCCGTGAGATAAATTAAGAAGTTCATCCAATCCCTCTTTCCCCAAAGAATTTAATAAAGGTTTAACTATCCTCTCATTCGATTCATTCTCTATGATTCTATAGTATGACATAGCTATCATACCCGCATCATTATTTTTATAATTACTTTCAATGGCCATATCATATAAAATGCAAGCTGCATCATATTCCTTTTTGCCATTATCGCTAAGTCCATCTCTAACAATTTTCCTTGTTTTATCTTTTTCAATGTCTTCATGTTTAATATTTAGAAAATCAAAAAGATTGTAGAATTTTTCTTCAAATTCCTTATCTTTTCCTATTGCGTCTAAGTAAGCCATAAGAATAAGGGTCTTCATTTCCTCTTGTACTAAAGGATCCATGCTTTTAAAGTTCTTAAAAACTGTGTTATAAATTTTTTCATAAATTACCTCGCTGATATTTAGCTTGCAAAAATATTTAAAAAATTTAATTTGATCTTCTATAAAAAATTCTTCCATCCCTTCATAGGCTTTAATGTATAAGTCTTTTCTATCATTATTATCCATATGAGAATTAAAAAAGGCATCCAGTTCTTTTTTAATTTCTAATGGTGCAAATTGAAATACATTTTTCTTATCCATAAGATAATTATAAAGTTTTTCATCATAAGAGTTAGATATATTACTAATTATAGAAATATCATCAAATTCTAAAAGCCAAGATGTTAAATATTCAAACATCAATAAATAGAATTCGTTCTTTTCTCTGGTAGGATATACCTGGTCTTTATAACAATGAATCTTGTCTTCAAATTTATGATATATTTTTTCAACATCTTTTAATCCCGTTACATAATCATCTACTTTATCAAGATCTAAATGATTCCCAAGCATTAATAGCGTATAAGTAATATTATATTCATTAAATGCAGGTATGTCCTCTAATAGCTTCTCAACTTCTTTTACATGACCAAGCATTGCATGAGAGTGGATTAAATAGTATGGATCAATCATAGGGTTTACACGTCTTCCTATGAGATTAATGATCCTTTCATATTCTTCTCTGGCAAAGTAATTTTTTACTAAAATAAACTCTGTATTATCTTGTATATATCTCTCAGTAGAATGCACCAGTATTAGTGCCTCTGTAACATCTTTAGAATAAATTCTACTTACATCATAGATTTCAGCCCGGGTTAAAATATCATCATTATCTAATTGAGCCCAATCTTTTTCATATGATTTATTGTCAAAATATTTTATTCTTCTTAATAATTCATTTAACTCAATAAAATGATAGGTTCTTAATGCTTCAATAACTGTGCCCAACTGCTTGTTAAATTCATATTCACTATTCTGATTACATTTATTTTTAAGGTCTTCAAACCCTTTCATATAAAAGTAAGCTACAATATCACCTAATCCAATTTGTGAAAGATACTCATTGTGATAGTTTAAATAAGTAGTAACATTAAAAAATTCATTCTTATAAACCATGTCCTTTAATAAATCAAAGGAATTACCCTCTTGTTCAACAAAGTTTAAAATATAAAGAAACCTTTCACATATTTTAATTAAATCAGGTGAACCACTTGCCGCTTTTTCAAAAAACTTTACATACTTATCCCCATAACCTTCTAAAGTTAATAAACGCATCATTTCATTAAAACTCATGTTTATGATTAGCTTTTTTTCACTCATATTCCTTCTCCAAATTTTTAATCAGTTTATAATATATATTTTATCATATAAGTTGTAAAATTTATAAATTCATATAGAATTAGCTACAAAGTAATGCCACTCGTATGCTTTTTTAATTGAACTACCATACAAAACAAAAGAAATTATTATGCTTTTATACTATTACTTTTTAATATTTTTTTGAATTTATAACATACTATTAACTCTTTTCTGAACTTTCCTATAATCATATCCAGCATTAGCTAATCTCCATTTTCTTCTTCTCCATTACCCCAATCACTTCTAATTACTTTTCTTTATAATTGGTCGATTGTCTTTCCAACGGGATATACTATCCTGCCATTAACATCGAATACTTTTAAACCAAATCTATCGGCACATCTTTTGGCATTATCTAAATTCTTAAATGCCCCTTTCTATCTTTTGGAATCAGATTAATTAATAATCTAATTTAGAAGAATCTATATAATAATTAACAATCCAGATTTTTTAAAATAAAATATGTACGCAAAAAGACCGCAGCCTAAGACTACGGTCTTATTTTTTTTGTCCAAATGAAAACCACTTGGAACTATTATTCAATTTATTCTTTTTAACAAATGTTCCCATTTTAATCCCGGTTACAGTTTTTAATCTTCTATAACCATTGATTTTACAAGTTTTTTTGTTTTTTTGCTATTATTCCCACTCAATAATTACCATAACATATTTGTTTCTTTAATTCTGTATTAGTATCTTTTTAATTTCTATTTTTGGCTATTTTTATACCTGTTTTTTGCAGTTTTAGAGTTTTTTAGTATCAAAACAGTATCAATAGTGATACTACAATATGAATGATTTTCTTTGGACAAATATTATTCATCCAACATCAATTTGCCCTTTTTCGCTTTATCTTTTAGACGTTTCATTTGTTCTTTTTCTATTTGTTGAATGCTTTTCTCCGGAACAGGCAAATCTTCCGGCATAGTTCCGCCTATTTTTTCAATAGCACTTCTCACTTCTTTTCCTACTGAGTAGTGAACTTTTGTTGCTGCTTCTGCACCTTCAACTTTATCTTTCCTCAGCTTTTCTTCCGTCTGTGAAATTCTAAATAGATTAACAATCAATTCAGTGCTTCCCATATAATCCAAAATCTTTTGTCTTGCGGTTAAGCCTTTTCTGTCATGTATATCTTCTACATCTAACCCACCATACAAACCCATATAGCCTGCGTTCTGAAATATCGCAAATTCTTCGTTTGTGATGACCCCCGCATCATGTGCTGTTTCTACCAAAAGCTGATTCCATTGTTTTATATCACCACGAACTACGAGCCTTCTTCTATCTTCATCAAGTTGATTAAAATGGTCTGCAATTTCCTGTCTATATGTTTGTATAGCAAAATAGGTTTGTCCAAGTGCAATCACTTCTTTTCTCGGATCGCCGTTTTGCACAATCAAATAGCAAGCATATCTCGTAAGTTCATAATCTTTAATAGACTTGCTTGTAGCACCAGCTTCCACGATTTTGCTGACCTCAGCAAAATCGTATGCTACATCGTGTCCACTATTCTCACAGGCAATCATCGCTCTATCAATTACCTTTTGAAAATTTCTCCACTGAGAATAATCAAGTACATCAGCAAGTTCTCTTGCACTCCAATACTCGCTTCCGTCTTTTCTAACATATTTAATATTTTCAAATTGCCTATATTCTTTTGCTTTTAAATTTGGCATAAGCTTACCTCTCGTTATATTTTATGATAGCCAATTTATGTATCAGCTACTTTTCTTTATCTCTATATTTTTCAATAAGGTTCCCTTGTAAGTCTTTCCATTCTACCCATCCATTATTAGATTTGCCAATGACTATCCACCCGGCACTTGATGGATTCATACATACAATATCTTCTTGTAATATATTATCTTTTATCTTCGCATTTCTTCTAATAGAAGGTACATAACCTTTGCCAGTGTTACCACAAAAACTTCCTTTCAACACCGTGAATACTCCATCTTTAACTATGGCTTTCCCATTTACTTTCCCAAAACCTTTTATGTTACGATTTAATACATACTCTCCATCTGGAACAAATCCAACCTCAGTTTTAAGTTTTATTTCTTCTGTGGATTCTTTGAATACTTCTTTTTTACTTTTATCTTTAGGATAAATTTGTTTACCGTCTAAAGAAGATAATAAGGATTTTGCCACCTCTATATCTAACGCAAACAGTTCAGTACCTACAATTCTACTTTTGCTAAAGATGTCATGAATAAGTTTTTCTTTCTCATCATATCCATCTACTTCTATAGCAAACTCCCTTTTTAGTCCTGTTATATTCGCATATCCATTGCTTTCTAAAAATCTCATTCTATTTTCAAATTGCTCATTTCCTGTCTTGCCAATCTTGATAAGACCAGAAACGACTGTAGTCATTAAATATATTATTCCTTTTGCCATAATTTATCCTCTTTCACCATACATGTTTACAAAGAATAAAACTAATTAATTATATTTGCCCTTTTCTTCTGCAACCAAAGATAGATTTTCATTTGTAAAATTAGTATTAAAATAAACCTTGTAATCTTCTTCAAAGTTGTAATTATCTGTCCAAAGTTCGCACTGTGTCATAACAGTCTGAACGGCATCATCCATTCCTTCAGGCGGATATTTATGTTTTTTCAAAAGTTTCTTTATCAGCATACGCATTTTAGCTCTCGCTGATTCACGCTTCTGCCAATCAATAGTCTTATTCTTACGTAGAGTATCGGCTAATTCTTTTGTTATTGCAATCAGCTCTTCGTTTTCATAAAAGTCCTTGATTGCCTGTGGTTTTGTTAAGGCATCGTAAAAAGCAAGTTCATCAGCAGTCAATCCTAATCTGTCTCCCTCTTGATGTGCTGCTGCAATCTGTTTTGCCAACTTTAACATTTCTTCTATAACTTCTTCATTAGTAAGCATACCGTTAAGATAAGCATTCAGAGAACGCTGCATAATCTCGCTGAACTTTTCAGATTTTACAATATTTGTTCTGCGATAAACAGAAACCTGTTCTGCAATTAATTTTTTCAATAGTTCAACTGCAAGATTTTTCTCTTTCATATTTGCAACATCTTGAAGAAATTTGGGGTCAAACAAAGAAAACTCCTCTTTGATATCTGAAAACAAATTTATTACCCCATCACTTTTAATACTCTGTTTCAAAAGTTCATTTATTCTTGCATTCATTTCCGGTAAGGAAATCTTTTTACCAACACCGGTATTGGTAAGTCTGAGAACAAGAACTCGAACAGCCTCAAAGAATGCTGCTTCAAATCTACTATCTTCATCAACTAAAGAAGAACAAAGAGAAAGAGCCTGATGAAGCATAAGAGCTTCTTTTACGAAAGAATCTTTATCATCAACTTTTTCTCTGCTGATAATAAAATTTACAGCACCACTGATAGTTTTTGCTCTCTCAAGATCGGTACCATTAATAAACTTTGTATAATCATATCCATGAAACTTATCACGGCAAACTGATAATTTCTCCAAGAATTTCGGATATGCAACCTTCGCAACATCTGTATCACCATAGTTCTTTTTATCACGAGAGGTATAATCATTCATTGCCTGCTTCAAAGCAGTAGCAATTCCAACATAGTCAACAACAAGCCCGCCTTCTTTATCACGAAATACACGGTTTACACGGGCGATTGCCTGCATTAGATTGTGTCCTGACATAGGCTTGTATATATACATCGTAGCAAGAGAAGGAACATCAAACCCTGTTAACCACATATCAACAACAATCGCAATCTTCATAGTACTGTCGTTATCTTTGAATTTTTTTGCAAGCTCATGCTTATGATGTTTATTACCAATAATCTGTCTCCATTCTTCCGGGTCATTGTTGCCGGAGGTCATAACAACACCTACTTTTTCAGTCCAATCCGGACGAAGTTTTAATATTCGCTTGTAAATTTTCATGGCAATAGGGCGAGAATACGCAACAATCATCGCTTTACCAGTAAGTAAATCTTCACGGTTATTTTCATAGTGGTCTAGAATATCACAAACCAAAGAGTTAATAGTGTTATCATTTCCAAGAACAGCTTCCATCTGTCCCAGCTCACGCTTACTCTTTTCGATAACTTCTCCATCAGCATTTTGTGCCATAATGTCATATTCGGCATCAATAAGCTTAAGTGTTTGATCATCAAGATTAAGCTTAATAACTCGGCTTTCATAATAAACAGGGCGAGTTGCACCATCTTCTACTGCCTGAGTCATATCATAAATATCAATGTAATCACCAAATACTTCTCGTGTACTCTTGTCCTTGGAAGAAATAGGAGTTCCAGTGAATCCAATATATGTAGCATTTGGTAAAGTATTTCTAATAATACGAGCTGTACCAATTACACGTTTTGCTATTTCTTCACCATCATCGTTTTTCATAATCTTAATCTTTTCAGCAAGTCCATATTGTCCTCTGTGTGCTTCGTCTGCCATTACAATGATGTTATTTCTTTCAGATAAAGCTTCTGAGGACTCTTCAAATTTCTGCATAGTTGTAAAGATAATTCCGTTAGCTTGTCTTCCTGCAAGAAGAGTTTTAAGGTGTTCTCTACTTTCAGCATGCATTGGTTCCTGACGCAGAAAATCTTTACATTTTGCAAACTGACCATATAACTGATCATCAAGGTCGTTTCTATCTGTGAGCACAACAATAGTGGGGCTGTCAAGAGCTTCCTGTAGTAAATGCGCATAGAATACCATTGATAAGGATTTGCCACTTCCTTGGGTATGCCAAAATACTCCCCCTTTACCATCCGTTACAGTGGCATGCTTTGTGGACTCTATTGCTTTTTTTACTGCAAAATACTGATGATATCCCGCAAGAATTTTAAAGGTGTTAATCCCCTCATTTGAAAAGCAAATAAAGTTTTTGATAATATCAAGTAGTCTTTCTTTTTGGAACATTCCTTCAAAAAAGGTATCAAACTGTGCATATTGTGTATTTTCATAGTTTCCATCTTTTGTTTTCCATTCCATAAAACGATCTTCGCCAGATGTAATAGTTCCAGCTTTAGAAGTCAACTGGTCACTCATAACGCAGATAGCGTTATATATGAACATCGAAGGAATTTCCTTCATATAGTTTCTAAGCTGTCTATAAGCTTCTGATGCATCCGTTTCTTCACGAGAAGGTGATTTAAGCTCAACTAACACTACCGGCAAGCCATTTAAGAAGAGAATAATATCTGGGCGTTTGTTACTATTTTCAATAAAAGTCCATTGATTAGCAACTATAAAGGAGTTTTTTTCGAGATTTTTGTAGTCAACAAGATAAACAATAGATGAACGTTCTTCTCCTTTAACAAAATATCGAACTGGAATGCCATTCTGCAAATAATCTATAAAGACTGCATTTTTCTGCACAAGTTCTCCATTTTCAAAGTTTTTTAGTTTAAATATGGCATCTTGAATTGCATCTTCAGGAAGATTTTTGTTCAAACGATATAATGATTCAATTAACACATCTTCGTATAAAGGATTATTAAAATCCCTTTCAATATCTGGTCCGTATACATAATCATATCCCAGTTCATTTCCGAATAATTCTATTACCGAATTTTCATAGTTGGCTTCTGTAAATCCTGGCATAATCGTCACCCCTTATTTTCTAAATTCATTATCATACTCTTCGCATTGCCTGCGCTCTCGAAGTATTCTGTTCCTTCTGTATCCTTTGCATATAGATAAATTGAAGCTTCTCCGCTCAATAACGAGAGTGCATATAGTAAATCGTCTTTTTTGTACAGTTCAGTTTTAACCTCAGCAGGTGCCATCATTCCGCTTCCAGTTATTTCGTCTCTAATTTTAGTTATTAGTTGTTTATCCATATTGTTTTTTTTATCTTTTACACATATTCCCAAATACGTAATAGATACATTTCTTGAGCCAATATTCGCAGCATTTACCGAAATCCCCATTATGTAACTAAAAACTTCTCCGTTGACAGTATTTTTAGAAATAAGCACATCAACAGATGAAGTCAATTTTAGCTTTTTCTTGTATGGTAACCTTGCTGTTCTTATCGATACAACAACAGCTATTACACTTAATAATAGTCCTATTGCAGACAAAATTGCAGTAATAAAGCCATTATTATAATTACACCAATTTATAATTATTTCCATATTGGCTTCCTTTCTATTCTAAACAATAATTTAGCGGCTTAATCTTTGAGCTTGTTGTATTGCTTTTTCCAAGCTCTTGACGGCTTTTTGCAAATGCAGTCATCAGATGTAAATGCACATACATTTTGCAATCCGTTATTTCCACAAATATCTGGATTATTAGCTCTGCAACCATAGGTTTGCACTTCAGAGTCCTGTTCGTTAAGCGGAGCATTGAATGGTACTAAGAGGTCTTTCTTATTCATAATCTACCTCAGACATATCAATTTCACCACTCATAAGTTTCGGAAGCAGAGAATCTCTTGTTTCGGCAAGCTTCTTGTTCTCGATTCTATTTGAGATAATCAAGTCGTAAATAGGTTGAAGTAACGCACCAATTCGATTGTAATCCTCGATACTCGGAATTATTACCTCAGCTTTTGCGAGTTCGTCACGCTTGATATGCCCCATAGTTGTGGCTTTGTCGGCGGCAACAGCTATGAAACGGTCAAGATGATGTTTTGTCCAAGCATAATAAAACCATTTATCATAAGAGTTGGATGTGACCTTGAACAGGTGTTGATTTAGACCGCAAACACCACCACACCAAAAATCGACAAGCAGACTGCCTGACCAAGAGAAAATCACATCGCCATCGTGGACAATATACTCATTTTTGATATTAGGAGAGCAAAGCTCACTATTATCATCGCAGCATCCTTGGCGTAGTTCTTTAATTTTGAGTACCGGAATGCCAGTCTCATCATTTGAAGGACGATATTTTTGCATAGCAAGACCATTCAGATAGTCTGCAATGTCTATTAGACTACCTTGTTTCCAACCATCGGGCAGAGTTTCTGTTGATAAAAACTCATTTGTGAATATTGCTTTGGCTTGCTGCTCTAAATTATTGTTTATCGCATTGTTTTCCTCTATTTTTTTATCGATAGAGTATAAAATATCAACTATCTTTTCCTGTAATGATATTGGAGGTAGTTTTATCTCCATTCGTTTCAATATCCAACCAGACAATCCGCCTCTTGTGCTTGTTCCATCGGACAACAAGCGAAATTCTTCATATCTGCTATCTAAATTGTAATACAGATAAAGTGGTAATATTATGCTTTCATTTGCTTTGCAAGCTATAACAGATTGGTTCATATAAGTATCTATCATCAAAAAGCTTGCTTGCCCTCTCGTATATCCCTGACCGGCAGTTGCAATAACTGTACATCCCTTGGTCGCAAGCTTAGTCGAGGAATTTTCCACGCCCTTTTTTGTTATTTTTCTATCAGTATCATAAACAAATCTTTGGGAAGTTTCTCCAGAAGAAAGCCATTTAATGTTGCCGTTCCAGTATTCTTCGTGCTTGGTTGAAGGAGTTCCACCACTATATATTCGTTCGCAGACTTCTTCTAATGTATATTTCTTCCACTCTGCCATATTTTCACCTTTCTTATCCAATGTATTTTCGATGAGCAATCTTAACATTACTCTGTTTTACCATTGCGTACTGCAAGGTCGTGTCTATTTTCCTATGCCCTAAAAGCTGCTGAAGCTGTTCAATGGGCATTCCTTTATCTATTGCCATTGTTGCAAGGGTACGCCTGAACTTATGTGGATGTACCTTATGCAAACCTAATTTCTTTCCATATTCTCTTAATCTCACTTCAACACCACCGATTTTTAGTCTTTCGTGAGGTGCTTTCAGTGACACAAATAAAGCAGGGTTGTCATCTGTTCTGCTATTCAGATAATTTTGCAAGTGTATCTTTGTTCTTGCATCAAAATAAACTACTCTTTCTTTACTACCTTTGCCAAAAACAATACATTCTCTCTCATTGAAATCAATATCATTGCGGTTAAGTAGCACCATTTCTCCAACACGCATACCAGTAGAAGCAAGCATATCTATCATTGCCAAGTCCCTAGGCTCGGTACAGTTATCTCTCATAAGTTCCAATGCCTCGTCAGAGTATGTTTCTTTAATGTTCGTGCCTGTTTTGACCTTATGTATTCGCCTGACAGGACTTTTCAGTATATAGTCCTCATCCTCCAACCAAGAGAAAAAGCTGGATAGTATGCGGCGGATATTGTCTATTGTGACTTTACTTGATTTCTTCTTTTCCTGATACTCCGTCAGGTATCCTCGAATATCATCTGTAACAATGTGTTTGACCTCTTTGTCAAGGTCATCAAGCATAGCTTCAATGGTCGCTTTGTAGTACTTAAGAGATTTCTCGGAACAGCCCTCAATTCGCTTTGCCGACAGGAACAACTCTACATAGTTCTGCTCCGAAATTTTTTCTTTTTGCTTGTTTTCTGTTACCTCATACCTTGCAAGGGTGTATTGTAACACCTCTTGCAACCTTTCGCTTTGTGCATTGTTCAAATATGGTAACATTCCCTGAACAACATCTTTGATTAAATCTTGTTTCACAGTCAATTCTCCTTTTTATTCTTAGAGAACGACTATGGGGTGGAAGTCCCCCGATATTAACTTCCGCCACCCCCGGAAGTTATGGGTATGTTATATGCTAAACAATAATTTACTTGAACAAGTGCTTGCCATATACCGTCATCGTTTTGTAGATACTACAAACGAATTGAGACAAACTTATCGTGCTGATGAATATTTTGATATTTCCATTGGTAAAACTCCTCCGAGAAAAGAGCCACAATGGTTTAGCACTAATCCAAAAGATGTTACTTGGGTATCTATTTCCGATATGGGTACTTGTGGTTTATACATTAGCGAAAGTTCCGAACAACTTACAAGAGAAGCCGTTGACCGTCATAATGTCAAAATCGTACCTGACAATACCGTTTTGCTTAGTTTCAAATTGACAGTTGGCAGAATTGCAATAACAGACGGCGAAATGACTACCAACGAAGCCATTGCTCATTTCAAAACCGACAAAAAAGAAATCAATGAGTACTTATATTGCTATCTGAAATGCTTTAATTATCAGACAATGGGAAGTACTTCATCAATCGCAACTGCTGTGAACTCAAAAATCATTAAAGGTATGCCTTTCATAGTACCTACCGATGAAGAAATAACTGAATTTCACAGTTTAGCAGCTCCTATGTTTGCAAAAATCAAGGCAAATCAAGCTGAAATAAGCAATTTGACAGCACTTCGTGATACTCTTTTACCCAAGTTGATGTCCGGTGAGCTTGATGTTTCCGACATAGATCTTTAAGCTGCTAAATTATTGTTTATCGCATTGTTTAGCTCAATCTTATCGTCTATCATTTCCAAATATCGAGCAATTTTCTTTTGTTCTTCTACATCCTCTGGAATATCAACTTCCAAACCGTTAATATCATTCCTGTTTACAGAACCAAATACTGTACCACTCTCCTTTTTAATCAAGTGTGAAACATAATATTTCATCATATAAAACAAAAAACTCTGATTCCCATTCTTCATTCTCAATGAACAAACACCACGCCCTAAGCACATATCCACCGGAGTAATATTAAGAGCTCCAACAGGTGCTCTAACGCTCATTATCACATCTCCAGCTTTTGCAAATTTTGTCATTACTGTTGTATAAGTATCAAAAGTAGGATATTTAAATCCAAATGTTCTATTTCCTTGCAAAAAAGGATAGCCATTCTTTTCTGTGTTATAGTATTCAGATTTAGGTGATTGCCCCATTGTTACATCTACAATTTCTTCAAGCTTACAATTCATAACCAATCGCCCCCAGTTTCTTCCTGATTTCCTCTTCCAGTTCATGAGAGCGCTCAAACATATCGGAAAGTTCCGAAGTCAATCTTGTCATCTTTTCTTCAAATGGTTCTCCGTCATCCTCTTGTTCCTCAATACCTACATATCGCCCTGGGGTTAATATAAAATCCTGTTTTGCAATATCTTCTATTGTGGCAATCGCCGAAAATCCTTTTTTCTCTTCCAGTATTCCATTTTGGAAATCCTCAAAGGTTTTTGCTAATAAGTCAATATCTCCAAGGCTTCCGTCTTCTTGTATTCCTTCCGTAAAATCTCTATGTTTTCTATCAACCATATATCCCATTTTTCTGGCGTCAATAAATAGAGTCTTTCCCTTTTGCTTTTTATTTTTAGTAATGAACCACAAGGTTACAGGAATTGTTACACTATAAAATAACTGTGTAGGCAAAGCTACTATACCTTCAACAAGATCATCTTCTATAATCTTTCTCCTTATTTCTCCTTCTCCGGAAGATTGGGAAGATAAGGCTCCATTAGCAAGCACCAATCCAATTTTTCCATTTGGTGCTAAATGATGTATCATATGCTGTATCCATGCATAGTTTGCATTCCCAGATGGTGGTGTTCCATATTTCCACCTTACATCATCTTTTAATTTATCCGCTCCCCAATTTGAAAGATTAAATGGCGGATTCGCCATAATAAAATCTGATTTTAATGTTTTATGAATATCGTTGAAAAATGTATCTGCATGATAGGAACCAAAATTGGCATCAATTCCTCTTATAGCCATATTCATTTTCGCCATCTTCCATGTATCTGCATTAGATTCCTGTCCATAAACAGAAATATTACCTCTATTGTCACTATGAGCCTGTACAAACTTTTCACTTTGCACAAACATACCGCCACTGCCACAGCAAGGATCATATACACGGCAATTATTAAACGGCTTTAAAATAGCAACAATAGTCTTAACAATACTTGATGGTGTATAAAACTCGCCACCTTTAGTTCCCTCATAGGCTGCAAACTGAGCAATGCAATATTCATAAGTTCTCCCAAGTAAATCTTTACTTGCTTCAGTTCCATCCATTTTTACTTCATTAGTGAATAAATCAACAACTTCGCCAAGTACTCTTTTATCTAAATCTGGGCTGGCATAGTTCTTAGGCAAAACATTTTTTAAACTCGCATTTTCTTTTTCGATTGCCCTCATTGCTTCATCAATTACTGTACCAATTTCAGGTGTGTGTGCAGCAGAAGAAATCTTGCTCCAACGAGCTTCTTCCGGTACAAAGAAAATATTTTCTTCTGCATATGCATCCCTATCGTTTTCAAAACCATCACCTTCTTTTAGAAGTCCCTCATAGCGTTTTTCAAAGGCGCTGGATATATATCGGAGAAAAATAAGTCCAACAATTACTTTTCTATATTCAGCAGCAGGAATATGTCCCCAAAGAACACAAGCTGCGTCCCAAATTTGTTTTTCAAAACCGATATTTGCATTGTTTTTCCCAGCCATTATTTATTCACCATCCTCTTCAAATTCCATAATATCGTCTAATGTACAATTCAAAGCCTTGCAAATCTTCCCTAAAACTTCGACCGTTACATTATCATTCTTGTTAAGCTTGTTGATAGTATATGTACTAACTCCAGCTATGTGAGCTAATTCTTTCTTTTTCATATCCCTATCCAATAAAATATGCCATAGCTTTTTATAATTAGCTTTCATTAAATTTCCTCACTTTCTATGAGTCCCCCAAACCTAATTTAGAACATTATACCATATTTAGGCACTCAAATATAGCGTTCTCTCTATTTTAATTTTAGATTTTATAAATTTCTATATTTTTCCAACATAAATATACGAACTCATAAAATACAAGAAGTCGGCGTCGTCATAAGACCACACCGACCATAAGCTTATCTCTCAACTTCTTTGCTTGCTTCTTTCTTTTCTTTTAGCTTTTCCTTATCTTCAGCCTGATGCCTTTTAATTGCTCCAATAATGGATCTCTTTTTCTCCTCCGTTTTATCCCTGCCAAGATAATCATCCATATTATTTTTCAGATGCTTCAATTCCTCATACTGTGCTGCTAATGAATTGTGCTTCTTGATTATTTCCTCTTGTTTAGTTTGTAAATCCTTAGAATGCTCATTCAGCTTTTTGAACAAATTTTTACTTGATTTTGTCTTTAACTCTCCTGCTACAACATGTCTCAAGTGCGGAAATTGCTTAAGAAAAATATCTATTTCTTCATAAGACTTCTGATAGGCTTCCACATCTTTTCGGTTCATCATCATATAAATCTTATCGTTTGGATTTTTTCGGTAGCCTTCATAATGTTCTCGCTTGCTGATGCAGATTTGAATATGCTTTACTACTTCCTTTATCCTTTTTTGTTCCAATGACAGCTTATCAAATTCTCGTTTCAAGTCATTCTTTTCGATGGAA
Organism: Peptoniphilus koenoeneniae; assembly: GCF_030812875.1. Lineage (NCBI taxonomy): Bacteria > Bacillati > Bacillota > Tissierellia > Tissierellales > Peptoniphilaceae > Peptoniphilus > Peptoniphilus koenoeneniae. Next base: position 102,546 of record NZ_JAUSTN010000006.1, read on the forward strand.
ATTCGGCTGATGCCACGCTCCAATTCTTCCATTGAGTCAAACCCTTTATTCCTGATTTCAACAAGCGTAGAAGCCGCTGTTTTAAGATTGTGTTTCGTTGCCCAGTGTTCATAGCCTTTGCTTGACTTTGCCTTTTCATTGTTTTTAATGTCTATGATATTTCCAATTTCTTTTTCTTTATTCAGGATCCTATCTTTAATTCTTTCTTCGGTATAATTCACTCCAATGGTCTTTGTTCTGGTAAATCTTTGCTGATTTTTACTTTTAAAAGCTATATGCTTACCATATTTTATTTCATAGCCATAGCTCTCCATTTTAGATAAAAAGTCTTGCCAGTTGATGGACTGTTTTATAGTTCTATCAATATCAAACTGAAGCCTTGATTTATAGCTACTTCCTTTTTTATCTTCATTCCAGTCGTACCAATTTACATATTTTCTTCGCCAGATATCGTTGATTTCCCTTTGTGTTTCTTGGTCAATGACAAATAAATTATGCTCCTTGCAAAGTCTGTCGCTTTGATTTCTGATGTTCATATAGGAGCCGTAATAGGAATGGTACACCTTCCCATCATCCACATCTATGGAATTAAAAATGATGTGATTGTGTATATGGTCTTTGTCTATATGTGTCGCTAAAACATACTCATATTTCCCGCCTAAAATCTTTTCACAAAGTTCAATTCCTACCTAATGAGCTTCTTCAAAACTCACTTCTTCCGGTACAAATGATTGAATTAAATGATGAGCTAAAGTTTTAGTTCTTGAGTTAAACTGCTTTTTAGTAAGCTCAAATTCCTTATGAGCGTTTTCTCTGCTGCATAGATGCGTTGTAACATAGATTTCATCATCGGTTTTATCTCCGTTACAGATATAGTCTATCGCCTTTTTCAGTGTTGTTTTAATCGGGTGTATCTTCGTAACCGCCATCAGCCAATCACCTCATTGATGATATAGTCGGAAACTTTTTCTCTAAATTCTGACAAAAAAAGTAGTTCGCCTTGCAAGGCTTTCTTGATACTTTCAATATCCTCTTTGTAAATAACACCTGTGCTGTTTACCATTTTTGCGATCTGATTTAGGTTTGCTGAGTTACGACTTACAAGGGAAGAAAGCTCTCTCAGTTCTTTTCTAAACTCACCGGATAAATCAATGCTGATAATTCTATTCTTGAAAATACTATCTCTATAAAACTCTCTTTTGCTCTTAAAATTGGTCAAAGCAAATCTTCTGTTAAGTTCTTTCATATCATCTTCATTTATCATAAAATGAACAGTGTAATTATTTTTTCGATTAACACTCTTTGACATTTTTCATCACTCCTTTCTTCTTCGGAGTCTTAGGGTTCTCCCTAAATATTTCAAATTTGAGTTGTCAAATTTCAAGCCTACTTTTTGGGTGTGGTCAGAAAGTATATGCTTGCTATCTCACTGAAAATAATGCTTTTACTAATAAGCTCTTATGACTATCACAGAAAAGACATATGAACCGCTATAATCAATTTATCTAAGAAATCATGTTTTTTCCTTTTCTACAAAAGTTTAAAAGTTGTCGCTACCACTACCCCGCTACCTTTTATGCCTGGTAGCAAAGTAGCGGTAGCGGACTTTTTCAAAACTCTTAGAATGGTATATCTTCAGCATTAACCTCCACAAAATCTGTATTAATATTTCGTTTATAAAACTTCTTGCTAACCCGAACCACTCCGTCAATTCTTACCTTCTTACTTTTTACAGATGGTTCAAGTCTCCATTCATCTATCATCTCGTTTGCCATTAGTTCTGAAAACACTTTTTCATTTGTTTCAGGATACCTGCTCGTAAACTCGGCAGAACACAACAAATTCGGTGTATCGGACTTTGTAGTTTTCCATTCCATGAAGTCAAAGAAGTTTTGGACATGCCTGTTATCGCTCTTATGTGTTTGAATAACAAAATCCAAATCTGAACGCAACTCTTTCGGCAAATAGAAATCATGAAGTTTATTTTCATAAAGATAGACAGCTTCTGCAATCGCCCCTTCAAAATCCTGTTTTATGATTTCCTCATGTTCTTTTCTTGTGATAGTTTCCAATACTGGATATTTTTCAGGATCATACATTAACGGAATTTGTATATTTTCAGCATTAACCTTTACGGGTAAATACCTTCTTTCTCCTGAAAAATCTCCTAAAAATGTTGCATCATTTGTAGTCGCAATCAGTATGCAGGTTCGTTTTACATCTGTTGAAAATCGTTCATATGGAAGTCTTACTGTACTTGTCCTTGCAGATATAAACAACTTAGCTTCATCAGCACTTTTTGCATTTCTAAGAGCGACAAATTCTTCAAGCTCAACAACAATCTTTCCCACCAAATTACTGATGGCATCTTTCCCTTTTATATTGTTTAGCGAGCAATACCATTCGGGAAACAGTGCCAGTTTTTCAATAAATGAAGTTTTTCCAACACCCTGCACCCCCGTAAGAACCATCAGTTCATCAAACTTACATCCGGGATTAAACGCTCTTTTTACCATGCCGACCAAAATATGTTGCATAATCCAGGAATTTAATTTTGTATCCTCTGCTCCAAGATATTTCGGTAGCAGTTTTGAAATATATTCTTGCCCGTCGTAGTGTAACGATTCCATATACATCGCCGGTAAATTGATTGACCTCTTGTGAGCAACAAAGAGAACTGCATCTTCCATACGATTTTAGAGTACTTAATTCCAAATTCTCTTTCGATTTCAACTCCAATGATATTTGTCATATGGTCATTCCATTTTCGTATTTCTAAATCAGTGCTTTTTTCGCCTTTTAACTTTCCGTAAAAACAAATAGTTCGACTGCAAGTGTCAAAGAAAATATATCCTGATAAAATATCTTGTTCTTTACAAAAACAGGGATTCACTAACACAGTTATGAGATTGGTTGCTGTACTTTTGACTTGTCCTTTTTCTGTGATTGCAAGCTCACGATCTACATAATCGCTAAGCTCCACATCATCAAATTTAAGCCAATTATTCAAGCAAATACCCTCCTTTACTTCTGTGATAGTTATAATCCCAATACCTCTTATTTCCTCCCTGTATCACTTTTGAAATACTGTCTTCCAAGTATTTCAGATATCCTTTTTCCGTTCTTCTTTTGCTGCGATCGCCAATGCGATTAAGTGCAGATTTCAAAAATAATTCTTTCATCATTTCTGCATTTCCATGAGTAAAACTGTTTAGAAAAAGAAGTAACGAAAAGTCATCTTTACTGGCATCTCCGCTGGTGTATGAGCCTTCAAACAATGCTCTTACCATTGCGTTATACCTGCACATCATTTCTATAACCGTATTACTGTCAGGAACACATTCAGCTGCTTCCTGATACTTTCTAATAATTTCTCTAACACTTCTTTTGGGTGAAAATAGCTTGTAGTATTTATCCAACTCCTTTTGTTTCAAAAGAACTTTTTCTGCAATAAAATCATTAAATTTATAGATATTACTGGTCATGGCAATACATCTGTTTTCTTGATACATCTCCACTTTTTCAAGTTGGTTATTAAAGTTCTTTTCTATTTCTCCCTTTGCAAAAATGTGTATTCCCATTCCCGATTGTGAAATTTCTACATAAGTACCATTGAAGTCATTTATAAACATATCCTGCTTTTTATTATCTACACTGTCCAAGTCGATACACACAAACGGATCATCCCTGCTTAACACAAAAGACAATCCGTCACAACTACTACTTTCTATATTATTAACTGCTGTTTCAAAATCTCCCCATTGTTCTTTATTATTCCAGTCATCAGATTTTAAGGTAATCGGACTTACAGGAAGCTTCAGTATTTTTTCCTTCCCTTTCAAATCCTGTTTTCTGATTTTCTTAAACCATAACCACTGTTTGTATTCTCTTAATTCCATTGGAATATTTCGCAAGTAATTTTCCTTGTTAATCATCGTAACCTCCAATCTTTATATTGCTGATGGAAGTACAATCTGATAAAATAATCTTGTCAGGGATGAAATACCAAGTTGTACTTTCATCTTGCCTTTAGTCATTTGGCTAAAGGCTTTTTTCTTGTATTGCCACCTCTATTATTTCAGTAATCATTTTCAATTCATGCCTATAACTCGCATCCAATTCTCCATATTGCTCCACTCGTTTCAGTTCCGATAGAATTTCCTGTAACTCATTTTTACAACTGTCTATGACATTTCTTGTAGCAAATATCTTTACCGGAGCATCAAGGATTGCATTGGTCATATAATCCTGTCTGCTGAGTCCGGACATCGCAATCTTTTTGAAAATAAGCTCCCTATCTTTTCGATTTGTTCTGAATGCTATGGTTACATCCTTTTTCCTGTGATTAGCAAATCTCTTACCTTTGTCTCGTTCCTTTTGTTTTCTTTCCTCTTCCAAAGCTTGCCATTCTTCTTTACTCAGCAAGTTTTGTGGCTTTTTCTTTTTACGATTAACCGCTTCATCATAGTTTGGAAATTTCGGTGCTTTCACTATACTCTCCCTCCTTGTCCAATTTATCAGCCATATCCACCTGTTTATTGGGGAACATATGGCTGTAATCCATCAACACCTTTATGCTTTCATGTCCTGTTCTCGCTGCAATGTCAACAGGTGTAAAACCCATTTCTATAAGCAGCGATATATGGCTGTGTCTCAATGCGTGAAGCTTGATTTTCTTAACTTTCGACTTTTTTATTCCTCGCTCCATTTCCTTATTGAAATATGTTTTGCATTTTGGAAAGATTTGTTCATCTTCCGAAAAATATTCAATTTTCAGGAAATAGTCTTTAAGTTCCCTGATTAAAAAATCAGGAAGCATAATTGTTCTTTTGCTTTTCGGTGTTTTCGGATCGGTAATAACTTCTTCTCCGTTAATTCTCTGTGCTGGTTTACTTATCCTCATTGTCTTTTTATCAAAGTCAAAATCAGCTTTTGTTAATGCTCTAAGTTCACCTAATCGAATACCTGTCCAATATAGAATTTCAAAAGCATAAAATGAAATATCCTTGTCCTTAACAGCTTCTATAAACTGTAGGTATTCCTCTTTTGTCCAAAATTCCACTTCCTCATCGCTTCTTTGCTTTCCTATTCGCCCTGTTACTTTGCACGGATTTTGCCTTAATCCATAATACTTGACTGCATGGTTGAACATACAACTAAGCTGTGCGTGAATGGATTTAAGATAGGTTGGCTTATAGGCTTCTCCTTCCGCATTTTCAATGTTTAAGAGTACATTATGCCACTTCTTTACTACAACCGGCTTAATTTCACTCATTTTCATACCGCTGAAAAACAATAAAATCTTTGTTCTTATCATATGTTCTTTTATCATCCAAGTATTTAACCTTATTGTGCCTATGACATCAGCCTTATAGAGTTCAAAATAATCTTCAAAGAACATATTGAGTGAACCGGACATCTTTACCGTGAAATTTTTCTCGTAAGTAATTGCCTCTTTCTTCGTTTCAAAGCCTCTTTTCAGCTTTTTTCTGCTCTGTCCGTCCCAATCCTTATAATAGAATGAAGCGAACCATTTCCCGCTTTTTTCGTCCTTATATGCAGGCATTATTTTCCCTCCTTCGCTTTGTAGATTTGTTCCATAAAATATTTCTTATTGATTCTTCCCCTAAGGACAAGAAAGCCGTGTTCAGCAAGCTGCTTATTCATATCTCGGATGATTTTATAAGCTTGTTGCTGCGATATATTTAGTAAATCGGCAACTTCATTTGAAGTAAGAAATAATTTCTCCATCGGACTTTCCTCCTTTCTTTTCAGAAACATATTTGTTTCTATTTCTATTTTAGATTACAAGTATCTTTTTTGTTTCTGTCAATACTTTTTTCTAAATTTTATTTTTCTATTGTATTTTGCCTATTTTAGATTATATTATTAAAGAGAAACAAATTTGCTCCTAAGGAGGTGTTTAAATTGAGTTTGGGTAAATTGATAAAGAAATTCCGTGAATTAAGAAGAATTACTCAAAAGGCGTTAGGAGACAGAACACATTTAGATGATGTGAGAATCAGACAGTACGAACTTGATATTCGTACTCCTAAAGATGATGTCTTGGAAAATATTTCTGATGCACTCCATGTAAATAAAGATTATTTGAAAGAACCTGATTATCCCTATACAGAACATGATTTAATGCGGTTTTTATTTAAGCTGGATGACAGTATTGAAGTGAATATACGACCTGTTATTCTAAATGATGAAGATCCTGAATATACTACCACAGGCATATATTTCGGCAGCGAAGCTATTCTCAGAATCCGTAATATGCTTGAACAGTGGCAGGAAATGAAGGAAAAATATGAGAATAATGAAATTACGAAAGAAGCCTTGCAGGATTGGAAGGCAAACTACCCTGACAGCTTAAAAAAAGATTACGTTCCCTTTGAAGAAAGCAATGTGAAATTCTATAAAAGCGGTATCAGTGCAAAAATTCCACCGGATATAAAATAAGCACAGAAAAAGCACATAACTGAAAGATTTTTAGGTCTTAAAGTTATGTGCTTTGTTTATTTCATATGATTATTCAGAAATACTCAAATCCGTAGATATCATTTTAATCAAAGTTTTATACGGATTTTACTCACTATCACATTTAATATCATCTAATACTTCTATATCGATTACAGTTTCATCATCCATCTTTTTATAGTATTCAACACTTGCTAATTCGCTAGATGCTAAATATTTCCTAAGTTTTTCTGACATGGGCTTAAAAGTAACAAAAGTCAACCCACCAGATACGGCAGCACCTAAAACAGGAACACCTTTTGCAACTCCTCTTGCAAAGATTTGCTTTGTCATTTGAACACCTAATATAGTAGCCACCTTTTTTACTATAGGATATATTACTCCTTTTGTTAGTGCTTTCTGTGGGAGTTTTTTTACAACCTGTTTTGCCACTTGAGCTGCTAATTTGTTTACGGTATTTACTGCTCCATTTACGCCAAACATTATGCCGACAAATAAAGTAAGTAAATTTTTTGTTTCCTCGTTCATTTCTTTAGAATCAAGACTTAAATCATGCCAACCATAAAGGTATATCAATTTTTGAAGTATACGGAGAATATGTCCAAAATATTGAGATAAGTCAGCTGGAACTGTACCTATCATAATAAATCCACCCGGCAATCCCGCTGCTGCTGATAGAGCAGTTACCTTTGTCGTTTCTGCTGTTATACAACTTTTAGCAATTTTATTAATATCTTCTACACATATTCCAGCATATGCCGGATTATATTGAATCGCCTTCTCCACAGTCTCTTGACTATATCTATCTCGTAGTTCTTTCCTGAGAAATAATTCGCGGTCAATCTTAACCATTGGAAGCTTTGCACTCTCTACAAGTACTGCTTCAAATTTTATATTCTCCATTATATACTCACCTTTTTAACCTTTCCAATAATCTAAATTAAAATGCAGACTTTGAGAATAATCTATTTCATTATGATTCACATCTAGTATCTTCTGAAATCCCATACTCAGGTTCAACAACTCCCTTTCAGACCTACTTTTTCTTACTTTTAGTATCAAAATAGTATCACTCAAGAGTTTTTTGCTCCTATAAAACGCTGAAATACTGTATTTTCAACAGTTTTATAGCATAAACATATTTATTACTCTATTCCCATTCAACAAATATATACTTTTTATATAATCTTAATGTGTATTTTAAGCTATTTTATTTTTTATTACCTAACATTTTTTATCATAATATACCTTATTTTAAAATTATTGTTACGATTTTGTTACGCTTAAATTTTCCATTACATTAAGTATCTTATCATCATTAGGGATCATGTGAGAATAAATATTTAATGTAGTTGATACTTTTTCATGTCCTAACCTCTTACTTAAAGCTACTATGTTTATACCCTCATTTAACAATAAACTTGCGTGAGAGTGTCTTAGATCATGGATTCTAATTTTATTAAGATTATTTCTTTTACAAATATTAGTAATACCATGTTCAAATTTGTGTTTAGTACAATTAAAAATTCTATCATCTGGATCTGGTTTATAAAATAACTTCTTATAAGCTTCTATTTCTTCAATCACACTACTAATTATAGTGATCTTCCTAATACTCTTCTTTGTTTTAGGTTCAGTTATTACGTCTTTACCATTAATACGTTGATAGGATTTATTAATATTGATCATATTGTTTTTAAAGTCTATATCGCTCCAGGTTAAGGCTAATAACTCACCAATACGGCAACCGCTCCAATATAAAATATTAAAGCCTAAATGAAGCGTTTTATCTTCTACAAGGTTAATAAATGTGTTAAATTCCTTTAGGCTCCAGATCTCTTTTTCTGGTGCGTGCTTCTCCCCTATTGTTCCCACTTTATGAACTGGATTGTTTTGTAAATTATGAAATTTAACAGCATAATTAAAGATCGCTGTTAGTTGATTATTAATTGTTTTTAAATAAGTAGGTGCATAAGGCTTATTTGTACTATGATTTAAAGCTGATAACAATGAATTTTGCCATCTTTGTATTTCTATTGAGCCTATTTCACTTATTTTCATATCCTTAAAGTATGGAAGTATTTTATTTTCTGTAATATATTCTTTATTTGTTAGTGTATGCTCTTTAATTCTTGGTTTCATATCTTCAAGATACATTTTATAAAGACTTTTAAAATTCATTTCAGGGTTAAACTTTATATTATTTAAAAAGTTTCTTTCGAACTCATCGGCTTCTTTTTTCGTGCTGAAGCCTTCTTTTTTCTTTTGCTTAGTTTCACCATCTAAATTTACATATCGAAATGAACAATACCACCTGTTAGGATCGTTCTTCATTCGTTTACTTGTCATAATATCTCCTTTATTAAATTGTTACCAGGCTTAAAATTTGGGGTCAATTTCAAGCTTTTATTTTTTTTTAGTATAATTGCATTAGTTTAAATTTAAAGACGCTTAGAAAGGCTGTCAGGACTTCAGATTTAATTAAAAAAATAAATTCCATAAATATCATCTTTAAAAAGGTATATCATCTAATTTTGTATTTATATGTTTTAAATTAATTTCATCTAAATCATTTATTAAATCTTGTAGAAAAGCTCCCTTGTTTGAGTCTTCATTGCCAGATGCTAAATCATATAACAAAGAAAGATCAGTATTTATAGTTTTATAATCATCTGCTATTAACTCTATTTTTTCAATAAAAGGAAAAGTAATATAACCTAATTTAAAAACAAATAACTTATGAGAAATCGCCGTTTTATAAATTCCATACCAATTCTCACCTACTTTCAAAAGAAAAATAGTGTTTATAATATCTGTTTCTAAACTTTCGCCAGTTTGAAAATAGTAAGATATTTCTTGTTCGTTCTTATACTTAGCTAGTTCCTGGACTAATTCGTTTAAGTCAAAGTTTATATTTTCATTTGGATTATTCGGAGATATCCAATTTACTTTATTATCTTCTGTTAATTCTATGAGTTTCTCAATAATAATAGCACTTTTACTTTTAGAACCTTCATAAAAATATGAAATGTCTACATCTAAAATTTCAGATAGTTTTTTCAATCTTGTATTTGGAATATTTTTTATATCTCCATTTTCATATTTTGATAGAGTCCCTTGAGTAAGATTCATTTCATCAGCAATCTCTTGAAGTGTTAATCCTTTTTGTAATCTAGCCTGTTTTATTTTTTCACCTATATTCATGACAACCTCCTTAAACTAATTATAAATATTCTTATGAGTAATATCAAGAAATATTATTTATTTTTCAATAAAAACTATTGACAAGGAATATATTAGGAATATAATAGTATTAAGAATAATATTCTTAATGAAGAATTTATTCATATTGTTGTGAAAGGGGGTTAAATTTATGAATGATATCAATTTAAAATTAAATAAACACTTGATAAAGAAGAAGTTAATAGAGTTAAATTTAACACAAAATGAATTTGCAAATAAAAATAATATTGCTCAATCTACATTATCAAATGTTTTAAATGGAAGGCAAGCAACCACAAAAACGTTAAATAAAATAGCTAATGGATTAGGTATATCAGTAGTTGATCTATTAGAAGATTAAAAAGAAGGTGAAATAATGGCTACATTAGTAAAAGTAGATGAAGTTAAAGAGCTTCTAAATGTTAAAGAAGGTAAAGCATACCAGATCATGAAGAGGCTAAACAAGGAACTTGAAGAAAAAGGGTTCATAACTATTCAAGGTAGAGTTCCAATAGACTATTTAAAAGAGAGGTTTAATTTATGTGATGAAGATGTCAATTAATAATTTAGTTAGAAATAAAAAAAGCCTACCAGGTTCAAACAAGTTCCCCAACTCTATCCTGGTAGGTTATGACAAGTAACACCAAAATTAAATGGTATTGCTCATATAAATTCTAACATAATTGATTGATATTTACAAGTTAAAGGGGAACTTTTAGGAGGTTTTAAAATGACAAATAATAAAGATTATATAGAACTAAGAGAAGATTTTTTTGAAAATGATGTTATTAAAAGCATTGATGAAGAGTACGGTATCCTTTATACAATGATTTATGTAGATTTACTACTTTTAAGTCCTGATGGATATTTGAAATTTAATGGATCAAAAAAAGATTTCATTAAAAAGGTATCTTTAAAAATTAATGAGAAAGTTGAAGATATAGAAAAAACAATTGAGATTTTAATATTAAAAGATTTAATTGATGTTATTTCTGAAAATGAGTACTTCTTAAAACAAACAGAAGTTGTAAGATACTAGGTTGATCATTATGGAAAATCAAGGGTGGGTTAGTGTTCATAGAAAAATATGTGAACATTGGCTATGGAAAGATAAATCCCCTTTTGATAAGCGATCTGCCTGGATTGATTTATTAATGATAGCAAATCATGCGGATAATAAAATCTTTATGGATAGAAGTGTTATCGTTGTGAAACGTGGTCAAAAAATTACTAGCTTAAATAAATTAGCTTTGAGGTGGAAATGGTCAAGAAAGAAAGTTACAAATTTTCTTGAAGCGTTAGAACAAGATGACATGATAATCCTAAAAAGGGAACAAGGGAAATATACAACTATAACCATTGTAAATTACGGAAAATATCAAGTTACAGGAACAACTGAAAGCACAACCGAGGAACAACCGAGGAACAACCAAAGCACAACCAAAGCACAACCGAGGAACATAAACAATAATGATAACAATGTAAACAATGATAACAATGATGATGATAAGGCTGAATATGTTACAAAGATTAACGGTTTAATCAAAAATAAAATATCATCATCATCTTTAGAAAAATTTATAAATCGATTTGGAGTTGATAAATTAGGTCCTTTGATTAATGAAATAGAAAGAAGCGACTATTTAAAAGAAAATATTAACTTCAATAATCTTAATGATGATTTTATTAATAAGGCCATTAGTGGAAAATATAGGACTTTTAAGAAACAGATTGATTCAACTGATATAGGAGAGAATAAATATGGAAATACCAAAGCACTTGAGTACTGAAAGAAAAGTTATACCCTTTGAGTTTAATGGAGAAACTTTTAATTTTACTTGTATGAGTGAAAGAGATCAGTATGAAGAAAATCAAAGAAAATTAATCGAAGAAAGAGAAAAAAGATTAGACTATATAAAAAAGTTAAAAATGGATAGCTTGATGGACAATAGATTCAAAGAGTGTAAATTTGAAAACTTCATTATATCCAATGACAATAAAAAATATTTTGATTTTGGAAGATATTACGCTTATAACTTTGATGAATTTAAAGCAAAAAATCATGGATTATTAATTTATGGAGATCCAGGAACTGGAAAAAGCTATTTAACTTTTTGTATAGCTAATTATTTACTTGAAAAGAGTATTCCTGTGATCGCTTGTTCAGTATCTACTATTATTGAAAAAGTTAGAGAATATTCTACATTTGGAAGCAATAAAAAAGATCAGTTTTATAAATTATTAAAACAAGTGGATCTACTAATAATTGATGACTTAGGTTCTGAACATAACACAGAATGGATTAATTCAGTGTTATATGACGTTATAGATTTAAGGTATAGGTCTAACCTACCATTGATTATAACGACCAACCTAGAGCCTGATACAGTTCTAAAAAAGAAGTTAACCAGTAGTGATGGAGTGCCCAGAACTTATGATCGTATTTATGAGATGTGTAGAAGAATAAAGCTAACTTGTCAACCTAGAAGAATAAAAGAGGGCGACAAGAAGCAAGCAGAGTTTAACAGACTATTTATGGATATTAAAAAACGGGGGTAAACTATGGCTAATTTAATAAATATGCTTGAAGAAACTGCAATAAATAATAACTTTGAAGTTAAAGATTTTTTAAAAGATTTTGATTTTTGTCTAAGCTATCTTGGAAATAATTTATACAACGGATTAATTTTTATTAAACGAGATCTTGATATAAAAAATAATGATATTGTGGCTGTTATAACAAACAATATAAGTTCACAAATTGTTACTCTAAGACGTGTTATAAAAGTAGGTGAAGTTACACAACTAATAGATATACAAAATATCTATGAACCTATAAATGTTGGAAGTAGTGAAGAAGAATATAAAATTTTAGGTAAAGTAGTTCATAGGCTATGTGAATTTGATTGATTTTAATCTAAATTTTTGGTATACTTCAATTAGATAATTATCAAAATAGACCAATCACTGTCCGTGAAGCCTTGTTTAGGTGGAGATGGTGCGTTGGTCTATTTTTTTGATATACATGCAATATATCATATGATTAAATATAATTATTTTTAGTGCTTATGGCAATAAAAAGAACGGCTACAGTCAACCAAACTATAAAGTTTGTGGGGTCAACCTGCCGTTCTTTTATTTACAATTAATATTACTGAAGTTACATATATTATACCAAATGTTTTAAATAATTACAATAATTATAAAATGAGTAGACGGCGGTACCCAGCTAAAAGCCTTGTGGGGGCACCGTATCTACTCATTAAGTATATTATACTAAATATCTTTATTATTTTCAATAAATATAAAATAAAGAGGTCAACTACTTTATATAAAGCCTTATTTAAGCCTATATAGGGGTTAACCTCTTTATTTGTAAATATACATGCCTTAATCTAATTATAATCAAAAATAATATAATTATCAATCTTAGAAGCTATGCTATTTAATTTTACATAGCTTCTTTATTTTATATAATTATATATTACACTTCTATTTTTATTTATTTATACATACTGCATATAGTGGCTTTATCTTCTTATTAGCATTTTAGCACAATATATAGTATAATGTAGTTATACATATTATATATGGAAATACTTATTTTAAGGAGATTAAAACATGAACGATTTACAAGATCTAAAAATGGAAACAAACTCACAAGATGAGGAAAAAACATTTACTCAAGATGATGTTAATAGAATAGTACAAGAACGTTTAAAAAGAGAAAAAGATAAAAACACTAATGATTCTATTGATAGCCTAGAGGAAAAAGAAAATAATTTAAATAAACGTGAGTTACTTCTTGATTGTAGAGAAGCATTAAATGAAAACGGATTAAATTCTGAATTTATCAAGCTTTTTAAGGGTAATTCAAGTGAAGATTTAGAAGATTTTATAAATATAGCAAAAGGGATCACTGAAAGCCTTAGTGAAGAATCAAAAAGAAACATGGAGGGTAGATTTAATTCTCATGTACCCCCTAATGGTGTTGAATCTAATTTTAATCCAATTAAAGAGGCTTTTAAGTATCCTGGATTAAATAAATAACTAGGAGATTAAAACATGAGCATAGATTTAGCAACTAAATATTTACCTTATGTCGATGAACAATTTACTAACGAAAGTAAATTATCCTTGATAACTAACCAAGATTTTGGTTTCACAGGTGCTAAAACTGTAAAAATATATAAGGTTAATACAAGTCCTATGAATGATTATGATAGATCAGGTGTAGGATCATTTCAAAACTCAAGATATGGTAACATTTCAAATTTAACTGGATCTACTGAAGAATTTACATTATCCAAAGATAGATCTTTTACATTTGCTATTGACAAGCTAGACAAAGACGAAACACTTCAAGCTTTATCAGGTGCTACTGCATTGGCTAGACAGATTAGAGAGGTAGTTATACCTGAAATTGATAAGTATGTAATAGGTAAAATGATTGAAAAAGCAGGAATTTCAACTGCTCAACCAGTTCAATTAACTAAAGAGAATATTTATGAAAATATTTTAAAAGCAAATACTGAACTAGATAATTGGGCTGTACCTGAAATTGGAAGATGTTTATTAGTTACCCCTGATGTTTATTTGTTATTAAAACAAAATAAAGACTTCTTGATGTCAACTGATATAGCACAAGAATTAAAAATTAAAGGTGTTATAGCAATGGTTGACGGATTAACTGTAATAAAAGTATCAAAAAAAATTGTTCCAAAGGAATTTGGATTCTTGTTAGTTCATCCATCTGCTACCGTTGCCCCTATTAAATTACAAGAATACAGAGTTCACCAAGACCCACCAGGAATTAGTGGTGAATTAGTTGAAGGAAGAATTGCATATGATGGTTTTGTACTAGATAATAAGAGTTTTGGTATATATTACAGTAAAGTAGGAGAATAATTCTCCTACTTATTTTGTATAATTAAGCATAATATAAGCTTTAATTTTGTACCCTTATGTTTTTTATTATCCTGATAATTTCAATGTTTTGGAGTGATTTTATGCAAAAAAAATATAATTACAGACTAAACACAATAAAGGGTGTTAATAGATTTCTTCAAAGAATAATAATTGATTTAGCTAATGATAATATAACTGAGAGCAAAGCTAGAGCATTAGGCTATTTATGTAATATTAGATTGGTAGGTTTCGAAAAAGAAGATATTGAACAAAGGCTTACGGATTTAGAAAAGAGGTTCAACGATGAGTATTAGATCAAGAATAAAAAAGTTAGAGTTAAAAACTAACCTCTCCCCTATATTTATTATTGGTGTTGAAGATGGATTCTATTATGTAAATGATAAAAAGTATAATATAAATGAATATAATAAATGGCTCAACAGTATTCCTGAAGATAGTGTTTTAATTATTGATGATCTTAATTAAAAGGTGATCTTATGACTAATAACGATTTTGAACTATTACATGAATTTAGCAAGTTATCAAAAAAATATAATATTGATCTTTATAGATTGTTATTATTAGTAAATGACTTTCAAGAAATATTATTATCACTTGATGATGTTTCTAGTAGAGTAATACTAGAGTATAGATATATGAACGGGTATTCGTTTAAAGAGATCGGTCAAAAATTAGGCTTCTCACAAACAAAAGCTAGAAAATTACATAAATATTCAATAGAAAATATTTTACAAAGCTATGAATAATGAAGAACTATTTAAAGAATATTCAAAAAATAAAAAAAACATAGAATTAAGAAATGAAATAGTAATGAATAACCTAAAGTTAGTACCCTACACAATTAATTTAAATAAACTTTATATTGAGGGTATACATGATTATCAAGAAATGTTACAAGATGGTTATATAGCATTAATAAAAGCTGTAGAAACATATGATAATACTTTAGGTTATACATTCTCAAGTTATGCTATTAGTTGCATTATATCGCTAACTAGAAATAGATTAGAGTATAATAAAGAAGCTTCATTAGATCAAAAATTATATAACGATGATGATAGTATGACAACATTACAAGATACTATAAAAGATGAAAATGTAAACATTGAAGCTGAAGTTATAAATAGTCAGTTATACAAAGAGGTTAATTATAATATAAATAATTGCCTTGATCCTTTAGAACTTAAAGTTATAAAATCTTTTTATGGTATTGATCAAGAGCCTGAAACTTTTAAAAAAATAGCTGAAGATCTTAATATGGATATTTCAGAAGTAAAAAAAATCAGAAAAAAAGCGGAAACAAAAATTAAAAAAACAAAATTATTTAGATCTTTAAAAGCTGAATATTATATATCATATTATCCTAAATTTGATTTAGATAATACCAGGACAAGTTCTACAAATAAAATCTATTCTCCAGTAGAAAATATAGCATTAAAAAAAATTGATAAAGATAAAAGCTTATTAATAGAAACAGTACACAGTTTAATTAAAGGTATGTAAATGATTAATCATTTACATACCTTTAATTATTGTTACGATATTGTTACACTTCGATTTTTAAATGGCTTGATATAGCTAACTATAAGCTTTTTTTATTTATTCCCATTCAATGGTTGCTGGTGGTTTTGATGTTATGTCGTAAACGATTCTGTTTATATGTCCTACTTCGTTTACTATTCTGTTTGAGATTTTGTCTAAAAGTTCAAAAGGGATTCTATACCAGTCTGCTGTCATAAAATCTGTTGTTTGGACTGCTCTTAATGCAAGTGTATAGTCATAGGTTCTAAAGTCTCCCATTACTCCTACGCTTCTGTTGTTTGTCAGGACTGCAAAGTATTGGTCTGGCAATTTTTCTATGCCTGATTTTTCTAATTCTTGCCTAAATATAAAGTCCGCATCTCTTAAGATATCTAATTTTTCTTTTGTTAGCTCTCCTATTACTCTTATTCCAAGTCCTGGTCCTGGAAATGGTTGTCTGTCTACTAAATAGTCTGCAAGTCCAAGTTCTCTTCCAAGTTCTCTTACTTCATCTTTAAACAATAATCTTAGAGGCTCTATTATTTCTTTAAAGTCTACTGCTTCAGGAAGGCCTCCAACGTTATGGTGTGATTTTATTACTGCTGCATTCCCTGCTCCCGATTCTATTATGTCTGGATAAATAGTGCCTTGGGCTAAATAGTCAACACTTTTTATTTTTCTTCCTTCTTCTTCAAAGACTCTTATAAATTCTTCGCCTATGGCTTTACGTTTTTCTTCGGGATCTGTTATTCCTTTAAGCTTTTTTAAAAATCTTTCTTCTGCGTTAACTCTTATAAAATGCATGCCGCTGTCTTTAAAGGCCGCTTCTACTTGGTCGCCTTCGTTTTTTCTCATTAGACCGTGATCTACAAATATACAGGTTAGCTTATCTCCTAGAGCTTTTGATAATAGTTTTGCGGTTACTGATGAGTCCACTCCTCCTGAAAGAGCCAAAAGAACTTTTCCGTCTCCAACTTTTTCTTTTATTTCATTTATTTTTTCTTTGGCATAGTTTGACATTGTCCATTCGGGTTTTTCTTTACAAATTCCATAAACAAAATTTTCAAGCATTTTAAATCCGTTTTCAGTGTGATTAACTTCAGGATGATATTGCATAGCGTAAAGATTTCTTTCTACATTTTCCATTGCTGCATTAGGAGTGTTGTCCGTTGATGCAACTTTTTTAAATCCCTTAGGCATTTCTTCTACATAATCAACGTGGCTCATCCATACAAATTCTTCTTTTTTCAGCCCTTCAAATAGCTTTGATGAATTTTCCACATAAGTTTTTGTTTTTCCAAACTCTTTTGAATTTGCACTTGTAACTTTTCCCCCAAGCTCATGGGCCATTATTTGCATTCCATAGCAAAGTCCTAAAATTGGAATTCCTAAGTCAAAAATCTTTTCATCTATTTTTGGTGCATTTTTTTCATATACGGAGTTTGGTCCTCCTGTAAAAATTATTCCGCCGGGTTTTTTTTCTTTTGCTGCTTCTAAAGCTTTTTCGTATGAAACCACTTCACAATACACATGCATGTCACGTACTCTTCTTGCTATAAGTTGGTTGTATTGGCCGCCGAAGTCTATAACTAATATCATTTTTACCTCCATTATTTTAATTTTTATCTCTTATCTTTTATCTTTCTTATATTATATGTAAAAAGCCCTCATTTTTTCAATCTTTTACTTTTTATTTTTATGCTATACGTGAAGCATTTTATTTTTTATTTTTTATGCTCTAGGTAAAGCATTTTTACTTTTTTTATTTAACTTACTTATTTTTATAGTTTTCAATTTAAGTTTTTGATAAAATATTTATTGAATTTGTATCTTTATTTAAGATAAATAATTACTAAATATATAAAATACTTTATTTTTTTCATATTAGGTATATAATAAGTAAGAATGGCGATTTATAGAAAGGATGATTTCATGGGATTGTTTGATGTGATTTTCGGATCATATAGTGATAAAGAAATAAAAAAAATACAACCTTTAGTAGATAGAATTTTAAGTCTTGATGAAGAGTACCAAGGCTTAACTGACAATCAACTTAAAGAAAAAACTTTAGAATTTAAAAATAGATATAAAAACGGAGAAAGTTTGGACCAATTGTTACCTGAAGCTTTTGCTAATATTAGAGAAGCTGCTTACAGAGTTCTTGGTATGAAACACTTCCCTGTTCAACTTATCGGCGGTATTATTTTGCATCAAGGCAGAATTGCCGAAATGAAAACAGGTGAAGGTAAAACCCTTGTTGCAACTTTACCTGCATATTTAAATGCTCTTTCAGGAGATGGAGTACACGTTGTAACTGTAAATGATTATTTGGCAAGCCGTGATAAGACTTGGATGGGTAAAATTTATGAGTTTTTAGGCTTAAGTGTAGGTTGCATTATTCACGACATGAGTCCTAAAGAAAGACAAGTTGCTTACAACTGTGATATAACTTACGGAACAAACAATGAATTCGGTTTTGATTATCTTCGTGACAACATGGTCATTTACAAAGAGGAAATGGTTCAAAGACCTCTTAACTATTGTATAGTGGACGAAGTTGACTCAATTTTAATTGATGAAGCAAGGACTCCTCTTATTATTTCCGGTCGTGGAGATGAATCTACTGAACTTTATGTTAGGGCAAGAGATTTTGTAAATACTCTTTCTCATAGAATAAAAACTGAAGAAGAAACAAGTTTTGAAAGATTTAACAGAGAATTTGAAGAAGAAACTGTTGATTATGTAGTAAATGAAAAAGATAAAACTTCCACTCTTACTGACAAGGGAGTTGCCAAGGCTGAAAAATATTTTGGCGTTAGCAATTTATCTGATCTTGACAACATGGAGCTTTCCCACCATATTAACCAAGCTTTAAAAGCTAAGGGAAATATGAAAAAAGATATTGATTATGTTGTTAAGGATGGAGAAGTTATTATAGTTGACGAATTTACCGGTCGTCTAATGTTCGGAAGACGTTATTCTGAAGGCTTGCACCAAGCAATAGAAGCTAAAGAAGGTCTTGAAGTTCAAGCTGAAAGTAAAACTCTTGCAACTATTACCTTCCAAAATTATTTCAGAATGTATAAAAAACTTGCAGGTATGACAGGTACTGCTATGACGGAAGAATCAGAATTCCGTGACATCTATCATATTGACGTTGTAGAAATTCCTACAAACAAGCCTGTTATAAGATCTGATGCCAATGATTCAATTTACAAATCAGAAGAGGCAAAATTCCGTGCAGTTACAAGAGAAATTATTGAATGCCATGAAAGTGGACAACCTGTCCTTGTTGGTACAATTTCAATTGAAAAATCAGAAGAACTTTCAAAGTATTTAAAACGTGCGGGAATAAAGCACAATGTTTTAAATGCTAAAAACCATGAAATGGAATCTGAAATAGTAGCCCAAGCAGGTCGTTTTGGAGCAGTTACCATTGCTACTAACATGGCAGGTCGTGGTACTGATATTATGCTTGGCGGAAATCCTGAATATATGGCAAAAAAAGAAATGAAAAAACGTGGTCTTGAAGAAGAAATTCTGGAACAAGTAGATTCTTATAATGAAACAAGTGATGAAGAGATTTTAAATGCTCGTAAGGAATATCAAGATCTTGTTAAAAAATTTAAAGTTGAAACTGATGAAGAAGCTCAAAAAGTTGTAGCAGCAGGTGGCCTTCATATTATAGGAACAGAACGTCACGAAAGTAGACGTATTGACAATCAGCTTCGTGGTCGTTCAGGCCGTCAAGGAGATCCAGGTTCAACAAGATTTTATATTTCAGGCGACGATGATTTAATAAGACTTTTTGCTGGCGACAGATTCAAACAAACTATGGAAAGAATTAATAGCCCTGAAGATGAAGCCATTGAATCAAAAATTTTAACTAAATTAATAGAATCAGCTCAAAGAAAAGTTGAAGGAAACAACTTCTCAATTCGTAAAAATGTCCTAAACTATGACAATGTTATGAATAAACAAAGAGAGGTAATATATTCAGAAAGAAGAAAAGTTCTTGAAGGTGAAAATCTTCATGATGATATGATTTCAATGATTGATGATATTATTGAAAAAAATGTCAACTTTAATAATAAGATGGATCACAACAATGTTTTACATCTTGATTTTGAAAATATTGTAAAATTCGGAGTTGACCAATTCGACTTCCCTAAAAATTTCTTAGATGATATTGAAAATGCAAATGTTGAAAATGTCATTTCAAGAATGAAAGAATTGGCAAGGGAAAAATATAAGGAAAAAGAAAATGAATTTGGAGAAGAAAAATTCAGAGAAATTGAAAGAGTTGTTCTTCTTCAAGTTGTAGACCAAAAGTGGATGGATCATATTGATGCTATGGACCAACTTCGTCAAGGTATAGGCTTAAGAGCTGTCGGTCAAGTTGACCCGGTTCGTGCTTATGCTCAAGAAGGTTTTGACATGTTTGAAGAAATGAATGAATCCATTAAAGAAGATACAACAAAAATGCTCTTCCATATTTATAATCCTGAAAAAGTTAAACGTGTAAGAGTTGCAAAAGAAGTTGAAACTGTAAATCCAGATACTGGAAAACAAGCACCTTTTGTAAGAAAATCTAAAAAAGTAGGCAGAAATGATCCCTGTCCATGTGGCAGCGGTAAAAAATATAAAAACTGCTGTGGAAAAAACCAATAAAATAATTTAAGCCTTCACAATTTTTGAAGGCTTTTTTAATTTAATTAATAAAAAAAACTCTGATTCTTATTATAGTTTTAATATAATAAGAATCAGAGTTTTTATTTTACCAAGATCCTCCTGATCCGCCGCCGCCTGTTGAGCCGCCGCCTCCGGAAAATCCTCCGAATCCTCCACCAGAGCCGCCGCCAAAGCTTCCGCCACCGAAAAATCCTCCAAAAGGTCCAAAGGAATCGTCATCGTCGTCATCGTAAAAATGCCTTCTTCTCCTTCCCCTGTAACCTCTTGATCTACTTATTTTTGCCATAATATTTATAAATAATAGTAGAAGAATTATTTGAACAAGAATAGCTATTGTTCCAAAATCTGAGGCATCACTATTGACACTATAATCAGGTTCAACGCTGTTTATTATTTCCAAGTTATATTCTTTTTTGTATAAGTCTAAAATTTCATTGTATGCTTCAAGAATTCCAAGTTCATAGTCTCTTTTATTTTTCCCACTTCTGTCCCCTGCAGGAAAATATTTTGCGGCATTTCTTCTTATTTGAGCAGTTATTGAATCTGGAATAAATCCTTCCGTTTCATAGCCTGTCATTATAAAAAATCTACCTTCAGGAATACAAAGCAGTATCAATGTTCCGTTGTCATTTTCTCCACCGATTTTCCATTTGTCAAAAATTTTTACAGCGTAGCTTTGATCGTCATAACCTTGCAAAGACTTTACAAGTGCAATTGCAACTTGACCCTTTGTTTTATTTTCCAGATCTTTATTTGTTCCGTTTATATACTTAAGGCTCTCTTCAGATAAAATATTTAATTCATCATACACATAACCATTAGCATCTTTGGGATCCGGAACAAAAACTTCTTCTGCAAAAACTGCGGTGAATAATGAAATTATTACTATTAAAAGGGATAGTAATTTTTTCATTTTACCACCTACTTACCAAAATCCACTGTTGGTGCATTTTGATCTTCTTCAGAAACTTGGAAATATTCCTTTGGACTAAATCCTAAAATACCTCCGATTAAATTAGTTGGAAATCTTTTAATTTTTTTATTAAATCCTGTAACGGCTTCGTTATATCTTTCTCTTTCCGTTGCAATTCTGTTTTCAGTTCCTTCAAGTTGAGATTGAAGATTTAAAAATCCTTCATTGGCTTTAAGTTCCGGATATGCTTCAACAACTACGTTAATATCTCCTATTGCCCTTGAAAGTTCAGCGTCTGCTTTTCCAAGTTCTTGGGGAGTTTTAGCTTTTTCAACCTTGCTTCTTGCTTCTGTTATTTTTGTTAAAACATCTTCTTCATGACTTGCATATCCCTTAACTGTGTTTACCAAGTTGGGTATAAGGTCTGCACGTCTTTTTACTACATTTTGTACTTGAGCCCATTTTCCGTCTACTTCTTGTGCTTCTCCTACAAGTGAATTGTAATTTTTAATCAAAACAAAACCCACTAATACTATAACTGCAATTACTATAATTAATGCTCCGCCTAAGGCGCCTCTTCTCTTTTTCATATTTCCTCCTATGAAATTTCTATAATTTTTGCATTGTTTAGGGCAGCTTCAACTAAACTTTCTATGTCCAATTTTTCTTCGCTTATTTCCATTTCCTTAATTGTCGGCCTTAATTTTGGGTGCTTAGGTAAAAATACCGTACAGCAATCTTCAAAGGGTAAAATTGAAGTTTCATAAGTCCCGATTTTTTTGGAAATATCAATAATGTCAACTTTATCCATCCCTATTAAGGGTCTAAATATAAGTCTTCTTGTTATATCATTTGTAACAGTTAAACCATCTATGGTTTGACTTGCAACTTGCCCTAAGTTTTCTCCTGTTATAATTGAATTATACCCATTTTTTTCTGAAATCCTCTCAGCTATTCTCATCATAAATCTCCTGGATAGCAAAGTCATTTCATCTTCTCTACAATTTTTATTTATTTCCTTTTGAATTGGAAGTAAATTTATGGAGTAAATTTTCATGGGTCCCCCATAGGTTGAAATTATTTCTCCAAGTTTTACAACTTTTTCTTCTGCCCTTTGTGAAGTAAAGGGGAAAGAATGAAAATGAAGTCCATCAATTTTAACCCCTCTTTTAGCCATCATATAGCCCGCTACAGGAGAATCTATTCCACCTGATAGTAGGAGTAGACCTTTTCCATTTGTGCCCAGTGGAAGGCCTCCATGGCCCTTAAAACGCTTAGTATATAGGTAGACCTCTCTTCTTATATCCATATAAATATAAAAGTCTGGATTATAAACATCAACTTTTATTGGAAAATTTTTAAGGACCTGTCCGCCAATTATATTATTAAGTTCCATACTATTAAGCTCAAAGTTTTTATCAGCTCTTTTTGTATCTCCCTTAAATGTTTTAAATTCAGGATTTTCTTCTAAAGTTTCCCTTGTAATTTCCCTTATGCCCTCTTCTATGGAAGGGATGTTTTTTTCAATTTTAATACAGGGACTTAAATAAACTATTCCGAAAATATGTTGTGCCCTTTTAATAATTTTTTCCTGATCCTCTTTGTTGCAGTCAATATAAATTTTTCCCGTATCTTGATAAATTTTTCCATGGCTTATATCGTGAAGAGATTTTTTTACTTGACCCATTAAAGTATCAATAAAACTCTTTCTATTTTTTCCCTTTAAAATAACTTCGCCCAGGGAAAGGCTTACAACTCTTTGACTCATTTTTTCATCACTTCTCTTATATCTTTTACAACTTGATTTAATTTTTCCAAAAATACATCTATGTCATTTTTGCTTATGTCTTTTGAAAAGCAAATTCTTATAGTCCCTTCCATTTCAGAAGGATTTAATTTAATTGCTTCTAAAACATGGCTTCTGTGAACTCCGTTACTTGAACATGCTGATGCTGTAGAAATATAAATCTCATATTCTTCAAGACTGTGAAGAATAACCTCTCCCCTTGTACCTCTTATGGATAAACTTACAATATAAGGTGAGGAACATAAGGGAGAATTAATTTTATAATCATCAATATAATTTTTTAAATTTTCCAAAAAATATGCTTTTATCTTTTTTACATGGTCTTGTTCCTCATTGAATTTTTCAGTTTTAATTTGACAAGCCTTGCCAAAACCTGCAAGACCAGGCATATTTTCAGTTCCACTTCTTAAATTTTTCTCCTGGCCTCCTCCAATGACAAGAGAAGGTATAGAAATGCCACTTTTTAAATAAAGGGCTCCACTTCCCTTAGGCCCATAAATTTTGTGACTGCTGACAGAATAAGAATCAACTCCCAAATCTTTAAGATCTAATTTTATTTTTCCAAGAGCCTGAACTCCATCAACATGGACAAAAGTTTCAGGATTTTTTTCCTTAACAATTTTTACAAGTTCTTTAATATCTTGAATCGTTCCGATTTCATTATTTACATGGGCAAGAGCAACAAGGGCAGTATTTCCATCAACTTCCCTTTTAAGTTCATTAAAATCAACCTTGCCATCAAAATCAACATTTAAAAAAACTACTTCATAACCAAAATCCCTATAAGATAAAAATTTATCATATAAGGAAGCGTGTTCAATTTTACTGGTTATAATTTTTTTAAATCTCTTATTTTTATTTACAAAGCCGTTTACTGCAATGTTGTTGCTTTCAGTTCCCCCGGAAGTAAAATAAATTTCAGAGGGCAAAACATTTATAAGTTGAGCAAGATTTTTTCTTGCTTCTTCTCTTACCTTTTCAGCCTTCAAACCAAAACTATGTAGGCTTGATGGATTTGCAAAATCATTTTTAAGCATCTTTACCACTTCTTCAACCACTTCTTGTCTTGGTTTTGTAGTGGCACAATTATCTAAATAAATCATTAAATTTCATTCCCCATTAAAAAATTTTATTTTATAAAAAATATAAGCATATAAACTTTCAATGGATTTATTATACCATAGCTGTTGGAATAATTAAGATTAGGATATAATTAAGAAGGGATAAAAAATGAAAAAATATATTAATAAAACAGAAAAAATTTTAAATGAAAATGTCATATATCTTGACTTAGAAACCCTGGGTTTAAGTAAAAATTCTCCCATAATAAGTGCAAGTTTTACTAAAGAAAATCAAATTATAACCTATGTCCTTACAAATTTAAAAGAAGAAATAGAACTTATGGAAATAATTTATAAAGAAACAAGGGATAAATTAATTGTTACCTACAACGGAGACAGGTTTGATTTAAAACTTCTTAAATATAAGGGAGAAAAATACAATATAAACTTTGAATTTAAAAGCCTTGACTACTATCAAGTCGCAAAAAAATATTCTTATTTATTTGAAAGTGAAAATTTAAAGCAAAGTACAATGGAAAAATTTTTCGGACTTTATAGGGAAGAAGATATAAAGGGTTCTCAAGTAATAGACTGCTACAAAAATTATTTGGAGACAAAAGATGAAAAATATTTGGATTTAATAGGAAAGCACAATAGCCTTGATGTAAAGGGTCTTATTTATTTAGATAGGATAAAAGATTACGTTGAAGATAAGATGAGCTTTTTTTATGAAAATAAAAAATTTTTAATAAAAGAAATTAATTTTGAAAAGGATATTTTATATGTAGAGGGAAAAACTAATTCAAACAATTTATATTTTTCAAACAAGGTCTATGAAATAAAGGCCCTGGAAAATAATTTTTACCTTAAAATTTTTACGGAAAAGGCTCTATATAATAAAAATACCACCTGTAACTATATTTTCGTAAAAGAAAATTTCCTAAAAAGTCAAATAGAAAGCCCGGAAAATATACTTGTTTTAAAACTGGGCAAAAAAACCCTGTATAAAAATTCTCTAGACTTAATTAAGGCAATTATAGAAAATAAAATTAAGATTTAGGATTTTTATAAATTGTAAATTAAAAAGCTCTAAAGTTTTATTTTTCAAACTTCAGAGCTTTTTATTTATCTTTTAATTTTTTTCATTTTTATCCGTATCAAATGCCACCATTAAAAATGCCGGGATTGCTATTAATACTGCTCCTATTAATATTTTTAAGAAAGTGCTTATCATAATTGTGTCCTCACTTCTACTGCTACTGCTATTATTTTTACTAGGTCCAATATTTTTATTGTCTTATCTTCGAATACTAAAACGGTTTTATTTTTTTCTCTGTAATATCTTGCAATTTTTCCGGAATCTTCTTCATCAAAAATTATAAGGTCTCCATTTTTAGGTTTTAAATCAGATTTAAATATTATGATTTTTTTACCATGTATGTCGTCTAAGTTTAAATCACTTCTTACGGCAAAATACTTGTTGTTGTCTATGGAGTCTTCTATTACTACATATTCCATGGTTTGTTGGGGACCTATGGAAGAGTTTTTTATTATTGGCACCCTATAGGATTTTGTTCCTTGATGGTCGTCTTTTCCTATTAAATAGTCACTTGATATATTTAATACCTTGCTTATTTTTATAAGTATTTCAAAGTTTGGGTTGCTTCTATTTGTTTCATATCCTGCTATTGTTGCTCTTTCTACCCCTACTTTTTCCGCAAGTTCTTTTTGTGTCAGTCCCTTTATTTTTCTAATGGTTTTTAATCTTTCCGAAAAATCCATTTTTCACCTCGAAAAAAGGAACTTGAGTTAGCCCCTAAGTTCCTGTCTGTTATCGTTTAACATTTTTATTATTTCTGAAAGATTTGTTTGGGTGTTTTCCAATAATCCGTCAGCATAATCTCTTGCGCCTTCTCTTATTTGTTGTGACTCTTCGTTTGCGCTTTTTAATATTTCTTCTGCTCTTGCATTTGCTTTTAATACCAGCTCGTCTTCTCTTATTATTTCTTCTGCATGAGATCTTGCAGCTGCTAAAATTTTATCAGCTTCTGCGTGGGCTTCATTAATTATTGAATCTCTGTCTGATGAAATTTGTTTTGCTTCTTTTACCTCTGTTGGTATTTCACTTTTTATATCATGTATGATTTCAAGAACTTCTTCTTTATCAAGCATTGCCTTTCCTGTTAAAGGAATACTTCCTGATTTTTCTACAAGTTCTTCCAACTCATCAACTAATTCCATAAGTGTCATACTAAACCCTCCTACTTAATTTTTTCTTCATTTCTTCACCTATTATATCAGGTACAAATAAACTTAAATCACCGTCAAACATTGCAACTTCTTTTGCCAAAGTTGAGCTTACAAATACATTTTTACTTGATGAAAGTAAAAATATGGTCTCAACTCCTCCCTTGTAGTGCATGTTTGCCGTAGCTACGGCATACTCATTTTCATAATCCGATGCCGTTCTTAAACCTCTTACTACTACTTTACAGTTTTTTTTCTTTGCATAGTCTACTAAAAGACCTGTAAAAGAGTCAATTTCTATATCTGGATCGTCGCCTAAGACTTTTCTTATAAGGTCCATTCTTTCTTCAACGGTAAAAAGTCCCTTTTTGTTTACATTGTTAAGTACTGCGACAATTACCTCTCCGAATATGTTTTTTGCTCTTTTTATTATATCTAAATGACCGTAAGTTATAGGGTCAAAGCTTCCTGCGTATATTGCTTTCATAAAATTTCAAAAAATAATATGGAAGTGTTACCGTAATCTCTTTTCTGAACCATCTCATAGCCTTCAGAATCTATTTTTTTTGTCTTTTCGACTTCTGCTATGACAAGACCCTTTTCTTTTAAAAGAGAACGCTCTCTTATTATCCTCAAAGCTGTTTTATATTTATGCAAATCTTCAAAGGGTGGATCCAAATATATAAAGTTGAATTTATCATTTGTGGTCTTTAAAAATCTTTTGTAGTCCATCTTAAAAACTTGAGCTTTTTCTTTAAGTTTTGTATGTTCAAGATTTTTGTTTATTATTTTTATAGCTTCTTCAGATGCATCTATAAAGATTGCAAGATTTGCTCCCCTTGATAGAAATTCTATTCCATTGGCACCTGAGCCTGCAAATAAATCAAGGACATCCAAACCTTCAAAATATTGACCTAATATATTGTAAACTGATTCTTTAACTCTATCAACTGTAGGTCTTATACTTTCATCTTTAGGTGAAAAAAGTTTAAAACCCTTAGCTGTTCCGGCAATTACTCTCATATTCCTCCAATAATTTACATTTTAACATAAATGTTGAAAAGTAACAATTTAATTAGCTTTTGCAGACAAAAGTTTATCTATTGCTCTTTTTAAATTTTTATTTTTTTCAGATTTTAGTTGTGGATCTTCCCTTAGTATCTTTGAACTTTCATCTAAGACTTTTTCCAGTATGACTTTATCATTAAGAGGATCTGCAAATTTAAATTCCGGTATTCCCGATTGTCTTAGGCCGAATATATCTCCTGTTCCCCTTAAAAGCAAATCCTGTTTGGCTATATAAAATCCGTCTGTTGATGAATTTAATACTTTCATTCTTTCAAGAGCTATATCTGAAGAGCTTTTATTGTATAAAATACAATATCCCTTATCCTTTCCTCTGCCAACTCTTCCTCTTAGTTGGTGAAGCTGGGATAGGCCAAACCTTTCAGCATTAACTATTAAAATTACTGTTGCATTTTTTACATTAACGCCCACTTCAACAACAGTTGTAGAAACTAAAATATTTATTTTATTTTTTGCAAAGTCTTCCATAACTTTTTCTTTTTCTTCTGCCTTCATCTGGCCATGCAAAAGTCCAACCTTATAATCTTTATAGTATTTTACAATTTCCCTATAAACTTTATTTACACTGGAAAGATCAAGGTTTTCATTTTCATCTATCATGGGACAAACTACATAGGCTTGGTGATTTTTTAATAGCTCAGTTTTTATAAATTCCAAACTTTTTATAAGTCCTTGAGGTCCTATGGTGAAAGTTTCTATCTTCTGTCTTCCTTCAGGCATGGTATCTATGGTTGAAATATCAAGATCATTGTAAATTGTTAAAGCAAGAGTCCTTGGTATAGGCGTTGCAGTCATAATAAGAGTGTTTATTCCCTTCTCTGCAAGTTTTTTTCTCTGTTCAACTCCAAATCTGTGTTGCTCATCTATTACTGTGAGCCCTAGGTTTTTAAATTCAACATTTTCATAAAAAAGTGCGTGAGTTCCCACAACCATGTTTATTGTGCCTTCTTTTAAGCCTTGAAGACTTTCCTGTCTTTTTTTTGCAGTATCACTTCCTGTTAAAAGGCTTATATTTACTCCCAAGTCCCCTAAAATATTTTTAAAGTTTTCATAGTGCTGCTTTGCAAGTATTTCAGTTGGAGCCATTAGGGCTGATTGACATCCGTTAATAAAGGCAAGATACATTAAAATCATGGCAACTATAGTTTTTCCGCTTCCTACATCTCCTTGTATAAGTCTGGACATAGGTCTTTTTTGTGAAAGGTCTTCTATAGATTCTTCCACTACTTTTTTTTGTGAATTTGTAAGTTCAAAGGGAATTTTTTTATAAAGTTCTTCCAAGCCAAAGTTTTTAAAGGCCTCTCTAGTTATTTCTTCTTTTTCTTTTTTTAGGCTCATAAGACCCGTTAAATAAACTAAAAATTCTTCAAAGGCATAGGTCTTTCTTGCAAGATCAAAAAGATTTTCATCAGAGGGTCTGTGTAGCTGTCTTATAACTTTATCTCTTTCTAAAAGCTTATATTTTTCTATTAAATTTTCAGGAATTATATTTTCAAAATTCAATTCTTTTAAGACTAAGTCTGTGAGTTTTATTAATTCGTTGTTGCTTATTTCTTTAGTCAGCGGGTAATAGGGAACTATTTTTCCTATTTTATTTTTTTTATTTAAGGGTTCATAGATTGGCATGGAAATTTGATAGCTTCCTCTGAATTTTTTTATTTTCCCATATAAATAAAATTCCCTATTTATTTGAAATTGAGGTTTTAAAAAATTTGAGTTAAAAAATGTTACATCTGCCCTATCTTTTCCATCAGTCATAGGAACAGTCATCATTTTAAGTCTGTTTTTATAAAGAAATCTTGGCTCTTCATAGACTTTTAATTTTAAGGCAGCTTTTTCTCCATCAAAAACTTGATTAAGGTTTTTTATTTGACTCATATCTTCATAGGATCTGGGAAAATAATTTGCCAGGTCTTCTACTTTTTCTATTTTTAATTTTTTTAAAACCTGGGCTTTTTTTGGCCCAACACCTTTTATTTTTTCTATGGAATCTTCTAATTTCATATTTATCACCTAAAAAAATAAGCAGGCAAAAACCCGCTTATTCTACTGCAATTATATAATAGTATAGAGGCTGTGAACCTTCTACTAACTCTATGTCTTGTTCGTCAAAACTTTCTTCAAGTCTTTCTAAAAGTTCTTTTGTGTCCTCTTCTTTTAAACCATTGCCATAATATATAGTTATAACTGATGAATCTTCATCAACCATTTCTTCAATTAATTTAAAGGCAACTTCATTTATATCTTTACCGAAAGATACTATCCTCTTTCCTGTAATTCCTATTATTTCATCTTTCTTTATTTGTCTTCCTTCAGAAACAGTATCACGAACTGCATAAGTTACTTGAGCTGATTTTACTGTAGCCATATAATCTTTCATGTTCTTTTCATTTTCTTCAGGACTTAAATTCGGATTAAATTCAACTATTGCAGATATTCCTTCAGGAATTGATTTTGATGGAATAACTATTACATTTCTTTCAGATAATTTTTGTGCTTGTTCTGCAGCAAGAATTATATTTGAATTATTTGGAATTATAAAAATAGTTTTTCCACTACATTTATCAATTGCTTTCATGAAATCTTCCGTTGAAGGATTCATTGTTTGTCCACCTTCAACTATATAATCTATATTTAAGCTTTTGAAAACTTCATTCATTTTTTCTCCCATGGAAACTGCAATGAAAGAGTAATCTTTATCTATTTTTACTTCTTTATTTTCTTTTTTTGCTGCTTGAACTTGAGCTTCATCAAATAAAGTTTCCCTATGTTGATATCTCATG
Organism: Peptoniphilus koenoeneniae; assembly: GCF_030812875.1. Classification (NCBI taxonomy): domain Bacteria; kingdom Bacillati; phylum Bacillota; class Tissierellia; order Tissierellales; family Peptoniphilaceae; genus Peptoniphilus; species Peptoniphilus koenoeneniae. Next base: position 133,290 of record NZ_JAUSTN010000006.1, read on the forward strand.
TTGTCAATTTTAATATCTTGCAATTGACCAAGTTCCACTGCATATTCAAGAGCTTTTCCTGGGTTATTTGTGTGAACGTGAACTTTTATAACTCCTGTTCCGCTGCCTCCTACTACTAAAAGGCAGTCTCCAAGAGGTGAAAGTTTTTCTTTAAAAGAATCTATATCTTCATAATTTGTAGAAATTACAAATTCTGTGCAATATCCGAATTCTAATTCTTCGTTAAATTCTTCATTTAAGTGAATTTCTTTTTGCTTTTTATTTTTTAATTGTTCATCTTCTTCAACAGACTGAATCTTTTCACCGCAAAGAGTTTTATAAGCTCCTTCCAGTAAATATACAAGACCTGCTCCCCCTGAATCCACTACTCCCGCTTCCTTTAAAACGCTAAGTTTTTCAGGAGTCTTTTCAAGAGAAATGTAAGCTTCTTTTACTAAGTCCCTTCCGAAACTTTTAAGGTCCCTATATTTTTTATAATTTTTAATTGCAAAATCACTTGTTTCACGACCTACTGTAAGAATAGTTCCTTCAGTGGGTTTCATAACAGCCTTATAAGTTGTATCCGATGCTTTTTTTAGGGCGTAGGCAAGTTCTCTTATACCTATTTCTTTTACATCTGTAAGTCCTTCTGCAAATCCTCTTAAAAATTGGGAAAGAATAACTCCTGAGTTACCCCTTGCTCCCATAAGTGAACCCCTTGCAGCCGCCATGGCAATTTCGTGAACATCCTTTGATTCTGTCTTTTCAACCATCTTAATAGCAGACTTTGAAGTCAAACTCATATTTGTACCTGTATCTCCATCGGGCACAGGGAATACATTAAGAGCATTGACATGGTCTTTATTTAATAAAAGATAATTTACTGCTCCTGCAAAAGCTGATTTCAATAAATTACCGTCAATTTTTTCTATATCCATTTTTCCTCTCTTACTTTATTCTAATCCCTTCAACAATTACTGACACTTGGTCAGGTTCTAAATTAGTGAGTTCTTTTATACGGAATTTAACATTATCAATAATATTTTGACCTACTGTTGAGATTCTTACTCCGTATTCTAAAACTACATGAAGTTCTATAACTAATTTATCGTCATCAGTAATAACTTTTATACCTTTGGAAATATTTTCAAATCTTAAAAGTTCAAGTAAACCGTCCGTGGCATTTTTTGATGCCATACCGACTATACCGTAACTTTCCATTGCAGACATGCCCGCAATTGATGCAAGTACGTTATTTTCAATTATTATACTACCCATTTCTCTATTTATAACAGCCGGCATTTAGCTCACCTCCTAATTTAATTCTATTTTCTAATATTATAACAGAAATCCCAAGGAAAAAAAACTTGCTCCCTTCTCCTTATATTGATATATTATGGTCAGGGGGTTTATATGGATAAAATTTTAATTGGAAAAGGTCAGAAAGAAAACTATATTCTTCTAAATAAAATTAATAGGCATGGGCTTATTAGCGGTGCAACTGGAACTGGAAAAACAGTAAGTCTTAAAGTTCTTGCAGAAGGACTTTCAGATAATGGAGTGCCATGTATTCTTGCTGATGTTAAAGGAGATCTTGCAAATATTGCAAAAGCAGGTAAAAATAATGAAAAAATTATAGAAAGATTAAATACTTTAAAAATTGAAAATTTTGAATTTAAAAATTATCCTTTAAATATTTGGGATATTTATATGAAAAAGGGGATTCCTTTAAGAATTACCGTTTCTGAAATGGGCCCTCTTATGCTTTCAAATATACTTGGTCTTAATGATACTCAAATGGGTGTTTTAAATATTGTTTTTAAAGTTGCTGATAAAAACGGACTTTTACTTATTGACTTAAAAGATTTAAAACAAGTTATAAATTATGTTGACGAAAATAAAATTGAAATCACAAAAGAGTTTGGAAATGTTACAAGTCAAAGCCTTGGTGCAATTCAAAGAAAACTTTTATATATAGAAGATTCCGGCGGAGATTTATTTTTTGCAGAACCTGCCATAGATATAAATGATTTTTTAAAAACTGACAGTCAAGGTAGAGGTTTTGTAAATATTCTTCAAGCAGATAAATTAATTTCAAATCCTATTTTATATTCCATGCTCCTTCTATACCTTCTTTCTGAAATTTATGAAAATTTCCCAGAAGTTGGTGATTTAGATAAACCGAAACTTGTATTTTTCTTTGATGAAGCTCACTTATTATTTAATAATGTTCCTGATATTTTAAAAAATAAAATAATCCAAATTGTAAGACTTGTAAGAAGTAAGGGTGTTGGAATATTTTTTATAAGCCAAAATCCTTTGGATATACCTGAAGAAATTTCTTCTCAACTGGCAAATAGGATTTTACATCAATTAAGAGCCTACTCTCCTAAGGAATTAAAGGCTATAAATGCTGTTGCAGATACTTTTAGACAAGATGGCTCAATAGATATTAAAGAAGAGCTTATCTCTTTAAAAACAGGCCAAGCTATTGTTTCTTTTGCTGATGAAAACGGAGCCCCCACCTTTGCAGATAAGGCAATTATTTTGCCTCCTCATTCTTCTTTTGAAACTTTAAGTGATTCTGAATATGAAGATTTAATTAAAAATTCACCTCTATATAATAAATATAAGGATTCCTTTGATAGAGAAAGTGCTTATGAAATTTTAAACGAGAAAATTAAAAGGGATGAGTTGGAAAAACAAAGAGAAGAAGACTTTCAAAAGAAAAGAGAAGAATTTGAAAGAAAAGAAAAAGAACTTGATAGGCAATATAATTCTCAAAATAGAAGTTCTTCAAGACCTAAAAAATCATATTTAGATAAGGGTATTGATTCCATTTTAGGAACTGTAACAAGAAGCATAGGTCGTGAAATTGCAAGGGGAATTTTAGGATCAATTAAAAAAAGATAATAAAAAATAAAATAAAAAAAATAGTTGCAAAATTTGCAACTATCTTTTTTTATTTTATTTTTCTTTCTTTTGAGATTCTTCTTCTCCAGCATCAATGATTATTTGATCGTCTTCTTTGTTTTCTTCTTTTTTCAAATCTTCAACTTTTTCATCAACTTTATTTTCGATGTCCTCTTTTTTGTTTTTAATGTATTCTTTGACATCAATTGTTGAACCATCTTCCATTATTATTTTAAAATCATATTCGCTTGTTAGGGCTGCTCCAACTCCTAATATGGCAACTATAGGATTTATAACAAATCCTATTGCTGAAACTGTTAAGGAAAGAGAAAGCACCGTTTCTCCATCTTTTTCAATTAAAAGTTTCCTTGCATTTCCCTTTTTTAAAATATCTTTAATGCCGTCAAGAATTTCATCTAAAGATTGTTGAACGTGTCCAATTGTCTTACTTGTATATTCTCTCCAACTTTTTCCGCTTTTTTCTTCTTCTTTTTGTTCTTCTTTAGTCTTTGTACCTTGCCCTCTTTCATTTATTAATTTAATTGCTTTATCTACATTTCCGTCAGCTTCAAGAAGAGCAACTCTTACATCATCATAGCTTGCGCCTGTCATGTTAATTACATAATCAATTGATTCAAGTGTTATCATTTAATCACCTCGTTATTAGTATACCCAAGTTTTAAATTTTTTCTTCTTCTTTTATTGCTTTTTTTTCAAGTTTTTGTAAATTTTCAACATGACCTATAATAACAAGAACATCGTTTTTTTTAATTATAGTGTCAGGACTTGGATCAACCAAATTCCCATCTTCTTTTCTTTCCATTGCAAGAACTGTAACTTTATATTTTTTTCTAAAATTTAAATCTATTAAACTTTTATTCCACCACTCAGGAAGCGAATCAAATTTTGCAATGGAATAATTTGAACCAAGTTCAATATAATCAACTAATTTTGATTTGCTAAGATCTCTTGCAACTCTTATTCCCATATCTCTTTCAGGATAAATAACCTTTGTAGCCCCTACCCTTTTAAGTATAAGACCTTGTCTGTTACTTACAGCTTTTACTGCAATATATGGAATCCCCGCTTCTTTAGCAAGTACTGTTGCCATTATTGCCGCTTCGAAATTTGAGCCTATAGCAACTACAGCTCCGTCAAAATTATTTAAACCTATTGAAGATGTTTCAGCTTCATCTAAAAGATCCGCTTGTATAGCAGTTGTAACATTATCTGCTATTGTTTCAAGTTTACTCATATCTTCATCAACTATCATTACTTCATTTCCAAGATCAACAAGAGTTTTTGCAATTGCCGATCCAAATCTTCCACAACCAAAAATAACATATGATTTCATTTTTTCACCCTACTAATATATTTCCTTCAGGATATTTTATTGAAGTTTTTTTTGTTTTTAATAATCCCATTGCAAGAGTTGCCGGCCCAACTCTTCCTGTAAACATTGTAAATGAAATTATAAGTTTTGATGCTGTAGAAAGATCCGATGTTATTCCTCGTGACATTCCTACAGTTCCAAATGCCGATACCGTTTCAAATAAAATATCTAAAAATTTAAATCTGTCCGTTTCTATTATTGTTATTGTAAGAGCAACTATAATAACTACTCCAAGTGATACTATTACTACAGTAAGAGCCCTTATAACCGTCTGTCTTGATATGGTTCTTTTAAATACAACAGTTTCCTTTTCTCCTTTTAAAGTAAAGTAAGTTGCAAAAATTAAAATTGCAAATGTTGTAGTTTTAAGTCCACCCGCTGTTGATGCAGGGCTTCCTCCTATAAACATGAGAATTATATATAAAAAAGCCGTTGCATCATGAACCTTTCCTATGTCAACAGAATAAAAACCCGCTGTCCTCGTTACAGTTGATTGGAAAAAGCTTGCCAAAATTTTCTGAGGAAAGTTCATTAAAGCTATTGTATCCTTATTTGTCCATTCAAGAACTAAAGTTATTATTGTACCGAAAATTAAAAGTCCTATAGAAAATATTATAACTACCTTTGAATGAAGTTTTAAATATTTAAAATTTCTTGTCTCGTAAATATCAAGAAAAACTAAAAAACCAAGCCCTCCCAATATTACAAGAAAACAAATAATAAGACTTACATAATAATTGTTGTAAAAAGGAGCTAAACTATCACCAAACAAGTCAAATCCCGCATTACAAAAGGCTGAAATTGAATGAAAAAGTGAAAATAAAATTCCCTTTTTTAATCCATACATTGGAACGAGGGCCAAAGAAAGTAAACTTGCTCCTATAAATTCAATTAAAAAGGTTATTTTTGTAACATATAAAAGCCATCTTACAATCCCCTTCATAGAACTTATATTTAATTGCTCACGAATTATAAGTCTTTGCTGCAAAGAAACTTTTTTTCCTAAGAGGACCACTCCAATGGAAAATATTGTCATAGTACCAAGACCGCCTATTTGTATTAAGGAAATTATCACAACATTTCCAAAGGCTGACCAGGTTAGCTGAGTGTTTAAAGTTGTAAGTCCTGTTACCGCCGTCGCAGAGCTTGCTGTAAAAAGCGCATCTACAAAACTGACTCCCTCTCCGTTTTTTGTAGAAATCGGCAAAGTAAGAAGAACTGCACCCAATAAAATTACAAAGACAAAAGATATTCCTAATAATATTGGAGGATTTTTTGATAATTTTTCGTAAAATTTTTTCATATACCTATTTTATCACTTGTTTAAATTAAAAAACACAATAAAAAAACTGCCTATTAAGCAGTAATTTTTATTAGTTATTTTTTGCAAGTTCAGCAATCTTTGCAAATCCTGAAGGATCATTGATTGCAAGCTCTGATAACATTTTTCTGTTAATTTCAACATTTTGTTTTTTAAGACCATTTATAAACTTTGAATAGCTTATACCGTTAATTCTGCAAGCGGCATTAATTCTTGTAATCCAAAGTTTTCTCATATCTCTTTTTCTTTGCTTTCTGCCAATATAAGCATAGCTTAAAGATTTCATAACAGCTTGGTTAGCCGGTCTGAATAATTTTGATTTTGCACCGAAATAACCCTTAGCTTGCTTTAAAATATTTTTATGTCTTTTTCTGGCGTTTACGCCTCTTTTAATTCTTGCCATTTTTAACCTCCATCATTAAGGAATCATATTATTGATTCTCTTTTGGTCTCCCTTAGAAATTATTGCGGACTTTCTTAATTTTCTTAATCTCTTTTGTGTTTTTTTGCCTGTTAAATGTCCTTTATAAGCAAAAAATCTTTTTATTTTACCTGAGCCTGTTCTTTTAAATCTCTTAGCAGACGCTCTGTGAGTTTTCATCTTACCCATGATATTCCTCCTTAATTTTCTTTATCTGTGATTGGAGACAAAAACATAGTCATGTTTCTGCCTTCCATTTTTGGCTTTTTATCTACAACACCGTACTCAGAAACAAGTTCAACAAACTTATCAAGAACTTCTCTTCCAATTTCAGTATGACCCATTTCTCTACCTCTAAAACGTACAGAAACCTTTACTCTATCGCCTTTTGAAAGAAATTCTTTTACTCTGTTGGCCTTAGTATTCAAGTCGTGATGTTCAATGCTCGGAGTAAGTCTCATTTCCTTTATACTTATAACATGTTGTTTTTTTCTTGATTCTTTCTCCTTCTTGATAAGCTCGTATCTGTATTTTCCATAATCCATAATTTTACAAACAGGTGGTTTTGCCTGTGGCGCAACCTTAACAATATCAAGTTTCTTATCAATTGCCATCTCAATAGCACGTCCGGTAGCAACGACACCTAATTGATTGCCGTCAGCATCAATAAGTCGTACTTCCTTATCTCTAATTTCTTCATTAATTTGAAGCTCTTTAATTTCTAAGCACCTCCATAAAAAAATAACGGGCATATAAGCCCGCAAAAATAAAAATAATCCAAAGAATATTTTAAAATAACCTTAAACCCTAAGCGTAAGGTGAGAAGCGGACTTCTTCTTTAAATACTTAACTAATATATACGATTTATTCTTTTTTGTCAAATGTTTTATTTATATTTTTTATAAATATTTTTTATGCTCTAGGTGAAGCATTTTTGTTTTATTTAAAAAACCTTAACAAAAAATGTTAAGGTTTAATTTATTATTTTACCTTTGATTGAAGGTAACTATATATAAAGTCGTCTAAATCTCCATCCATAACTCTGTTAATGTCTCCGACTTCTGTTGATGTTCTATGATCTTTTACCATGGTGTATGGTTGAAAAACATAAGATCTTATTTGAGAACCCCAAGCTATTTGCGAATAATTTCCTTGAAGATCGTCAATTTTTTCTTTTTGTTCCTCTTCTGCAAGGGCAATTAATTTTGCCTTTAACATATTCATTGCAGTTTCCCTATTTTGAATTTGGCTTCTTTCATTTTGACACTGAACTACAATTCCCGTGGGAATGTGTGTAATTCTTACTGCACTGTCTGTTGTGTTTACGTGTTGACCTCCTGCTCCACTTGAGCGATAAGTGTCAATTTTTAAATCTTCCGCCTTTATATCTATGTCGTTAACTTCATCAAGTTGCGGAAACACATCAACAGATGAAAAAGATGTGTGCCTTCTTTTATTTGCATCAAAGGGAGATATTCTTACAAGTCTATGGACTCCCTTTTCACTTTTGAAATATCCATAGGCATTGTCCCCTTTTATTAAAAGAGTTGCTGATTTTATTCCAGCTTCATCTTCTTTTAACATATCCAGTACTTCAACAGAAAACCCTTTTCTTTCTGCATATCTTGTATACATTCTAAGAAGCATATCCGCCCAATCTTGAGCTTCTGTTCCTCCTGCTCCTGCATGAATTGAAAGAACTGCATCATTTCCGTCATATTCACCGTTTAAAATTGTTTCAAGTTTAAATTCATTTGCTTCTTTTTCAATTTCATTCAGCTGATTTTTAAATTCATCATAGGCAGAATAATCTTCCTCAATTTCCATAAGAGTTAAATAATCTTCGGCACTTTCTATTAATTTCATAATTTTATTGTACTTTTCAATTTTTGAATTATAGTGATTGCTTTCTCTTATTATTTTTTGAGCTTTCTGTCCATCATTCCAAAAATCAGGCTCCATTTGAAGTTTATTTAATTCTTTAACTTTTTCTTTTAATTCAGATAAGTTAAAGAGATTCACCAAGACTTTCCACTAAGGTTTTCGCCTCATTTAGGCTTTCCTTGTCAAGGTAGATGTTTTGTTCCATTTTCATCACTCCTTTTCTAATATTATATTTGCAAAAATAACATTATGCAATTTTATTAATTTTAAAAAAATAATTTTTTTTATATTTTTTTATTTTTAGCAAATTTCTACTTAACATTGCTATCAATTTAAAGTAAAATATTATTTAAAATTTATTTATAATTTAAATTTTTTATGAAAAAGCTTTTAACCTATTACTAGGCTTAATTGATTAATGATAGATTTAAATTTATAATTAAATAAAGTGTATCATGCTAAAGTGAAATTAATTTCATTATAGCAGAGTATTTGCATATTAATGCTATATTTTACCTTTAGTAAAAATGATATAATAGATACAATATATAAAACAGAATGGAGTTATATAATGGACAAAGAAGTATTACTGGAAACCAAAGACCTTCATACGGCCTTTAGAATTGGCGATGAGTATTACGATGCTGTTGATGATGTAAATTTGTCCCTATATTCTGATGAAGTTCTTGCAATTGTAGGAGAATCCGGTTGCGGTAAATCTACTCTTGCAACTACAATTATGGGTCTTCATGATTTTAACTATACTCGTGTAAGCGGGCAAGTTATTTTTGAAGGTAAAAACATATTGGAAAATAGTGAGGATGAATATAACAAAATACGTGGCGGAAAAATCGGGATGATCTTTCAAGATCCTCTTTCAGCTCTTAATCCTCTTCAAAGAATAGGTGCTCAAATTGAAGAAGCACTTATTTATCATACTGATTTAGATGAAAAACAACGTTTAGAAAGAGTTGAAGAGTTGCTGACTCGTGTAGGAATTGAAAATCCTAAAAGAATTATGAGGCAGTTTCCCCACCAGCTTTCAGGAGGTATGAGACAAAGAGTTATTATTTCTATTGCTCTTGCTTGTAAACCTAAGATCATGATTGCTGATGAGCCAACCACTGCTCTTGATGTAACGATTCAAGCGCAAATATTGGACCTTATGCTTGATATTCAAAATGAAATTCATGCAGGTATTATTTTAATCACTCACGACCTTGGTGTTGTTGCACAAATGGCAGATCGTGTAGCTGTTATGTATGCTGGCGAAATTGTTGAGCTTGCAGAAGTTAAAGAACTTTTTAAAAATCCTTTACATCCTTACACAAGATCTCTTTTAAATTCAATTCCCCAAAAAGATTCTGAGTCTGAAGATCTTCATGTTATTCAAGGAATGGTTCCTACTCTTAAAAATTTACCAAGAAATGGTTGCAGATTTGCTCCTCGTATTCCTTGGATTCCAAAAGAAGCTCACGAAGAAAATACAAGCTTACATGAAGTAAGTGAAGGACATTTTGTAAGATGCACTTGCTATAAACATTTTAAGTTTGATTATGAGGTCTAATATGAGTTTAATTGAAGTAAAAGATTTAAAAATTCACTACCCCATTAAGGGCGGATTTTTTAATAAAATAATAGATTACGTCTACGCCGTTGACGGTGTAAATATGGTTATCGATGAAGGTAAGACAATAGGTCTTATTGGAGAAAGCGGCTCAGGTAAATCTACTATAGGAAAAGCTATTGTAGGTCTTGAACCTGTAACAAGCGGTGAAATTATTTATGAAAATAATGACGTAACAAAAAAAAGTGTTAGAAAAAGTATAAATTACAATAAAGATGTTCAAATGATCTTTCAAGATTCTATGAGCAGTCTTGATCCTAAAAAAAGAGTTATAGATATTATTGGTGAACCTATTCGTAATTTTGAAGATCTTTCAAAAGAAGAAGAGTATGACAGAATAATTGAACTTCTTCACATAGTAGGTATGCCTGCTGAATCTATCTATAAGTATCCCCATGAATTTTCAGGCGGTCAAAGACAAAGAATCGGAGTTGCAAGAAGTATAGCTTGCTATCCCAGATTGATTGTTGCAGATGAGCCTGTAAGTGCCCTTGACCTTTCAGTTCAAGCTCAAGTTTTAAATTACATGAAAAAAATTCAAAAGGATTTTAATTTAACTTATATTTTTATTTCTCACGACCTTGGTGTTGTAAGACATATGTGCGATTACATTTATATTATGCACAGAGGAAGATTTGTAGAAGCAGGCACTCGTGAAGATATTTATAATAATCCGAAACATATTTACACAAGAAAACTTATAGCCTCAATTCCAGAAACAGATCCCACTCTAAAAGAGGAATTAAAGGAAAAAAGAGCTGAAGTTGAAAAAGAATACAGTGAACAGTACAACCTATATTATGATGAAAACAACAGAGTTTATCCCTTAAAGCAAATTACGGATACTCATTATGTTGCACTTAGAAAGGGAGGGGAAAAATAATGTGGAAAACAGTTCTTCGTAGAATTCTGCTAATGATACCTCAACTTTTTATTTTAAGCGTTTTAATTTTTATTCTTGCAAAGTTTATGCCTGGAGATGCCCTTACAGGATCTATAGGTCCAAACACTGATGCAAGTGTAATTGAACAATTAAGAAGAGATTCCGGTTGGTATGATCCTTGGCATGTTCAATATGGAAGGTGGATTACAAATGCTTTTAAGGGTGATTTTGGAATAAGTACTCAGTATAAACAACCTGTAACAAGAGTAATAGGTTCAAGAGCTATAAATACTTTTAATCTTTCTTTATTTGCCTTGATCTTAATGTATATAATTGCTCTTCCCCTTGGCATATTTTCAGGAAAATATCAAGGTTCAAAATTTGATAAGGGAGTTGTTCTTTACAATTTTATTTCCTACGCTATGCCATCTTTTGTACTTTATTTATTTGCCATTTTATTTTTCGGATATACTTTAAAATGGTTCCCTACCATGGGTAGTGTTGATTCATCTTTAAATCCGGGAACTTTAAGTTATGTTTTAAGTAAATTTTATCACTTAATTATGCCTGCTTCCTGTATAGCAATTTTATCTACAACAGGAACCATTCAATATTTGAGAAATGAAATTATAGATGCTAAAACTGAAGATTATGTAAAAACTGCTCGTTCAAAGGGTGTTCCTATGAATAAGGTTTACACTCATCACATTTTCAGAAACTCCCTTTTACCTATTGCAGCCTTCTTCGGTTTTCAAATAACAGGTCTTCTTGGAGGATCTATAATTGCGGAATCAATTTTTAATTATCCAGGAATGGGCAATCTTTTTATAGATTCCATAGTTACAAGAGATTTTCCTACAGTTAATGCTTTAATTATGCTCTTCGGCTTGTTGAACCTCTTAGGTTCTTTATTATCCGATATTATTATGAGCATAGTTGACCCGAGAATAAGAATAGAATAGGAGGACATCATGAAAAAACAAAAAGATGAAATTTTAAAAACTCCTGCTTCTAATAATGCGGGTGAAAAAATGGAAAAAGATGATAAAGTTGAAAACCCTATGGGTTTTAAAGTAATAGTAAAAGAATTTAAAAAAGATAAAGTTGCCATGTTTTCTTTTTGGATATTTGTAATATTCTTTGCTTTTATTTTCATCACATCAGCTTTTATTAATTCGGAAACAACAACTAAGGTTGATATTTTTGAAAAATATGCTTATCCAAATTTCCAAAGCATATGGAATATATTCGGAAAAGAAGCCGGCGGTCGTAGTGTTCTTGCCCTTACTATTGTTGGTGCAAGAAACTCCATTTTAATAGGATTTGCCGTAACAATAATAACTACAATCGTAGGTCTTTTTGTAGGTCTTTTTGTAGGCTACAAAGGAGGAATTGTAGATTCTATAATTATGAGAATTGTAGATTTTATTTCACTTCTTCCGATTTTAATGATAATTATTGTATTTGTAACAATAGTTCCAACTTATAACGTTGTTACTTTTGTATTTATTATGAGTGTCTTCTATTGGATAGGCACTGCAAGGCTTGTAAGATCAAAAGCTCTTTCAGAAGCTAAACGTGATTATGTAAATGCTTCAAAGACTTTGGGAACAAGTGATTTAAAAATTATGTTTAATGGAATACTTCCAAATATTTCTTCAATCATAATTGTTGATTCAACTCTTGCCCTTGCAGGCAATATCGGTATAGAAACAACACTTTCCTTTTTAGGTTTCGGGCTTCCTGCCAATGTTCCTTCACTTGGAACTCTTATTGCTCTTGCAAGAAGACCTGAAATTATTCAAAGTAAATTATTTGTATGGGTACCCGCATCTTTACTTATATTGTTTATGATGCTGTGTATAAATTACATCGGTCAAGCACTGCGTCGTGCTTCTGATGCAAGACAAAGATTAGGATAACAGGAGGTATATTATGAAAAAAATCCTAAAGAAAGTATCTCTTTTTCTTGGACTTGCCATGTTACTGACTGCCTGCGGTCCCGCTTCAAGCGAAGGCAAATCTGCAGACACAAGTAAATTCCCGGAAGTTATAGAAAATGAAGGAGATGCTATTGATGGCTCAACTCAAACTCTAAAAGTTGCTTCAATAAGTGACTCACCATTTAAGGGTATTTTGCACCCATTCTTATATTCTGATAATAATGACTGGATGCTTATGCAAAATACTATGGCAGGAGCATTTCCTATTGATGATGAATTAAAACTTATAACAAATGATAAAACTACTCCAATTAATCTTTCATTTGATGAAAAAGCAAAAACTGCCACTCTTGAAATTAATCCTGATTTCAAATGGTCAAATGGTGATACAGTAACAACTGATGACATAATTAAAACTTATGAAATCACTGCTAACCAAGATTTTATTATTGCATCAAAAGCAACAAGATTTGATTCTGACCTTAAAAATGTCGAAGGAATAGTAGAATATAACCAAAAGAAAGCTGATAAAATTTCAGGACTTGAAAAAGTAAGCGATTCAAAGCTTATTATTCACTTTAAAGAATTTACTCCATCTATCCTTTGGGGCGGTGGAATTATAAGTGAATTCTCAAACGCTAAACAAGTTGAAGGAATTCCTATGGCAAAATTATTTGAATCTGATGCTATAAGAAAAAAACCACTTTCTTACGGTCCATATCAAATAACAAAAGTAGTTCCTGGTGAAAGTGTTACTTATGTAGCAAATGAACACTATATCTACGGTGCTCCTAAAGTTAAAAATCTTGAAATTAAAATTTTACCAGTTTCTCAAACTGTAGCTTCAATAAAAGCTGGAGACTTTGATATATATCTAAACATAGGCGCAGATGTATATAACGACCTTAAAGATTTAACCAACATTAAGCTTGCAGGTCACCAAGATCTTTATATGTCATACATGGGCTTTAAGCTTGGTAAATGGGATTCAGCAGCAAATAAAGTTGTAGTTGATCCTAATGCTAAAATGGCTGATGTTAATTTAAGACAAGCTATGGGTTATGCAATCGATAAAGATTCTATAGGCGAAAAATTCTATTATGGATTAAGAGGGAGAGCTACAGGACCTGTTATTCCTCTATATGGAAAACTTCATGATGAAAGTATAAAAGGATATGAATATGATCTTGATAAGGCTAAAAAATTACTTGATGATGCAGGATATAAAGATACTGACAATGACGGTTTAAGAGAAAATCCAAAGGGAGAAAAACTTACAATTAATGTAGCTTCTATGAGTGGAAATGAACTTTCTGAACCTCTTGCTCAATATTACTTGCAACAATTTAAAGAAATAGGTTTAGACGCAAAACTTGTTGATGGAAGACTTTTAGATATAAATAATTTCTATGACAGAGTTGAAGCTGATGATCCAGGAATTGATGTATTCTTTGCAGCTTTTGGTATGGCTTCAAACCCAGATCCTTCAAGCTTATACGGAGCAGAGGCACCTTTCAATATGCAAAGATACACTTCTGAAAAACTTGAAAGTGCTTTAAAGAAAATTGCATCTAATGAATCTCTTGATGATAAGGTAAGACTTGAAGCTTATCATGAATTTGAAAAAGCTTTAAACGATGAAGCACCTATGATTCCAATGCTATTCTCTTATGTTTATCTTCCTGTTAATAACAGGGTTAAACAATATAAATTCTTAGTATCTGATGACGGAAGTCACTGGGGATGGAATAACATAGAACTTACAGCTGAAAAACCACTTCCTTTTGAAGCAAAATAATTTTAAAAACAAATTAAAAAAGTCTGTTGAAATTCAACAGACTTTTTTTATAAAAACTATTTAAAAAATTTCATATAGTCAAAATTTTCTTCCCTTTTTTTGTCTGGGCTATCAAAAAAATCCTTAACTAATTTTTCAAAAGGTCGTCTTAACAATATAAGGCCTAAAAGGTTCGGTATTGCCATCATTCCATTTAGGGTATCCGTAAGTGTCCATATCTCTTTTAAGCCTCCCACAGAGCCTATAAAAGCCGCTGAGATGTATATAATCCTAAAGGGTATTGCTATATCTTTCTTAAATAAATATTCGCTGCATTTTTCTCCATAATAAGACCAACCAATAATTGTTGTAAAAGCAAAAAGAATAAGACCTAAACTAACTATATAGTGGCCTCCATTAAACCCTAAGTTAAAAGCTTGAGCTGTAAGGACTGCTCCTTCATATTGACTTGTTTTCCAAAGTCCAGATGAAATAACTACAAGGCCTGTTATGGAACAAACTACAATAGTATCCATAAAAACTTCAAAAACAGCCCACATACCTTGTTTAATAGGATGATCTGCACTTGAAGTTGCATGAGCAATAGGGGCTGAACCAAGGCCTGCTTCATTTGTAAATACTCCCCTGGCAATTCCAGACTTCATGGCAAGTTTTAAGTTAGATCCCAAAAAACCTCCACTAGCTGCTTGAGGTGTAAAGGCTGATGAAAAAATAAGTTTAAAAGAATTTAAAATATTATCTCTTAAAAAAAATAGGACAACCAGACCTCCTAAAATATAAATAAAAGCCATTAAGGGAACAATTTTTTCAGCAATTTCTCCTATTCTTTTTACTCCTCCAATAAGAACAAGGCCTAACAAAAAACAAATGACCATTCCTATTATGCTTTTGTTAATCTTAAGATAGGAATTTATGTTACATGCAATGGAGTTTGCCTGAGTCATGCATCCAATTCCAAAACATGCAGTCATGCCGAAAAAAGCAAAAGTTTTTGCCAAAAATTTATTTCCAAGGCCCCTTTCAATATAATACATAGGTCCGCCAACTTTTTCATTTTTTGAATTTCTTGTTGAGCTTGCAAGAGCAAGACTAACCTCAGCCATTTTTGTTGTCATGCCTACAAGAGCTGCAATCCACATCCAAAAAATCGCTCCCGGTCCTCCAGTTGTAATAGCAAGGGTTACTCCTGCAATATTACCTGTTCCCACTGTGGCAGCAAGGGCTGTTGAAACGGCTTGAAAGGGAGTCATATAGCCCTCTTTTTTATCAACTTTTTCAAAAATTTTTCCAAAAGTATTTTTTAATATAAAAGGAAATTTTCTAAAAACAATAAAATGACTGGAAAACATGAGAAAAATCCCCGTTCCCAAAAGTAATATTTGTGAAGGATAACCCCAAACTAGGGAGTTTAAAAAACTGTTAATTTTTAAAATATATGACATAAAATAGCTCCAATAAAAATTTATAAGTAATTTTACCACAAATCAATTTAAAGTGTTACTGTAATTTTTTATTTTTTTTAATTTTTTATAAAAAAAAAGGCACATAGGTGCCTAAAAAAATTCATTTTATTTAAGATTGTACCTGTCCCCTAAAATAGTTGTTTCTTTTGTCAAAATATCTTTTTCAACTAAATCATTTAATTTATCTCTAAAATCCTTTTCTGAAAAAGTCAAATTATAATGTTTTTCCAAATTATCCAAAATATTTGAAATATTATTAAGATCTATTGGAAAATAATTTTTTATCTTTTCCATTAAATCTTCAACTTCTTTATTTTTCATTTTATTTAACTCATCAAAAGGATTTTCCTTGTGAGGACTTTCAGTATTTGCATACCTTATTCTCACATAAGAAGTCCTTCCCAGTTGCGATGATGAAATAAATACATCGCCACTAGTAAGATATGGAAGTCTTTTTGCTTCTTCTGAAGAAATGTCCGTTTCTTCTCTTATGGTATCAATGTCTGAAGCCCTTACGGTTCTAAAAATAAATTTTGAATTTAATTGAGCTGTTATAGTTTCATCAAGAAGGGTTGGCCTTTGGCTTGCAAGAATTAAAAATACTCCGTATTTTCTTCCCTCTTGGGATATTTCCCTTAAAATTGATTTAGAAGGCGGATTCCATGCTTTTGGAGCAAAGTTGTGAGCTTCATCTGTAACTATAATAAAGGGCGGAAAATAATTTTTTTCCTCTCCAAAATTTAATGAATCTCTATAATCCCTTCTAAGGCTGTAAAGTTTATTTAAAACATAGGAGCTAAAAATTGAAATCATCTTTGTTGAGCCTTGAACTACTACAAGTTTTCCCTTTTTAATACCCTTTTCAATTTCAGAAATATCTCTGTTAAAAATTCCTGAATAAATTAAACTGTTAAGTCTCCAAGATACCCCCCTCAAGGAAGCGTTGTTTACTTTTTTATCATAGGTATTAAAAAGGTCCAGCATTTTGTTATATTTGTTGTATTGGTCCGGATCTTTTTCAGTAGAAAGAAGTTTTTCAATTTTTTCCTTTCCTAAATCTTGAGCTTCTATAAGATACTCAAGTCTCTTTCTAAAAGTTTCAATATTTTCTCCCCTTTTAAACAAAACATCAACTGCATTGTTCATGGATTCTGAAAGCTCTGAAACGCTGGAAAGTAAAATTTTTAAATCTCCCTGGCTTAAATCTTCAAATTTTATTCCTGTATTAACCCCAACTGTAAGACAAATAAATTTATCTTCAAAGGAATCTTCTCCAGTTAAATTTGAAAAATCCATTTCATAATGGGGATCAAGAACAAGGCCGGGAATTGATTTTTTCATAAATTCTTCCAGTAAAACTCTTAAACCGAAACTCTTTCCAGAGCCTGATCCTCCAAAAATTCCAATGTGAGGATATTCATGCATGGATCTGAAATTAAAAATAAAGGGCAGGTCCCTTTGTTCATGTATTTCTCCATCTTCAAAAGTTTTAAGTAAATTTTTAAATTTATCTGGGCTTCCAAGATATAGGTCATCAGTATTTTTTATAATTCCTAAAGTAAGTCCCTTTTCCTCATCGATAGGCGTAAGTAAATTTTTAACTTCATCAAATTCAGGAATTCTAACACTACTTCCCGCCAAAATTGGATAGAGGGCTTCTTTTAAAAGTCTAAGCCTTCCAATATAAATTGTATCTTTTGAAAGATCGTAGCCCATGGCGGTTAAAGATGCTATAACTGAAGAATCTACAAAATCTCCCCCTATTTCAAGGGGAATAAATTTGTTGTAAGTTTGAGCTTCTATAATTTCTCCTATTAAAGGTCCTTGAGCCTTATCATCAACAATTAAAAATTCATTCATTCTAAAATTTCTGTCTTTTGAACCTATAAATACACTTGTATTACTGGTGGTTCCAAGAACTTTCATAGTATCTTTCAATTTCTCTTATCCCTTTCTGAAATAAAAAATCTTTCGTAATATTGTCTGTCCAATTCGCTTTCCAAGATTTTATTTAAAATATCATCTGTAATTTTAACTTCCTTATCCACTATATCTATTAAAAGAGGGACTCCCCTTGAATCTTTTGGAGTTAAAGTATAAACAAGGTTTGCAATTTTTTTAAGCTTTTCTTCAGTTCCATCAACTAAATCTATTCCCACAGCTCCAGGATAATTTGAAGTCCTTAAAAAACAAGAGCTGAAGCCATAATCTTTAAATTTTTCATTAACAGTATTTTTAATAAAAATTCCCTCTCCAACCTTTAGTCTACCGAAAAGAATTTCCCTGTCATAAAAATCTTTTGAAAATTTTAAGGCTTTAGATATAATATCCGTTTTAATATCCTTAATAAGACCGAAAACCTCTGTATTATTTTCCCTTGCTGTACTTATTAAAAGCTCAAGCTTTTCTTTCCCATAGATATAATATCTTACAAGACCTCCATCCATCATAAGGATTTGAGGTTTAAATTTTTCCACAGCTTCCCTTGCAGTTTCAAGTTCAATCTCTGCAAGAAGCTTTTTGGATTTATCTTCATTTTGATTTTTTTCTTCTGAAAGAATAGGGGTATAAACCATATTTTTTATAAGCCTTGAATTATCCGTTCCAAGACCTAATGCCCTATAAAGTTCAATGTAATGAGGATAATTGCCCCCTGCCCTGTTTACTGAACCATCTACTGTAATTAATTTCCCAAAGTTTTTAAGTTGGTCTTCTTTCATTTTTTCAAGATCTAAAATTTGGCCCACCTTATCAATAATTAAATTTCTAAATTCTAAATTTTCCATTGAAAAAATTGCAGAATATTTTTCTTTAATGGACCTATTTATATTTTTTACCTGATCTCTTAAATTTTCATAAGTCATAAGTCTAAACTCTCTTTATAAACTGCATTTTTCTTTAAATTAAACTTGTCAGCAACTTCTTTTACTGCTTGAGAATTTGTCATTCCCTCATCTATTAATTTTCTAAGCTCTTCTTTTATATCAAGGGTAAAAACCTCTTCTTCCTTAGAGCCTTCAACTACTATAACAAATTCTCCCTTTTCTTTTATTTGTCCTTCTAAAATTTCTGAAACCTTTCCTCTTAAAGTTTCCTCATAAATTTTTGTAAGTTCCCTTGAAAGGGAAATTTTTCTGTCCCCTAAAATTTTTTCAATGGATTTTAAAGTTTTTATAATTCTGTGAGGAGCTTCATAAAAAATAATACTTGACCTTAAACTTTTTAAACTTTCAAGTTCCTTTTCTCTTTTTCCCTCTCTTGAATCTAAAAAACCATAAAAATAAAAATGTTCCGTATCAAGACCTGAAGCAACAAGAGCTGTAAGAGCAGCATTTGGCCCTGGTAAAACTGTAAATTCAATATTTTCTTCAATAAGTCTTTTAACAAGTATAGCTCCTGGATCACTTATGCCCGGCATACCCGCATCTGTTATTAAAGCTATGTCGCTTTTTTTTGCCAGCTCTACTAATTTTTCCGACTGTTTTATTTCATTAAATTTTTGATATTGTATAAGTTTTTTTTCAATTTCAAAATGTTTTAAAAGTTTGCCGCCTATTCTCGTATCTTCACAGGCAACATAATCCACGCTTTTTAAAACTTCCAATGTTCTTAAAGTTATATCTTTCAAATTTCCTATTGGGCTAGGACAAAAATAAATCATCTTTCATCACCATAAATACTAATTAAATCTTCAGTCATCTTTCCATCTCTATATAAAATTAAATCTCTTTCGATTTTTAAGGAAATATTTGCTCCCTTTTTGGCCTCTATTAAAAATATTTTTGCATCTGCATTTTCAGTATTTCTCACAAGTTTAAGCCTCTTAGGTTCAAGTTTATTTGCCCTTAAAATACTTATAAGTTCAGCTAATCTATTTGCTGGAAATACCATATTTATTGAACCCTTAAATTTTAAAGTTTTTACAAGAGAAGCTACTATCATGTTTAGATCATCTGAGTGCCTTGCATCTTTAGTTGAGTCTTTTGATTTTAAAGATTTACTAAAATATGGAGGATTAAATATAATTGCATCAAATTTCTCATTATATTTTTCCCACAGGTCTTTTAAATCACAATTAATTATTTTTATTTTTTCTATTTTATTTTTTAAAATTGATTTTTTAAATAAGTCCAAGGCATTTTCATCTTTATCAACTCCGTAAACCTCTTCAACCCTATCTATAATTCTAAGGGATAAAATTCCATTTCCGCATCCTGCATCTAAGATAAGTCCCTTTACATTAGCAAAACTTGACAAAATAATGGAATCTGTACAATATCTAAAGGCATTTTTTCCTTGATATATAAAATATTTGCTCCCTGGCACAATATCTAAACTTAATAAATTATTATCACACATAAATACATTTTATCATCAGGCAAATTCTTTTTAAAGAAAACAATTACTAGTACGGTAATATCATTATCATTATTTGTGATAATAATCACATTTAATTTATTAAAGCTCTATTTATCGCCATTTATCTAATTTGTAATTGTTATCAATTATTGAAATAATTCTTAAATTATTGTAAATTTGATAATGCAATGTTATAATTAGTCCGTAAGTAAATAAAAAATAATTAATGGAGGTATTTTATGGCTCATATTATTACAGACGCTTGTATAGCTTGTGGCGCTTGCCAACCTGAATGTCCAGTAGGATGTATTTCTGAAGGCGACATCTATGTAATTGATCAAGATCAATGCATCGATTGTGGCGCTTGTGCAGCAGTTTGCCCAACAGGAGCAGCTCAACCTGAAGCGTAATAAAAAATAAAAAAAGACGATCTTTTTAGATCGTCTCTTTTTTTATGTCTTTTTCTCCAATTTTAAAAATCGTAAATATTATTGCCAAGATAATTGAAGGTATAACCCAAACAAAAGGTCCAAAACTTTCTGGTAGTAACCTTCTTATAAAAAAGTAAGGTTCTATTTCTTTTCCAAAAATTCCTGAAATAATTCCCAAGGAAGGAATTATTGCTCCTATAACAGCACCTATTTGTGTTGATCTTTTTCCTAAAACTTCTTTAAAAATACTTGAAAAAATTAAAACAATTACTACAGGATAAAGAGAACTTAATATTGGAGCTGAAACAGCCACAATACTATCTACTCCCGTTACTGCAAAAAATCCTGAAAATAAACTTGAAATTATTACAACTAAACTGTAAGGCAGCTTTCCTTTTGTAAGATTATTAAAAAATTCTCCAACTGTTGCAGTAAGACCTATTGCCGTTGTAAGACAAGCTAAACTCATAGCAATAGCAAGAATTAAGTTACCCCAATATCCAAGAAGCTCTCTTGTTGTATAAATTAAAAATTCACTTCTACCCATCTCTGCAAGGTTCAATGAAGATGCAGTTGCTCCCATATATAAAAGTCCACTATAAATTATAGATAGACCTATTGCTGCAATAATTGCAGATTTAACTGTGGAAGATAAAATTATTTTTTCATCTTTAATACCTTCGTTTCTATATCCGTCAATGATTATTTTTGTAAAAACTAAAGCTGCAAGAGCGTCCATTGTTTGATAGCCTTCAATAAAACTTGAGGTAAAAACAGATTTAAGTTCAAAGTTTTTTAAAGGTCCAAGAGGGCTTGAAATAGCTTTAAATATTATAAGTCCTAAAACTATTAACAGAATGGGAGTTAAAAATTTGCCCAAACTATTTACTATTTTTTTAGGTCTTAGTACAAAAAATAAGACTATTGCAAAAAATATAAGAGATGAAATTAAGGGATTTAAGTCTTCTAAAATCGAACCTTGAAATATCTCATACGTTGTTGCTGCAGTTCTTGGAATGGCAAGGCCTGGTCCTATGGCAATTAAAATAATTGTTCCGAAAACAGAAGAAAATTTTTCTCCTATTTTATTTGCAATGTTATCAATAGTTCCACCTGCTCTTACTGTTGCAATTACTCCAAGCATTACAAGACCTACTCCTGTTGTTAAAAAACCCAAACTTGCCGGGATAAATTGGTATCCCACATTTCTGCCTAAAACCGGTGGAAACAATAAGTTGCCTGCTCCGAAAAACATTGAAAATAATGCGAAGCCCGAAAATAGTATATTTCTTTTATCTTTCATATCTTCTCCTTAATTTGATTTATGCTCTTATGCTATAATAACACTTGAGGTGAAATATGGAAATAACAAATCAGTTATCAAAAGAACTGAATATAGATTTGAAAAAAATAGAAGACACTATAAAACTTTTGGATGAAGGTAATAGTGTTCCCTTTATTGCAAGATATAGGAAAGAAATAACCGGCGGATTAAATGATGAAGAGCTTAGAAAACTTGAAGAAAGATTAAATTATTTAAGAAATTTAAACAGCAGAAAAGAAGAAATTTTAAGACTCATTGATGAGCAGGGAAAATTAACACAAGAAATAAAAAATGATATAGAAAATGCAGATGTTCTTTCAAGTCTTGAAGATATATATAGACCCTTTAAGAAAAAGAAAAATACTCGTGCAAGTATCGCTAAGGAAAAAGGCTATGAAATTTTTTCAGATATGATCTATAAGGGCCTTGACCTTGAAGAAATCTTTAAAGAAATAGATGCTTTTATTGAAAAAAATAACTCCATAGAAAACCCTAATGAAATTTTACGGGGCGCCTGTGATATTATAGCTGAAGACATTTCTGATAATCCCATGTATAGAAAAACTATAAAAACTCTATCAAAAAGATTTGCTTCTATAGTATCTCAAATAGGCAAAAATCCTAACGACATTTACAAAATGTATGAAGATTTTTCAGAACTTATAAGAAATATCCCAAGTCATAGAATCCTTGCCTTAAATAGAGGCGAAAAAGAAGAAGCCTTAAAAGTAAATATAGTCTTTCCTGAAGAACTTATCTTTAATAATATAGCCATGGATTTCTTAGACGGAAAGCTTACTGATCTTAAAAGTGAAATCCTAAAAGATGCTTTAAAAAGATTGATCCTTCCCTCTGTAGAAAGAGAGCTTAGAAGCGATTTAACAGAAAGTGCCGAAAATGAATCTATAGAATTATTCGGACTTAATCTTAAAAATCTACTTATGATAAGACCCCTTAAAGATAAAGTCCTAATGGCTCTTGACCCAGGTATTCGTACGGGAACGAAAATGGCAATCTTAGATAAAAATGGAAAATTTTTAGATAATGATGTTTTTTATATTGCCGGTCATCAAGGTAAAAATGAAGAGAATAAAATATTATCCTACCTTGAAAAATATAAAGTTCAAGTAATTGCCATAGGAAATGGAACAGCTTCAAGAGAAGTTGAAAGTTTTGTGGCAGATGTACTTAAAAAAAATAATTCAGATGTAAAAAGAACTTTTGTAAATGAAGCAGGTGCTTCAATTTATTCAGCTTCCAAAGAAGGGACTGAAGAATTTCCTGACCTTGATGTAACTGTAAGAGGGGCAATAAGCATAGGAAGAAGACTTCAAGATCCCCTTGCAGAACTTGTAAAAATTGAACCCAAACATATAGGAGTCGGTCAATATCAACATGACCTCAACCAAAAAAAATTAAACGAAAAACTTTCAGGAGTTGTTGAAGATTGTGTAAACACTGTAGGAGTAAATTTAAATACAGCCTCAGTTTCCCTTCTTTCATATGTTTCCGGCATAAGCAAAAGTATAGCTAAAAATATAGTTGCTTACAGAGATGATTTTGGTTCTTTTAAAAATAGAAAAGAACTTAAAAATATAAAAGGTCTCGGTCCAAAAGCCTATGAACAGTCCGCAGGCTTTTTAAGAATCTTAGGTGGAGATGAACCTTTAGATATGACCGCAGTCCATCCTGAGAGCTACGAGATTGCCCGTAAACTTAAGGGAAATGAAAAAGCCAACCAAGACCTTGCCCAAAGTTTAAACGTGGGCTTATACACCCTAAGAGACATTTTAGAGGAGCTTAAAAAACCAGGCCGTGATCCTAGAGATGAACTTGAGCCAGTATTTTTAAAAAGTGGTCTTTTAAGTATTGAAGATTTAAAAATTGGAGACAAACTAAAGGGTACTGTAAGAAATGTAGTTGACTTCGGTTGTTTTGTAGATATAGGTTTACACGATGACGGACTTGTTCATATTTCCAACTTATCTGAAAAATTTATAAGGCATCCTTCCCAAGTTGTAAGTGTTGGAGACATAATTGATGTAGAAGTTGTTGAAATTGATAAAGATAGAAATCGTATAGGTCTTAAAAAAATTAAATAAAATATTTTTTATTAAAAAATGCAAAACTAAAATGTTAAATTATAAAGTTTTGCATTTTTATTTTTGCTTTTGTCAATAAAGTTTTTTTATGTTATAATAGTTTTCTGAAGTTTGGAGAGATGACCGAGCGGCTGAAGGTGCACGCCTGGAAAGCGTGTATACGAGAAATCGTATCAGGGGTTCAAATCCCCTTCTCTCCGCCAGTTTTAAATTTGCCGTGCTAAATGGGGAATTAGCGATGCCTTGTAACCTGCAATTCGCTGTAGCAGGATTGAAGCCTTATGGAGGATAAATTTTTGTATAGTCAGCCCCATAAAAGTGGTGTTGAAGATTGGGTCCTACGCAACGAATGCTCATGAACCGTGTCAGGTCTTGACGGAAGCAGCACTAAGTGAGAAGTTTCGTGTGCCGTGGGAGTGCCTGGTTGGAGCTAACTCTATGGGTACCGTGTATGAATTTTATTCGATATAAGGTGCACGGCTACATAAAAACACAGATTTTAAGATCTGTGTTTTTTTAATATTTAAATTTCTTATGCATTTCTTATCTTTTACAAATTTATCTACATTTACAATAGATTTAAGGCTGTGAAAGATTATTATTACTTTTTATTTTTTATTAACCCATTTTAAAAACCCTGAATTTTTTTCCTATTTCCATTAAGAATTAATATAAGTTCATCTTTTAAAAATACCCCTTCTATTTAAATTTTTAAGTAAAGTAATAAAAATAAAAAACCGGAGACATCAATGTCTCCGGTGAAAAATTATTTTATAAACTTATTAGAAATCTTATTTTTCTTTATAAATTTGAAGCCAATCTTCATCTACTAAACCATTTACTCTTCTTTCGAATTGATGGTCATTAGTTGCTTCCATGATTTCATAGTAAGCCCAATGAGTACTATCTAAGTCACTGAATCTAGAAATCATAGTCGGATTTGCCAATTTTTCTTTAAGTCCTACAATATCAACTGATCTTTCCATTAGACTGTTTGCAATCTTAACTGCTTCAGCTCTTGTGATAGGAGCATCTGGTCTAAATGTTCCATCAGGATATCCGTTTATTCTGCCATTTCTAAAAGCTTGGTTGATAGCAGCTTCTGCCCAATGACCCTTAACATCTTTAAAGGTTGCAACTGCTGAATTAGGTTTATCTATATTCATGATCATTTGTGCAAACTCTGCCCTTGTTATCTTAGCATTAGGTCTGAAGTTTCCATCCTTGTAACCTTTCATGATTCCATTTTTAAATACTGCATTGATTGCAGATGTGAACCAACCGGTCTTTGAATCATTAAACATAGGTGCACTTGTGTCGTTTAAGCTGTAGCCTTTAAGTCTTGAAATCATAGCAGCTGCTTCAGCTCTAGTAATGTTATTGTTTGGACGGAATGTTCCATCAGGATAACCGTACATATAAACTTCGTGGTATCCTCTTTCGTGAACTTCTTGTTCTTCTTTCTTAACTTCTATATCCTTGTAGGAGAACCATCCAGATATATCTCTGTCTGTATTTCCTGGATAAGGAGTTTGTCCACCGGAATTAATATCCTTAACGGTCTTATCCGGACTTAATTTTCCAATAACTTTTCCATTTGCATCTTTTACAGTTACTGTTCCGTCATTACCTACTTCAATTGTTGCATCTGCTGGTAAGTCTGGATTTGCTTTCTTAACTGCATCTTCAACAGCTTTCTTTTCTTCTGGTGTTAAGTTAGATGGGTCTTTTACTTCAACTGGTGTAGTTGGAGCGTTTAGTGCTGGCTTAACAGTCTTGTCTGCTGGAATTGTACCAATTTTATTGCCATTTGCATCCGTTACTGTTACTGTTCCGTCATCTGCTACGTCAATGTTTGCACCTTGTGGTAGATTTGGATTTGCTTTCTTAACTGCGTCTTCAACAGCCTTCTTTTCTTCTGATGTTAACTTAGATGGGTCAGCTACTTCAACTGGTGTAGTTGGTGCTTTGATTTTATCTTCACCTGGAGTCTTTGCTGTGTCTTTACCTTCTTCTGTTGATGCGTTTCCAGATTTATCGGTTGCTTTTGCACTTACTTCTGTGCCATCTTTAACTTTGTCTGCTGGAATTGTAATTACTCCTGTGTTTGTATCTACTGTTGCGTCTGATCCGTCTGGTACTGACCACTTGCCATCGTCATCTTTTGTTGCTGTAACTGTCTTGTCGTTTCCATTGTTGTCTTTGTATTTTACAGTTACTGTCTTTGTATCTTCATCTTTTGGTGGTGTTACTGTTACGCTTCCATCATCTTTTGCTTCTACTTTTGGTGCTCCTGGTGCTGTTGTGTCTGGTGTTGT
>NZ_JAUSTN010000007.1:0-157126 GCF_030812875.1 Peptoniphilus koenoeneniae
GAACTAATAACACCAATCGCAATGGATGAAGGATTAAGATTCGCCATAAGAGAAGGTGGAAGAACAGTAGCATCAGGCGTTGTATCAAAATTACTCGACTAAAATTAAAAATACTAGGTGGCGGTAAGCCACCTTTTTTTATCAGCGCTCATAGCTCAGGGGATAGAGCAGCAGTTTCCGAAACTGTTGGTCAGAGGTTCGAATCCTCTTGAGCGCACCAAAAAATGGAGGTATGTATGAAAAATAAAATTTATGCCATATTATTAATTCTTATTTTAGGATCAGGAATAGGATATATGTACTGGTATATGGATGTAAGAAAACCGGATGAAACCAATGAAACAAAGAAAATAGAAAACCTTGAAACAGATAAAGAAAAACTGCAGGAAGAAAAATTTTCAGCACAGAATGTTTCAAAGGAAGAAGCGGAAAAACTTATGTCTGAAAATGAAGAATATGTTATAGTAGACATCTCAGAGCCAAAAGACTATGATGAGGGCCATATTGAAGGAGCTATAAATATTCCTGAGAAAACTATAAAATCAGGGGCAAAAATAAACCTCTTGGATAAAGAACAACTTATTTTTGTCTATATTAAATCTGGAGATGGAAAAGCTGCAGCTGATACTTTAGGTGAACTTGGATATAAAAATGTAAAAAATATGGGAGATTTAAGTGACTATAAGGGTCAACTGATTGAAACAAAGTGAGGTAATTATGAACGCGCTTTCAAATCTTAAAATTTTAGACTTTACAACTCTTTTGCCAGGACCTTATGCTTCAATGATTCTTGCAGACATGGGAGCTGATGTAATTAAAATCTCATCTCCTTCAAAATATGACCTCGTTTTAGAAGAAGGACCAAAAATTGATGAGAGATCGGCAAATTTATTGTGGCTTAACAGGAACAAAAAAACTTTAGCTCTAAATTTAAAAACAGAAGAAGCAATAAAAATTGTAGAAGAATTAATAGGTGAATATGATATTATCCTTGAACAATTTAGACCTGGTGTAATGGATAAATTAGGCTTAGGATATAAAGATTTAAAAAAGATAAATCCTAAAATCATTTATTGTTCCATAACTGGATACGGACAAACAGGTCCTTATAGAGATAGGGCAGGACATGATATAAACTTTCTTGGTAAGTCAGGTATTATGAGTTTTAGTGGATCAAAAGAAGAAGGACCAAAACTTTATGGAACACAAATTGCAGATTTAGCAGGAGGAGCAATGAATGCTTGTCTTGGAATCCTTGCTTCAGTAAATTATAGAAATCAAACAGGAAAGGGCCAATTTATAGACATATCTATGATGGATGGGCTTTTACCTATGAACTCTTTAGTTGGAAGTGATTTTTTACTTTCAGGAGAATCTCCAAAAAGAGAAGGAGAACTTTTAAACGGAGGTAGCAATTATGATTTTTATAAGACAAAAGACGGAAGATTTTTAAGCGTTGGAGCTCTTGAACCTAAATTTTATTCTAGATTTTGCCAAATTTTAAATATAAAATCAGATTCTCCAAAAGATTTAAATGCTAAAGAAGAAATTAGAAAAAAGATAAGAGAAAAGACTTTAGAAGAGTGGACTTTAATATTTAAAGATGAAGACGTCTGCACAGAACCTGTTTTAAATTTAGAAGAAATCCTTGAGGATCCCCACATTAAAGAAAGAAATTTAATAATTGAAATGAAAATGGGAGACAAAAAAATCAAACAATTTGCAAGTCCCATAAAATTTTCAGAAAGCAAGCAAGAATATAAATTTCCAGGAAAGAAAATTGGTTCAGATAATATAGAAATTTTAAAAAAGCTTTCTTATAGTGATGAAGAAATAGAAAATTTAAAAGAAAAGGGAACTTTTAAGTAAAAATAAAATTAATAAAAAAGAGGTGAAAACTTTTTCATCTCTTTTTTTTATTTGATAGTTTTTACAGTAAATTTGTAGTGTATACTATATAGTATAAAATAGTAATGAAACATACACTTAATAAGTTTGGAGTAGTAATAAATGAAAAAAATAATTGTAGCTGGTAGCATAAATATGGATTTAGTAGTAAGGTGTCACGAAATTCCAAAAATCGGAGAAACAGTTCCAGGTAAAGAATTTTTAACAATACCTGGAGGAAAGGGTGCCAATCAAGCAGTGGCAATTGCAAAACTTGGTGGAGACTGCACTTTTTTAGGAAAAGTAGGCAAAGATATTTTTGGCCAAAAAGTCCTTGCATCCATGAAAGAATCTCAAATAAAAATAGAAGAAATAAAAGAGGAAGATTGCTCCACAGGAGTTGCAATAATAAATGTGGATGACAAAGGTAAAAACAACATTATCTACATAGAAGGGGCGAACGGAAAAATTGATGGGCCTTATATTGACAGTGTAAAAGAAGTCTTGGACGGAGCATCAATTCTTGTAATGCAAAATGAAATCCCTCAAGATGCAATAAATTATCTTTTAAAACTTGCAAGGGAAAAAAATGTTAAAACTCTTTTAAATCCTGCGCCTGCAAGAGAAATCCCAGAGGAAGTAATAAGTCTTATAGATATTATTGTGCCAAATGAATATGAACTTGAAAGAATTACAGGGGTTCAAACTCAAACAGAAGAAGGAATAAAAAAGGCTGCTCAAAACTTATTTGATCTGGGAATAAAAATAATAATAGTAACCCTTGGAGAAAGAGGAGTATTTTTAAAAACTGATAAGGTTGAAAAGTTTTTTACAGCTTATAAGGCGGAAGTTGTAGACACTACAGCTGCAGGAGATAGTTTTATAGGAGGTTTTTGCAACAAGTTTGTAGAAAATTCTGACCTTGATGAGGCTATTAATTACGGACAAAAAACTGCTGCAATAGCCATAGGAAGACTTGGAGCACAAACTTCTATACCTAGTAAAGAAGAAGTGGAAAACTTTAAAATTGGAGGTTGATATGGAACCTATTTTAAAGATGAATAATATTTCAAAATCCTTTCCCGGTGTAAAAGCTCTTGATAAGGTAAATTTAAATGTCTATAAGGGTCAGGTTATGGCTCTTTTAGGAGAAAATGGAGCAGGCAAAAGTACCCTTATGAAAATTCTTTCGGGAGCATATAAGGCTGACCAGGGAGAAATTATTTTAAATAATGAAAAAATAAGTGTAAATTCACCTTCAGAAGCAACGGAAAAGGGAATTGCCATTATTCACCAGGAATTAAATTTAATACCTCAGCTTACAATCTATGAAAATATTTTTTTAGGCAGAGAAATTACAAATTCATTAGGTCTTCTTGATAAGAGAGCCATGATATTGGAAAGTAAAAAGTATCTTGAAAAATTAAATCTTAATTTAAATCCAAAGACACCTGTAAAATTACTTTCCATAGCCCAACAACAAATGGTGGAAATAGCAAAAGCTCTTTCTATAAATGCTCAAATAATAATTTTGGATGAACCCACAGACACCCTTACGGAAGCAGAAGCCCAGGTTTTATTTACCATAATAAGGGAACTAAAAAAACAAGAAAAGGGAATTATTTATATAAGCCACAAATTAGACGAAATTTTTGAAATTTGTGATAGGGTTACGGTTTTAAGAGACGGAAAATACATTGATGAATGTGCAGTTCAAGGCTTAAATATTGATGAAATTATTAAGATGATGGTAGGAAGAAGCCTCGATGAACAATTCCCCCATGTTGAATGTCAAGGTCAGGAAATTTTTAGAGTTGAAAATTTTACCAATGAATATGTAAAAGATATTTCTTTTTCAGTAAACAGTGGAGAAATTTTAGGAATATCAGGTCTTGTAGGCTCAGGAAGAACAGAGCTTGCCAAGACTATCTTTGGTTTTTATAAACTTGATAAGGGAAAGATGATTTTAGATGGAAAAGAAATAAGCATTAAATCCCCCAAAGATTCTCTTAATAAGGGAATAGTTTATGTATCTGAAGACAGAAAGGGCGAAAGCCTTATAATAGGTATGAATGTTGGAGAAAATATAACTCTTTCAGCTCTTGATAAGTTTATTAATTTTTTATCCATTAACAAAAGAAAAGAAAAAGAAGAAAGTCAAAAATATATTAAATCAATAAGCATAAAAACCACAGGAACAAAGCAAAAGGTAAAAAATTTAAGCGGAGGCAATCAACAAAAAGTTGCCATCGCAAAATCTTTATTAACTGAGCCCAAGCTCTTAATCTTAGATGAACCTACAAGGGGAATTGATGTTGGAGCAAAAAAAGAAATTTATGAGTTATTAAATAATTTAAAAAAAGAGGGCAAGGCAATAATTATAATTTCTTCAGATATGCAGGAAATTTTAGGAATGTGTGACAGGATTTTAGTAATGAATGAGGGAAGGAAGAAGGCAACCCTTTCAAGAGAAGAGGCAAGTCAGGAAAAGATTATGACCTATATTATGGAAGTAGAGGAAGAAAAATGAGTGAAAAAAATAAAGAATTGTTAAATAAAGCTCGTCCTATTATAGGGCTTTTTATTTTCGTAGTCATTATAAGTTTTGTAAGCGACAGATTTTTAACGGCAAATAACCTTTTTAATGTTTTAAGGCAGACTTCGATAAATGCGATTATAGCAATAGGAATGACTTTTGTAATTTTAACTGCAGGCATTGACCTTTCCGTAGGTTCAGTTCTTGCTTTTTCCAGTGCCCTAGGAGCTTACTTAATAAAGGGCGGAATGAACATTTTTCTTGTAATATTAATAGCTCTTTTAATAGGACTTGTGGCAGGAACATTAAATGGTATTTTTATTACAAAAGGAGGAATTCAACCCTTTATAGCAACTCTTGTAATGATGCAACTCTTAAGAGGGGGAACGCTGGTATTTACAAATGGTAAGCCAATTCCTGTACCAGCAAAAGAAGTTTCAAAAGTATTCACCTTTATAGGAAGGGGAAATGTATTTGGCATTCACGTTCCAATCATCATAACAATAGTTGTCTTTATTGTAGGGTATTTTCTACTTAATCATACAAAATTTGGAAGATATATCTATGCAGTCGGAGGCAATGAAGAATCTTCAATGCTTTCTGGTATAAACACCCATAAAGTAAAAATAAGCGCCTATGCCATCAATGGTCTTATGAGTGCTATTGTAGGTCTAATTGTTCTTTCAAGGCTGTCCTCAGCCCAACCTACAGCGGGAGAAGGCTATGAAATGGATGCAATAGCTGCTGTAGTTTTAGGAGGCACTTCCCTTTCAGGAGGACAAGGTTCAATAATAGGAACTCTTATAGGAGCTTTAATAATAGGAATTTTAAATAACACTTTAAATTTATTAAATGTTCAATCCTATTATCAAATGATAGCTAAAGCAATGGTAATTTTAATAGCTGTACTACTTGATAGAAAAAGTAAACACTAAGGAGTATTTATGAAAAAAATAGGAATTTTAAATGCAGAAATTTCAAAAATAATAGCAGAATCTGCCCATACGGACATGATTATGATAGGGGATGCAGGAATGCCTGTGCCAAAGGGAGTTAAATTTATAGATCTTGCAGTTTCAGAAGGAATCCCAGGATTTTTAGATGTTCTTGAAAAAGTTTTGGAAGAGCTTCACATTGAAGGAGCAGTAATAGATTTGGAACTTAAAGAAAAGAATCCCCAATACAGGGAAAAAATCTTGAAACTTTTAGGGGATGCAAAAGTTGAAGAAATTCCCCATGAAGAATTAAAAGCAATTTCTAAAAATTGCGTGGCAGCAATTAGGACAGGAGAATTTACTCCCTATTCAAATATTATTTTAAAATCGGGAGTAGTTTTTTAAGCTTATAACTTGCAATGCAAGTATAAATATAAGAGAGGAGATATTAAAATGAGAAGATTTATCGCAGCTCTACTTTCACTAGTAATGGTTTTAGGCCTTGTTGGATGTGGAGCAAAAAAAGAAGCACCTGCTAATGGAAACAAAAAACAAGAAGGTGCAGGAGAAGGTAAGAAAATAGGTTTTGTAGTTTCTACACAAACAAATCCCTTCTTTGTAACATTAAAAGAAGGAGCAGAAGCAAAAGCAAAGGAACTTGGAGTTGAATTAATAGTACTTGATTCTCAAGACGATTCAGCAAAAGCAACTGCAAACATGGAAGACTTAATCACAAGAGGAGTAGATTTAATAATTGTAAATCCAACTGACAGTGATGCCATAGTACCAAGCGTTGAAGCAGCAAACGAAGCTAAAATTCCTGTAATCACAGTTGATAGAGTATCAAACGGAGGAGGAGTTGTAGCAGAAGTTGCATCTGACAATTTTGCCGGAGGAAAAATGGCAGGAGAATTTATAGTTGAACAACTTGGCGGAAAAGGAAAAGTTGTAGAACTTGAAGGAATTCCTGGAGCAAACTCAGCAATTGAAAGAGGACAAGGCTTTAATGAAGCAATTAAAGGTTCAGACATTGAAGTAGTAGCAAAACAAACAGCAGACTATGACAGAGTTAAAGGTCTTGAAGTAATGGAAAATATTCTTCAATCCCAAAGCGAAATCGATGCAGTATTTGCTCACAACGATGAAATGGCACTTGGTGCTTTAGAAGCAATAAAAGCAAGCGGTAGAGAAAATATAAAAGTTGTAGGCTTTGATGCAACAGACGATGCAGTAAAAGCAGTAGAAGCAGGAGAACTTGCAGCAACAATTGCTCAACAACCTAAGTTAATGGGAGAAAAAGCAGTTGAAACAGCAATGGACGTTTTAAACGGAAAAGAAGTTGTAAAGAGTATTCCTGTTGAACTTCAACTAATTGTTAAAAAATAAAAATTTCACTTTTTTGAAAATTTAAAAAGTAAGGCGAATAACCAATCAAGACTTATAAAAAGATTACAAATAAAAAGATATAGAATCGCCGAATAGTAACTAACAATATAAGACAAAAATAAGGCCTAGTTATGGCTTTATTTTTGTGCTTACATTTATGCAAAATAAAAGGCAAATACCATTTACAAATCCACTGAAAGACTAAATAATAAAATAGAAACATAAATATTAAATAGGACAATAAAGAAAAGATACATATAAAATATAAAAAATAAATAGAAGTAAAATAGAAAGTAGGAAGGCAATGGTAATTGAAGAAAAAATAATAAAAATAATGTCAAAATATAGTTATGGACCACAAACACATGGGGAAAAAATTATATTTCTTAAACATTCAAATTTGTTTGGTCTCGATTTTTCGCTGGAATTTAAAAGAGAAAACATAAAAAAAGAAATAAAAACCTTAGGCAAAAGAGAAGGCATTATAGAAAATTTGATAAAATTTTCGCAATATCCCATTATAACAGATAACTTCCTGGGTCTATGTAGAGATTTAATGGAAATAAGAGCAGATGTCATACAAGCAGACGAAGAAATAAATGGAAACAATAACACAGATGAGATAAAACTCTTAAAAGAAGCAATAGAAATAGATTATGAAGCAGTTTACGATAAAATTATATCTGAAATAAACACAGCAAAATCAAAAAAAGAAAAAATAGGTTTAATTTGCAAATATGCAGGAATTGATAGAGAAAGTTTTGAAGAATTAAAAGACCTTGAATCATTTGTTTCAGAAAAGCATAATGCTTTAATCAGTAAGTGTAAAAATAACTTAGAACTTAAAGATTTTGTAAGGGAATATAAAGATTTATATTATTTTGAGTTAGCATTTGATGATTTTGAAGATGAAATAGCAGCCCTCTTAAAAAGTAGTTGAAAAAAGTATTTATGTTAAGCTTCAAATAATTGTTAAAAAATAAAAAAAATTATAAAATATAGGTGGAAATAATTTTCCGCCTATTTTTTATAAGTGATAAAATTTAATTTTATCAAATCAGAATTGTGAGGGGTAATATGAAAAAGAAAATTTCAAAAATCTTATCAGCTTTTATTATGCTGAGCATGCTTTTGACATTTGCATTTGCAGATTCTCAAAAAATTAATTTAACAATTATAGGAACCAGCGACATTCATGCAAATCCATACGGATATAGTTATGAAGACAACAAAGAAGGAAAAAACAACGGACTTGCAAGAATTGCAACCTATGTTGAAGAAGAAAGAAAAAAGGGTCCTATAGTATTAATTGATGACGGGGACACCTATCAAGGAACTATAATGTCCGATGCAATTTATAACAAGAAAAAAGACGTAATTCATCCTATGTCAAAAGTTCTTGATTACATGAAATATGATGCAACAGTTTTAGGAAATCATGAATTTAATTTTGGAATTGACTTTCTTAAAAAAATAGTAAATGAAAAGAAAACGCCCACTCTTGCAGCAAATCTTACAACAAAAGATGGAAAAAACTTTGAACAAGTAAAGCCCTATGTAGTTGTAGAAAGACAAGGAATAAAAATAGGAATACTTGGACTTACAAATCCCAACGTACCACGCTGGGACGGAGATAAAGTTAAATCTTTAAACTTTAAAGGTCTTACAGAAACTGCAAAAAAATATGTTCCAATTTTAAAAGAAAAAGAAAAATGTGACTTAGTAATTGTAGCTGCACATGCAGGCTTAGTTCCTGAATATGATATTGACGGCGGAAGCGACGGACTTGAAAAGTTAATTGAAGAAGTTAAAGG
Source organism: Peptoniphilus koenoeneniae (assembly GCF_030812875.1). Classification (NCBI taxonomy): domain Bacteria; kingdom Bacillati; phylum Bacillota; class Tissierellia; order Tissierellales; family Peptoniphilaceae; genus Peptoniphilus; species Peptoniphilus koenoeneniae. Next base: position 8,559 of record NZ_JAUSTN010000007.1, read on the forward strand.
CGTAGATCTTGTATTAGCAGGACATTTTCACATGATTGATAAGGGTGAAAAAAATGGAGTTGTATATGGAGCACCAAGAAATAACGGACGAGATCTTGTAAAATTTCAACTAGTTCTTGAAAAAACACCTGAAGGCTATAAAACCATAGAAAAAAAAGTTGATGTAATAAAAATGGACGACGTTAAACCTTCTGAAAGCTTAAGAAACGTAATAAAAGAAGAACACGAAAATACAATAAATTTCATTCAAGGAACAGGAAAGAGTTCAGAAGCAGGCGGAGGAATTTTCGGAATAGCAACAGCAGATTTTCAACCAAAAAATGAAATAAGAAAAATTCCTCAAGGATGGCTTGAAGATAGCGGAGTAATAGATTTAATAGGAAAATGCCAATTAAAGATGAGCGGAGCAGATGTTACTGCAGTTGCACTTTTTAGAGACGATTCAGACCTTCATAAGGGAAATATAACTTATGGAGATATTTTTAAAATCTATAAATTTGATAATACTCTTTATACAGTAAATGTAACGGGAAAAGAATTAAAAGATTATATGGAATGGTCAGCAGCTTTTTATAATCAATATAAAAAGGGAGATCTTTCAGTATCATTTTCAGAAGATGTTCCAGGCTACAGATATGATATTTTTAAAGGGGTAGACTACAAAATAGATTTATCTCAAGAAGCAGGAAATAGAATTAAAGATGTAATGTATAAGGGAAAAGCATTAAAAGACGATCAAGTATTAAAACTTGCAGTTAATAACTATCGTTATTCTTCCGGCTTAAAAGCAAATAAACTTGTAGCAGGAAACAGAGATTGGGAATCACCAATAGCAATTCGTGATTATATTGCAAACTATATAAAAGAACAAAAGAAAATAAGTCCAACTATTTCTAAAAATTGGGAAATAATAGGAACAGACTTTAACAATCCTCTAAGAAAAGAAATAATAGAACTTGTAAATGAAGGTTATATAGAAGCACCCTATCATGAATCTTTAAACATTGAAAAATTAAAAGAAAAAGGAATAATAGTTGACGGCAAAGTAGTTAAACCTAAGGAAAAGGTAGAAAATGATGAAATAACTAAATCTGAAAAATCATCACCGAATAAGGGAATTAAAAAAGAAATTAAAAAAGAAGTTCAAGAACAAAGAGAAAGTCAAAAAAAGACTTACACTGTAAAAAGCGGAGATTGGATCTATAAAATTTCAAGAGAACTCAAACTAAATGCAGAAGAAATAATTAATGCCAATAGCTTAAAAAATCCAAACTTAATATTCCCTGGTCAAATATTAAATTTACCAAAATAAAAAATAAAAATAAAAACTGCACTTTTTATGGTGCAGTTTTTTTATGAAAATTTTATAAAAGACTTCCTCCCTTGGTGTAAAGATTATAATAATAAGCCCTTTTTTCCATAAGCTCTTCGTGAGTTCCCATTTCAACAATTCCATCTTTAGTCATAACAAGTATTAAATCTGAATTTTGAACTGTGGTAAGTCTGTGAGCAATAGTTATGGTAGTTCTTCCCTTTGAAAGTTTTTCCAAAGATTCCTGAACTATCATTTCAGATTTATTGTCAAGAGCAGAGGTAGCCTCATCCAAAATTAAAATTGGAGGATTTTTTAAAAAGACCCTGGCTATGGAAATTCTTTGCTTTTGGCCACCGGAAAGTTTAAGACCCCTTTCACCTACATAAGTGTCAAAACCCTCTGGTAAATTTTTTATAAAGTCATAAGCTCCAGCAAGTTTTGCCGCCTCAACCACTTCTTCATCACTTGCATAAAATTTTCCGTATTTAATGTTGTCTAAAATTGTGCCAGAAAATAAATATACATCTTGTTGAACAATGCCTATATTATTTCTTAAAGAATCTAAAGTTACATCCCTTATATCAATTCCGTCAATTGTAATTGAGCCAGCACTTACATCATAAAACCTGGGTATCAAATTACAAATTGTAGTTTTTCCTGACCCACTGGGTCCGACAATTGCAAGTTTTTTTCCGGAAGCAATATTTAAATTTAAGTTTTTTAAAACATAATCATTATTTTTTTCGTACTTAAAATCTACCGAATTAAAAATAATATTTCCCTTAACATTTTTCAAAACTTGTGCATCTTTTTTATCTTTTATATCAGGATTTAAGTCCATAATTTCTGAAAATCTTTCAATTCCTGTCATACCCTTTTGAAATTGTTCGGTAAATTCAACAATTCTTCTTACAGTTGCAAGTAAACTTGTAACATACATAACATAGACAATTAAATCTCCAGGCATAAGCTCCTTATTAATCATAAAGAATCCGCCGCTTAATATTAAAATCAGATACATAAGTCCGTCAAAGGTCCTTGTAACTCTTGTGAAGCCTGCCATTGCCCTATAAAATGATTTTTTTATGTCTAAAAATTTATTGTTTTGACCCAAAAATTTTTCATTTTCCAAATCTTCATTGGCAAAAGATTTTACAACTCTTATACCAAGAAGGGAATCCTCTATAGTTGAATTTAAATGACCTATGTGGATCCTTTGGTCCTTTTGAGCCTTTCTCATCTTCTTATTATATTTTCTTGCAAAAAATATCATAACGGGAATCATAAGATAAATTAAAAGAGTCATTTTATAATTTATATTTATTAAAATTATAAAAGAAATTAAAATTTTTATGGATCCTATAAAATATTCTTCGGGACAATGGTGGGCAAATTCAGTTATGTCAAATAAATCGTTAGTGATTCTTGACATTATGACTCCAACTTTTGTTTCATTGTAAAAAGAATCTGAAAGAGTTTGAAGATGAGAGTAAAGATCTTTTCTCATATCGGTTTCAATTTTTGCCCCCATAATATGGCCTATACTAGTCATATAGTATTGGGCAATTATTTCCACAATTTTTATAATTAAATAAAAAAGCCCCAAGTTCAAAACAAAATTTATTGTAAGACTTTCAAAGTTATAAAGGCCTGTGTTTGAAAGCTTTCTTAAGATAAGAGGAAGGATCATTTCACTTGTCGTTGTAAGTCCAGCACAAAAAAGATCTAAAAGTAAAATTTTTTTATATTTTTTAAAATATTTTAAAACTCTTTTTATTAAGTTTATATTATGCAAATTATCACCTCTGTTTTTGTAAAACAAAAAGGAGTTAATGCAATTACTTGTATTTTCTCCTTTTTAAAATTAAATTAAGTTTTAAATTTAATTTTTAAACTTATTTTCTAATATCCTCATAGGAATCATCATTTTCAAGTTTTTCCTTGGCATAAGAACAAGTTGCAGATACTTTAAAGTTATTTTTTCTTGCATATTTTGCAACTTCTTCAAGTAATTTTGCCGCAATTCCTTTGCCTTGCAGCTCCGGCTTTACTAAAGTATGATCGATATTTAAAGTGTCTCCATCTTTTACAAAGTGGATAAGGGCACTATAATCATCTTTTGAATTACCTAAATAAATAGAATCTCCATCAATTTTAAAATCCATCTTATTGTAACCTCCAAAATTTCTTGAGCTTTTTTGTATTTCAAGAGTTTCATCTAAAAATTCCATATGGTCTCTCATTTTTTCCTGGGCAAGCTTAGGATCCTTATTTTTTATAGCCTCATAAATTTTAAGGTGCTGTTTTTTAACAGCTTCAAATCTTAAAGGGTCATGTAAAAGTTTCACTCTGAAATCATGATTATTATGCTCAAAAAGCATTATTGATGAATCAAAACTGTTTTCAATAAGTTCATTGTGAGTCATTTGAGCAAGAAGCTTGTGAAGTTTTAAATCCAGGTATTTAAAATTCTCATAAGATTCTTCATCTTGCATTTTATCAATTATATTTTTCAGCTCTTCTAATTGATCTTCGCTTCTATAAATGGCTGCAAGAGATGCTGTGTTTAATTCATACATTGTACGAAATTCCATAATTTGTCTTATGGGTATCTTATTTAAATCACTTATCATTGAAAGAGGAGAATAGAGCCCTTGTGAAAAATCACCTTTTACATAGGTGCCACCACCGTGTTTTGTAAGAAGAAGACCTGAATTTTCAAGGCTTCTTACCGCTTCTCTTATTGTAGAACGACTTACCTCATATTTTTGAGATAAGCTTCTTTCAGAAGGAATTTTATCTCCAACTTTATAAGATGAATTTAAAATATCATTTTTTATATAGTCGGCAATAACTTCATAGCCGGGTTTTGCATTTTTCACAAATTTCACCTCAATTTAATTATAGAGTTTATCAAGATTATATGCAATATGTTATAATAAATAGCGAGGTAAATATGAAAACATCAATTATTTTAATGATAGTGACTGTATTTTCAAAAATATTCGGTCTACTTAGAGAACAAACTTTAGCACGCCTTTTTGGCACGGGAATTATTTCAGATGTATTTTTAATAGGCTTTCAAATCCCTATGGCTTTTACAAATATAATTTCAGGAGCCACTGCAAACGGATATATACCAATTTACAATCAAGTTTTAAAAGAAAAAGATTTAGATGAAGCGGATAAATTTACTTCCAATTTTTCAAATATATTATTTGTTTTTATTTTTTTAATATCGATTTTACTTTTAATTTTTTCTCCCCAACTAATAGATGCCATGGCACCAGGCTTTGAAGGTCAAAAGAGACAACTTGCTATTTTTATAACTAAAATGGGGCTTATGAGTATATCCATAACATCTTCAGCTTCTATTTTTAAAGCTTATTTGCAAATTAAAAAAAGATTTGTTGTAAGTGTTTTGCATTCCATTATTATGAATGTCATTTTAATGTTAAGTATGTATTTTGCCTATAAGCAAGGAAAAAATTATCTTGCTTACGGAATGTTTTTAAGTTTTGTCCTTCAATATATTATTTTTCTTCCCTATATTCGCAAAGAAGGTTATAGGCACAAATTTGTTTTTGATATTAAAGATGATTATTTAAAACAAATGCTTAAAATTATAGTTCCAATACTTATTTCAACTTCAGTTATAGAGTTGAATTTTATTATTTCAAAAGCCCTTGCATCAAATGTGGAAGCTGGAGGAGTTTCAATTTTAAACTATGCTTATAAGCTGCAAAGTTTTGTAAGCGGTATAGTAATCACATCTATTGTTACTGCAGTTTATCCTACAATGGCAAAATTTGGAAGTGCAAAAGATATGGAGGGACTTAAAAAAAGCAGCGAAAAGGCTTTAAGTTTTGTTTTATTTTTGGTTATTCCTGCAACTATAGGACTTTATTTATATGCTGAGCCTATTGTAAAAATTTTATTTTTAAGGGGAGAGTTTACGGAACTTGATGCAATGAAAACCATGAGAGTTTTAATGTTTTATGCTATTGGTCTTTTAGGCATTGGAGTAAGGGAAATTATTTCAAGGGTTTTTTATACAATTAATGATACTAAAACACCCGTTATTAATTCAGTCATAATGGTTGGATTAAATATTGTTTTAAGTCTTATTTTAGTAAAAAAATATGACATTGATGGACTTGCACTGGCAACTTCTCTTTCTTTTATAGTAGGAGCCATCTTAATCTTTATAAGTTTAAGAAAAAAAATCGGAAGTCTTTTTGAAAAGAGAACTTATAAAAATTTATTTAAAATTTTAATTGCAAGTTTTGTAATGGCAGGGATTTCATTTGTAATCCACCTAAGTCTTTTAGGAAAGATTTCTTATACAATTAACTTTTTAATAAGTCTTTTAAGTGCAGGTCTTGTATATTTTATTATGATTTGGCTTTTAAAAGTTGATGAACTTAAAGAGCTTTTAAATTTTAGAAAAAATAAATAATTAAAAAACAGACATTTTTTATTTTAATAATTTAATTTGTCTGTTTTTTTATTTTTTGGTAAAGCCTTTATCCAAAGAATAAAAACTCTCATAAAGGCTAAAATTCAGGAAAAAGAAATTCAATATCTATAAAAATAAATTATTAAAATATCTCTTAAGTTGTTTTAAATTCTTGTGAGTGCTATTATAAAAGTAAGCTAATTTGTACAGTAAAGAGGTGTAATTATGGTATTATTTTTAATTGGTTTAGTTATTTTATTTGGCGGCGGCTTTTTCTATAGCAAGCTTGCTGAAGCACAAATCGAACCTGACGACAGGGAAACACCTGCCATTGCAAAAGCTGACGGAATAGATTATGTCGGCATGAGTAAAACTAAAAACTTCCTTATAGAATTACTTAACATTGCAGGAACAGGACCTGTTATGGGACCTATCCAAGGAATTCTATTTGGACCTATAGCATTTATTGCTATACCTATCGGAAACATAATCGGAGGCTCAGTTCACGATTATTTTAACGGTATGATTTCCATGAGAGAAGGCGGAGCTCAAATTCCCCAACTTGTAAACAAGTACTTAGGTCATGGAGTTCGTAACTTCTACAACATTGTAAACTTTATTCTTATTCTACTTGTAGGTGTTGTATTTGTTTATACTCCTGGAGACTTAATTGCAAAGGACATATTAGGAAAAGATCCTAATTCAAATGTTATTTGGATTATTTATGCTTGTATTTTTGCTTATTATATTTTAGCGACTCTATTTCCTATTGATGCTATTATTGGTAGAATTTATCCTATTTTTGGAGCACTTTTAATTATTTCTGCAGCAGGTATATTTATTGGAATTTTCTTAAAGGGTGCTAACCATCTTTCTTTTGAAGGTCAAGGCCTTCTTGCACAACATCCAGCAGGACAAAAATTTATTCCTGCTTTCTTTGTAACAGTTGCCTGCGGTATACTTTCAGGTTTCCACGGTTCTCAATCAACACTTATTTCAAGAACTGTTAAACATGAAAAAGAAGGTACTTTCGTATTTTACTGGGCAATGGTTGCTGAAGGATTTATAGCAATGTGTTGGGCAGGCGGAGCTATGGTATTATTCTCAAGCGGCAAAGCTCCTTTAGATACAGGAGCAACTGCTATGGTAGGTAATATTTCAAGAGAATTCCTAGGAGCTGTTGGAGGAATGTTCGCAGTAATAGGTGTTATTGTTCTTCCTATCACTTCAGGTGATACTGCATTTAGAGCTTTAAGACTTATAATTGCTGATGAATTCAACATCGAACAAAGATCTTGGTATAAGAGAATTATGGTTTCTGTATGCATATTTATTCCTGCAGTAATAATTCTTGTATTTGCTAAGAAGAGTCCAGGCGGATTCAACTTACTATGGAGATATTTTGGATTTACCAACCAATTTGTTGCAGTATTTGCTCTTGGTGTTGCTGTTGTATATTTATACACTCACGGAAAAAATTATCTACTTGCATTAATTCCTGGTGTATTCTATGTATTTATCGTTATTTCATACATCATGCATCAACCTATAGGCTTTGGTCTTGAAAAAAGACTTGGTATGGATCCTCTAAGCTATACGATTTCTTATCCTATAGCAGCAGTTGCAGTAATTCTTTATATAGTTTGGCTGCTTAACCATGCTAAGAAGAACAAGGATCAAATTCTTTCTGTAAAAATAAAATAAATGGAAAAAAACAAATTAGCAAACACGGCTTTAAGCCGTGTTTTTTTCTTGCTCTTTTAAAAATAAAAATTTAATAATTCTAAAAAATTTCAAAGCTTGTAAAATTTAAATAAAAAAATTTTTCTAATTTTATTTTTTTGGTAAAATTGTTTTATTTAATTGAAGCTTAGAGAAAAAAATGTTAAACTAAATGTGGGAACGAAATTGTGATGGACCATTATTGACCCGGAGGACAGAATGGATTTAAAAAAAATTTCAGAGTTTGTGCCTGAGTTTAAAAATATTTTTATAAACAGGTACTTGCTCCTAAAATTTATTATGAATAATGAACCTGTGGGAAGAAGAAGTCTTGCTAAAAATTTTAACATTTCAGAAAGAAATATAAGAGATGAGATTTCTTTTTTAAAGGATATGGATGCGGTCTACGTATCAACTAAGGGAATATCCATAAAAGATAAGGGGAGATCACTTATTAAAGAATTTTCTGACCTTTATAAAACTTTCCCAGAAGACACAAATAATATTTCAGATGACTTAAAAAGGATTTTAAATTTAAAAGAAATTTATATTTCTAAAGGCGATTCAACTAAGGATGAAAATGCTTTTGTTGAACTTGCAAAATTGGGAGCTTCTATAGCTGAAAAAAAGTTAAAGGACAATTTGTCCATAGGTATAACCGGTGGACACACTATGAGTCTTTTAAGTGAATATATTAAATCTCAAAATAAAAACATGACTATAATCCCTGCAAGGGGAAGTATAGGCATAAGAAGCACCTATCAGGCAAACACAGTTGCAAGTCTTTTAGCAAGGAATACAAATTCTGAATCTTTTATGATTCCCCTTCCTGATACAGTTGATGATGAAACTTTAAAAGCTCTTATAAAAAGAGATGATTTTAAAGAAATTGCAAAAAGAATAAAAGCCATCGACCTATTATTATTTGGTATAGGAAGAGCCGACATTATGGCAAGAAGAAGAGGTTTAAATAAAAATCTTTCTAAAGACATACTTAAAAAAGGTGGAGTTGGAGAAGCTTTTGGAAACTTTTTTTCCATTGAAGGAAAAATTATTCTACACCAGCCAAGTATAGGCATAAGCATGGAAGATTTTTTAAGTATTAATGACGCTATTGCAGTTGCAGGGGGAGAAGAAAAAGCGGAAGCTATTATCGCTATTTCCCAGCTAAGAAAAGATTTAGTTCTCGTTATTGACGAGGCTGCAGCAAATAAAATAAAAAATTTAGGAGGTAAATGATGACAGTTAAAGTTGCTATTATGGGATTTGGAAGAATTGGTAGAGATGTTTTAAGAGGATGGGCATTAAGAGATAATAAGGATTTTGAAATTGCTTATATTGCTGATCTTAATGCTTCAAAAAATGCTGAAAAGCTTGCTCATCTTTTTAAATTTGATTCAATTTACAGAAAATTCCCAGGAACAGTAGAAGTTAAAGGCGATACTATGCTTGTTAACGGAAAAGAGATTAAATTTATTGATGGAAAATTACCGGAAGAAATGGCTTGGGGAGAAAAAGGCGTTGATATTGTTATTGAATCAACAGGAGCTTTTACAGAAAGAGAAAAGGCTGAAGGCCATTTAAAAGCAGGAGCTAAAAAAGTTGTAATTACAGCACCGGCAAAGGGTGAAGATATTACAATTGTAATGGGAGTTAACAATAAAAATTATGATCCATCAAGACACAATATTATTTCAAATGCTTCATGTACAACAAATTGCCTAGCACCTGTTACTAAAGTTATTCTTGACAACTTTGGAATTAAAAGAGGTTTAATGACTACAGTTCATGCTTACACAAATGACCAAAAGATTCACGATGCAGTTCATAAAGATATGAGACGCGCAAGAATGGGAGCTGAAAATATTATTCCTACAAGCACTGGAGCTGCAAAGGCAGTTGCAAAAGTTATTCCTGAAGTTGAAGGAATTTTAACAGGTATGGCTATGAGAGTTCCAGTTCCAACAGGATCAGTTGTAGATGTAACTTTTGAACTTGAAAAAGAAGCCAGCGTTGAAGAAATAAATGCAGCAGTTAAAAAAGCAGCTGAAGGAGAAATGAAGGGAGTTCTTGACTATCAAGAAGAAGATCTTGTATCAATTGATATTATAGGAGACACTCACTCATCAATTTTTGATGCAAAGCTTACTTTAGTAAAAGATAGAATGGTAAAATTAATTTCTTGGTACGATAATGAATGGGGTTATTCACAAAGAGTTATTGATTTAACTGACATGGTTTCTAAAAATCTATAAGGTGAACAATGAATAAAAAAACAGTAAGGGATTTTGATCTTAAGGGCAAGAGAGTTTTAGTAAGGGTTGATTTCAACGTCCCTATGGAAGATGGAAAGATAACTGACGACAACAGAATAGTTCAGTCTTTAAAAACTATAAACTATCTTCTTGAAAGGGGAGCTAAAGTAATTTTAATGAGCCACTTAGGAAGACCTAAGGGAAAGCCCAATCAAGAAATGAGCTTAGGTCCTGTCGCAAAAAGACTTTCTGAACTTTTAAATAAAGAAGTATTTTTCTTTAAAAGCGATAGGGTCGTAGACCAAGATGTAAAAAATAAAGTTGCAAGTTTAAAAGATGGACAAGTTGCCCTTTTAGAAAACACAAGATTTGTAGAAGGGGAAGAAAAAAATTCAGAAGAATTTGCTAAAGAACTTGCAAGTCTTGGAGATATTTATATAAACGATGCTTTTGGTACATCTCACAGGGCTCATGCTTCAAATGTGGGAGTGAGTAAATTTTTACCTTCAGGCATAGGATTTTTACTTGAAAAAGAAGTTGTATATCTTTCAAACACCATAGCAAATCCTGAAAGACCTTTTGTTGCTATCCTTGGTGGCAAAAAAGTTTCAGATAAAATAGGAGTAATAGAAAATCTTTTAAATGTTTGCGACAAAATAATAATTGTCGGAGGAATGGCTTATACTTTTCTTAAATCTATGGGCCTTGAAATTGGAAACTCCATTGTAGAAGATGACAAGTTGGATTTAGCAAGACAACTTATGGCAAGTGCCATTGAAAAAAATGTTGAATTAATTTTGCCTTCGGATATTTTAATCACAGATGAAATAAAAGCAGGAGCAAATACAAAATTTGTTTCAAGAGATGAAATCCCACAAGATGGAGATGGAGTTGACATAGGTCCTGAAAGTATTAAAAACATTAAAAATGTTTTAAAAGATGCAAAAACTGTAATTTGGAACGGTCCTTGTGGAATTTTTGAAATTGAAGATTTTTCAAAGGGAACTTTCGCCCTTGCAGAAATCCTAGCAAATCTTAAAGACGCAACCACAATAATCGGTGGAGGAGATTCAGCTCACGCCATTGAACTTGCAGAACTTTCAGATAAAATGACTCACATTTCAACAGGAGGGGGAGCAAGCCTTGAACTTATGGAAGGAAAAATTCTTCCTGGTCTTGCTGCAATTGAAGATAAAAATTCAAGACAAGCCCTTATTGCAGGGAATTGGAAAATGAACAAAAGTCCATCTGAAGCAGAATCCATGATAGAAGAACTTTTAAAAATTGATTTGGATAAAGAAGTGGAAGCTTTAATTGCACCACCATTTACAGCTATTGATAGAGTTTCAAAACTTTTAAAAGATAGTGACATAAAAGTTGGGGCACAAAATGTAAATGAAAATGAGGATGGAGCTTACACAGGAGAAATTTCCATTTCCATGCTTAAAGATTTAAATGTTAAGTATGTTATAGTTGGCCATTCTGAAAGAAGAAATTATTATAAGGAATCAAACCAACTAGTAAATGCAAAAGCTGAAAAAGTTTTAGAGGGAGGAATGACTCCTATAATTTGTCTTGGAGAAAGCCAAAAAGAAAGACTTGAAAATAGACATTTTGAAGTTGTAGGAGAAGAGCTAAAAGAATCCGTAAAAAATTTAAAGGGCAATTTTGTTATAGCCTATGAACCTATATGGGCAATAGGCACAGGGAACACTTGCAGTTCTCAAGACGCACAGGATATGTGTAAATTTATAAGAGAAAGTTTAACTAGCATAAACAGGGACTATGAAAACACTAGAATCTTATACGGCGGAAGTGTTAAACCAGAAAACATTAAAGAATTAATGAATAAAGAAGATATAGACGGAGCCTTAGTAGGTGGAGCATCTTTAAAGGCCTCGGATTTTGCAAAACTTGTTAATTTTAGAAAATAAGGAGATAAAATGAGCTTTATTAGTAGTGTATACGCAAGAGAAATTTTAGATTCAAGAGGAAATCCCACAGTAGAAGTTGAAGTTTTAACAGAAAACGGTGGTTTCGGAAGAGCAATGGTTCCAAGTGGAGCTTCAACTGGTGCCCATGAAGCTGTGGAATTGAGAGATAATGACAAATCAAGATACATGGGTAAGGGCGTAGAAAAAGCCGTAGAAAATGTAAATAAACTTGAAGAAAAATTAACTTACTTTGATGTTTTTGATCAAGTAAGTATAGATGAATTTTTAATAAGAGAAGATGGAACAGAAAATAAGGCAAAGCTTGGAGCAAATGCAATCTTGGGAATTTCCATAGCAGTTGCAAGAGCAGCAGCAGATGAAATAGGCCTACCTCTTTATCAATATTTAGGAGGAGTTAATGCAAAAGTTCTTCCCGTTCCTATGATGAACATTTTAAACGGTGGAGAACATGCAGATAACAATGTGGACATTCAAGAATTTATGATCATGCCCACAGGAGCAAAAAGCTTTTCTCAAGCTTTAAGGATGGGTTCAGAAGTTTATCATAATTTAAAAAATGTTTTAAAAGATAAGGGACTTAGCACAGGAGTTGGAGATGAAGGTGGCTTTGCACCAGACTTAAAAAGCAACTCAGAAGCTCTTGATGTAATTTTAGAAGCAATTGAAAGAGCAGGCTATGAGCCAGGTAAAGATATAGTTCTTGCTATGGACGTTGCAGCAAGTGAATTTTATAACAGTGAAACAAAGGAATACTATATGCAAGGAGAAAATAGAAAATTTTCTTCAGATGAACTTGTAGATTTCTATAGAGAATTAGTAGAAAAATATCCTATATACTCCATTGAAGATGGACTTGCAGAAGACGATTGGGATGGCTGGAAAACTCTAACTGAAAAACTTTCAGGCAAAGTACAACTTGTAGGAGACGACCTATTTGTAACAAACACAAAAAGACTAAAAAAAGGAATTGAACTTGGAGTTTCAAATTCAATTTTAATTAAATTAAATCAAATCGGAACAGTTACAGAAACCCTTGATGCTATAGAACTTGCAAAACGTCACAACATGACAGCAGTAGTATCTCACAGAAGTGGAGAAACAGAAGACTCAACAATAAGTGATTTAGTTGTAGCAACAAATGCAGGAATGATAAAAACTGGAGCACCAGCAAGAAGTGAAAGAGTAGCAAAATACAACGAACTTTTAAGAATTGAAGATATGCTTGGCAACAATGCAAAATACGCAGGCCTTGAAGCATTTTACAATTTAAAATGAAAATTATTTTTATAAGACATGGAATTGCCGAAGCTTATAGAGAAAATGACAAAGACAGAAGGCTAACCCTTGAAGGCAAAATAAAATTAAGAGAAAACTTTAAAAATTTAAAAGAAAGAGACTTTTCCAACTATAAATTTTTATCATCAGACTACAAAAGAGCAGTGGAAACGGCAGAAATATTATCCCAAATAATAAATAAAAAGTTTTTTATAAAAAATTTTTTAGGGGGAGTATCAACAAGAGAGCTCTTGGAAAAATTAAAAATGGAAAAATCAGAAAATTTTATCTTAATAAGCCACGAACCCTATATAAGCACTTGGATTTATGAATTAACAGGAAAAAGTTTAATAGTTTCAAGAGGGACAATTCATGAAATAGAAATATAAAAAATATCTGCAAGAAAAAACTTGCAGATATTTTTTATTATTATGAACACTATAAAAGGTTAATCTTCTTAGTCATTGACATCATAAAACAATTATCGGTGTCAATTTTTATATCAACCTTAAAAAAATCAGAAAAATATTTTATTTCTTCCTCCACAGCTTTAAGGGAATTAGAATCACTCTCAATCTTGCCATGAAGCTTATTAATGTAATTTTTTCCATGGCCATGAGCAATAGTTAATCTGCCAGAATCAGAAAGAAGATTATATAACTTTGAAGCCAAAGCTCTTTGGTCCTTAAAATGGGGATAGATATTATATAAAATTATAAAATCAAAATCTTTTTCATCAAAATCAAACAAATCAATATTTTTAAAAGAAATATTATCTTCCTTAAATTTTGATTCAGCCTTTTCAATCATCTTATCTGAAATATCTATAGCAGTAACCTTTAAATTTGTACCCTTGAAAAAATTTTCCAAGATTCCCGTACCGCAACCAACATCAAGGACTTTACCCTCATCCTCAATAGAAGATAATTTTAAAATAGCTCTAATTAAATCAAAATCATCATCAGCAATCTGATCCCATTTTTCAGCCATCTTATTAAAAAACAAAATATTTTCATTAATTTTTTTAATATTTTCCATCACATTACCTCATGGATTTTTCCACAGCCTTAACAATAATAGGAATGAAAATAAGTTGAATAATAATACCAGGGATACCCTTACTTATTCCTCCAATAACAAAAGCAATAGGAGGAGCAAATTGTACTGCAAAAACACTTGTCATTACATAAACTACAAGGCCAGCACCAATCCTACCTATAATCATTGAAATTATTAAAGAAATAAAAACATTTAAATTTAATTTTTTTCTTAAGATCGAAGCCACAAGACCATAAAGACCCAGTTCCACAATCATAATTGGAAGCATGGGCATAAGAGGTGGCATACTAGTAAGTAAATTAGATACAATAGGCGTAAGCACCCCAACTAGTAAAGCGAAAACAGGAGATAAAATCATTCCTCCCAAAAGCACAGGAATATGCATAGGTAAAAATACCGGGCCACCTGCTTTAAATAAATGAAAAGCCATTGGAAGTACAAGACCAAGGGCAATTAAAAGTCCTGAAAGGACAAGTTCTTTTGTTTTTGTAAGTTTCATATTTTTTACTCCCTTCTTAAATTATTTATATTTTAACACAAAAGAAGAATAATTATAACAATTGTTATAAAAATTTTTAAATTACATAAAAAATAAAAAATAAAAAATACAAAAAAGAAATGATTCACATAAAGGGCAAAAAATATTTATAAAAAATGTTGAATTTGTTCTCCCATCATAGGCACACGGACCCGTAAACCGGGCCCTAGAGTCTTACATAGGTTTGTAGGGACCAATTTATTGGTCCGGCGCCGTAAGGCGAATGAAAAAATTTTAAAATAAAAATACTTCACATAGATCATAAAAAACAAATATTAATTAAAATACAATAAAAAAAATGCTCCAATAAATGGAGCATTTTTTTATTAATAATTATTTACTAACTTTAGGATCACGAATTATTATGTCATCTTTTAAAGGAGTTTGATATTTTTCCCCTCTAAAAGCAACAAGTTCTTCTTTTGCTTTTTTCAAAATTTCAGGATCATTCATTGCCTTTATAGCAGTTAAAGCTAAAACTTGCATTGCTTTTGCACTTGCTTTTTTTGCATATGATGTAAGTCCTTGTGCAGTCATTTGCCAAGTGTGTAAACTTGTTCCCAAAGCGGCTGTTGCCATGTTAAGTTGGATGGTTGGAGCTGCATAACTTAAATCTCCTACATCGGAAGTGATTGTCATGGCTCTACGTTTTAAATCAAGAGGTTCAACTTTTGTTTGTATTCCCTTTTCCAACATATCTTCCACGTCTTTTTCGTCAAATTCATCTAAAAGTCTTTCTTTTGTAGCTTCTTTTACAGCTTCTGTTTGAGTTTCATAAAATTCTCTTGCAAGTTTGAAATCTTCTTGGTCAAATTCTGGCGCACCAAGTTCTTTAAAGGCTTCGTCCATAACTTTAGCTAAAGTTTTATTTGCATGGTAATCAGAAATTGCAACAATCATTTTTGCTTCTACTTCGGTTTCACACATCATAGCAGCAGCCTTTGCAATATTATCTCCTCTTCTTGCTATATCAAGGGCTTCTTTAATTTTCGGAGCACGATAAAAATATCTAAGTCCTGCATGAGCTTGGACAACATTTGGAGCACTTCCTCCTACATCTTGGTAAGCATAGTGAATTCTTGCTTGCTCTACTACGTGTTCTCTTAGATAGTTTACACCTACGTCCATAAGTTCACAGGAGTCAAGGGCACTTCTACCATTTTCCGGTGCATCTGATGCGTGGGATGATGTTCCTTTAAACTTATAGTCCATAATTACGTTTGCAAGAGTTCCTTCAGTCCAAACTGCATTTCTGTCTTTTGGATGCCATGTTAAAGCCATGTCTAAGTCATCAAAATAACCATCTCTTGCCATAAATGTTTTTGCTCCGTCCCTTTCTTCTGATGGAGTTCCGAAAAATTTAACAGTGCCATGGCCAATTTTGTCAATGTAGTCTTTAACAATAAGAGCGGCACCTAAGGCTCCTGTTCCTAAATTATTGTGACCGCAACCGTGACCGTCTGTTTTTCCTTCTTCAGGTTTTTTTTCAGCAAGACCTGCAACCTGGCTTAAACCAGGAAGAGCGTCATATTCTCCTGTAAATCCTATAATGGGAGATGAGTTTCCATAACTTGCAACAAAGGCAGTTTCAATACCTTTTACGGGGCTAACTGTGAAACCATTTTCTTTTAAAACTTCTCTGTAAGCGTCAGCACTCTTATATTCAATTAAGCCGACTTCCGAAAGATTCCATATCTTTTCACTTAAGCTCCATGTTAAATTTTCGTGTTTTTTTTGTAATTCAATTACTAATTCTTTTAAATTATCTTTCATATTATCACCTAATACTATTTTATATTATTTAAAATAAAAATCAAATTAAAAAACGTTTTCTAAAAAGTAATGAAAAAAAAGCTTATTTGTCTTATAATAAAGTTAATTGATGAAAGGAGGATATATGATGAAAAAGAAAAAATCATTAAACATCAATCCCTACATACTTTTATTTTCAGTAATAGCAGTGTGTGGACTTTTAAGCTACTTCATTCCTGCCGGAAGTTTTGAAAGACAAGTCGTAGACGGCAAGACTATGGTTGTAGCAAACTCTTATAAGACTATTGAAGCAAATCACGCAAGTATAATTGATATCTTTCGTGCTGTTCCTTACGGTTTTATAGGAGCCGCACCAATAATTGCAATTATACTTATCATTGGTGGTACTCTTAAAATCTATGACAAAACGGAAGCTATACCTCTTGCAATTTATAAACTTATTTCAAGACTTGGCACAAAGAGCAGCAATTTATTAATTATAGCTTTTTATTTAATATTTGCTTTACTTGGAGGATTTTTAGGATGGATTGAAACAATGCTTCCTTTTACACCTCTTGTTGTAGCTATTATGCTGGCTTTAGGTCTTGACAGTTTAGTTGCTGTAAGTATTGTAATAGTAGGAATGATGGCTGGATTTTGTGCAGGCCCAACAAATGTATTAACTGTAGGTATTGCTCAACAAATTTCTGAACTTCCCCTATTTTCAGGATTTTCTCTAAGATTTGCAGTATGGATTATATTTTTAGTAGGCTCTTTAGCTTATATACTTGCCTATGCAAATAAAATTAAAAAGGATCCTTCAAAAAGTTTGGTAGCAGATATAGACACTTCAGATTTGAAATACGATTTTTCAACTTATGAAGGCAAAAAGCTAAATAGCGGTCAAACTCTTTCACTATTTGCTCTTTTAGCAGCTTTCTTACTATCTCTATATGGAATGTTTAAACTTAAATGGAACATTAACGATATGACTGCAGTCTTCTTACTTTGCGGAGTAGTTGCAGGTCTTCTTAACAAGATGAATGGAAATGAAATAGTAAATTCCTTAATTGAAGGAGCAAAGTCTGCCATGGGTGGAGCTCTTATAGTAGGAATTGCTAGAGGAGTTCAATGGATTCTCGAAACAACTCATATAGTTGATACGATTATAAATGCTATGGCAAACGCTCTTTCAAATACTTCAACTCTTACAGCAGGAATAGGTATAATAATAGCCGTATCACTTTTAAACGGTCTTGTACCATCAGGTTCAGGAAAGGCTATGGCCCTTATACCTCTTGTAATTCCTCTTGGAGATTTAATAGGACTTAACCGTCAAATAACAACCCTTTGCTATCAATTTGGAGATGGTATAACAAACATGGTTTGGTTTACTTACGGTTCACTTCTTATGTTCTTATCTTATGGTAAAGTTCCATATAATAAGTATTTGAAATTTGTTGCACCTCTTATAATATTCTTCTTCATTGTGGCCATAGGTGCACTCTATGTAGCAGTAAAAATCAATTATGGACCATTCTAAAAAAATTTTTTATCCCTGCAAAAGCAGGGATTTTTTATTGTTAAAATACTTATAAAAATTTTGAAAAATTTTGTTATAATATTTCTTGAGGTGAAAAATGAAGAGTGTTTTTAATATAAAAAGATTTTTACTTGTAAACTTAGGAGTTGTTTTAGTTACAATTGGACTGCATTTTTTCTTAATTCCAAATAGTCTTGCAGTTGGAGGAACAAGCGGACTTTCCATAGAGCTTGGACATATATTTCCCTTTATTCCCGTATCATACATATTATTTGCATTAAATATGATTTTGGTAGTTCTGGGCTTTGTCACCATAGGACGAGATTTCGGATTTTATACAGTGTATGCTTCAATGTCTTTGGGATTTTTCTTGTGGCTTTTAGAAAAGACAATACCTACAGTAAGACCCATAGTAGAAGGAGATATATTTATAAATCTTATCTTTGGAATAATAATTCAGGCAATAGGTATAGGTGTTGTAGTAAATCAAGGAGCTTCCACAGGTGGAACAGATATACTTGCAAAGATCATAGAAAAATATACAAGATTTTCCTTCGGCAACGGACTTATAATGAGTGACGGAGTTGTAACTTTAATAGCTCTTTTATTGTATGGACCTGGTCTTGGAATGTATGCCCTTCTTGGATGCTTTATGAATTCTTTTGTAATAGACAAGATGATTGCAGGTTTTGATACGAAGTTTTATGTGACAATAGTTTCTGAAAAGACGGAAATAATAAATGAATTTATTTTAAAGGAGATAGAAAGAGGTTCAACTATTTACGAAGCTATGGGAGGCTATACAAAAAGAAATAGAAAAATTTTAACATCTGTGGTAAACAAGGGAGATTTAATAAAATTAAAAGAATTTATAAGAAAAACCGATGAAAAATCCTTTATGTATGTTTCTTCAGTAACAGAAGTTGAAGGAGAAGGCTTCACCTATGAATAAAAAATATCCTCAGTCAAAAAAAGGCTGAGTTTTTTTATTTCAAAAATTTTTTAAACTACAAAAGGCAAGACAAAGTGATTTTATGAAATCAGCCAATATTTTAATATTTGTCCACCTATGGTAAAATAAAGTGGGAGTTGATTTTTTGAAAACAACAAATTTAAACATTTTAAAATTGCTCCTTAGTTCAATAACAATTACAATGTTGGGATTATTTTTCCCACCTGTTTATCTATTTTTTCCATCATTGTTTTTGTACTACGGAATTAAGGATTCAATAATAAAAGCTATTTTAGCTTTGCTTGTTCCATCTTTTATTATGGGATATATAAATCCTACTTTGGGACTTGCAATTTTTGTGGTATTTGCACCTATGATTTTAAGCTTGCACTACCTCATAACAAATAAATATGGAGTCGATGTGAGCTTAGGTCTTGCATCTTTAGTAACTTTTATTTCAATTTTGTCAATTATGTATGCTTATGGAATAAATGGAAGCACCCTGTCTTCAGAAGAAAGTGTAAGAGCTTATATTGAAGGTGCAAAACTTGTTCTTTCAAAAAGCGGAAGTTTAAATACTTCAAACTTAGAAGGAAATCTTAGGACAATGTATCTGCAAACCATAGCTCTTTTACCTTCAATAATAGTTATAATAAGCATTGCAATTTCTTATATGACCTATTTACTAACAGGCAGAAGACTTTTAAAAGATGGAATAATTGTAATGCAACCGCCGTCTTTTGAATTTTTAAGATTGCCAAAAATCTTTGTGGCAATTTCAATTCTTGTCCTTTTAATTTTAAAATTATTAGGGTTTCAAGAAATTTTTATGAATTTAGCTTTAATTTTTACCTTTATGACCTTTGTAAACGGTCTTGCAACTTTAAAGTTTCTCTTGTTTAAAATGGGAGCTTCCCAGTTTATTCAAGTCTTGGCCCTTGTATTTTTTATATTTTTGCCAGGTATGCAGATAGCTTCGGCAGTTCTTGGCCTTGTAGATTCTTTATTTAATTTAAGGAGATTGCCGAACTAAGATGAAAGATAAATTTTTTAATTTGTTTGATGCAAGATTTATTCTTGCATTCAGTTTTATAGTTCTTATTGTAATTACTGTATTAAAGCCATTTGTAGGCGGAATAGCAGGTCTTATTTACATCTATCTGATTTTTATAAGCTATAAAAATATAAAAGATAAGAACTATGCTTCACAAAGATATATTGAACAAATTTCTCAGGATTTTGATTCAGTCACTAAACAAGCCGTTTTTAATATGCCTTTTCCTATGGTAATATGCGATGGAGACGGTACTGTATTGTGGTACAATACCCTGTTTGTAAATTTATTCTCTTCAGAACTTATGGGAGAAAATATAAAAAATATTTTACCTCAAATAATTCGTGAAGATATAAATGAAACAGGCTACTATATAAGCTTTGATTCCAAAGACTATATAGTTTATAAAAACAATGTGGATCTTTCCACCGGTTCATCTGAAAGAAAAAGCATACAGATGTACTTTATGGTGGACTCATCGGATTACAAAAAACTTCAAAGAGTCTATATTGATTCGAAAGCCATGATTTTAAAAATAGAAGTTGATAATTATGATGAGGCTCTTGATTCTACCCCAGATTCCTCAAGACCAATATTAATTGCAGAAATAGATTCTATTTTAAACAGTTATTTTGATGAATACCAAGGACTTTTAATAAAATCTGATTCTGACACCTATATAGCAGTTTTAAGTTTTCAAGCTTTAAAACAAATTAAGGAAAGAAGATTTGATTTACTTGATGATTTAAGAGAACTTGACAAGGGAAATGCAATTCCCATAACTCTTTCCATAGGAGTTTCTTCTTTCGGAAAAAGCTTCAGCGAATCCTATCAAGAAGCAGACACAGCTCTTGATATTGCCCTTGGAAGAGGTGGAGATCAAGCTGTTGTAAGAGTCGATGATAATTATGAATTTTTTGGTGGTAGAAGTAAGGCTGTTGAAAAGAGAAATAAGGTTAAGGCAAGAGTAATAGGAGTTGCCCTTAGACAATTAATTGATGCAACAGATGAAGTTTTTATTATGGGCCATGCAAACCCGGATATGGATGCCATGGGAGCAGCCATAGGAGTGCACAGAGCAGTTTTAAACAGGGGTAAAAAAGGTTAC
Organism: Peptoniphilus koenoeneniae; assembly: GCF_030812875.1. Lineage (NCBI taxonomy): Bacteria > Bacillati > Bacillota > Tissierellia > Tissierellales > Peptoniphilaceae > Peptoniphilus > Peptoniphilus koenoeneniae. Next base: position 29,546 of record NZ_JAUSTN010000007.1, read on the forward strand.
ATTGTATTTAATGAAATAAATCCTTCCATTGAAAATTTAATGATTAGATTAAAGGAAGAAGAACCAGAACTTTTAAAGGACTTTTTAAATTCTGAAGCAGCTCTTGGAAAAATAAAGTCAAATTCCCTAATTATAATGGTGGATAACCACAGACCTTCTATGACGGAATGCCCAGAACTTATAGCAAAAACAAATCAAATTGTAATTTTAGATCACCATAGGAGAAGTAAGGAGTTTGTTGATAATCCTGTTTTAACTTATATTGAGCCCTATGCGTCAAGTACCTGTGAACTTGTAACGGAAATGCTCACTTATATGAGTGATAATTCAAACCTAACTCACTTTGAAGCTGATGCTCTTATGAGTGGTATTATTGTAGATACTAAAAACTTTACCTTCCAAACAGGGGTAAGGACTTTTGAAGCTGCAAGTATGTTAAGACGTCAAGGCTCAGATATGGTAAAGGTTCAAGCCCTATTTAAAAATGACCTTGATACTTTACAATCAAAGGCCGAAGTTGTTCATGCAACAAAAATAATCGACGGTAAAATTGCAATTTCAAAACTTGATAGATATCAAGAAAATTCTATTTTAATAGCAGCTCAAGCAGCAGATGAGCTTTTACAAATTAATAATATAGAGGCAAGCTTTGTCTTAACTCACAAGGATAATAAAATTCACATTTCCGGCAGAAGTAGAGGAAGTTTCAGCGTTCAACTTGTTCTTGAAAAAATTGGCGGTGGAGGTCATTTAAATATGGCTGGTGCCCAAGTTGAAACTGACAGTATAGAAGAAGCCGAAAAAATTTTAAGAAATGCTTTAGATGAATATATGAAAGAGGTTGAAAATAAATGAAAATAATACTTTTAAAAGATGACAAGACTTTAGGTAAAGCCGGAACTCTTACAGAGGCAAAAGACGGTTACGCAAGAAATTTTTTGTTTCCCAGAAAAATTGCAGTAGAAGCAACTGAGGAAAATTTACAAAAATGGAAAGAAGACAGAAAAAGAGAAGAAGAAGAGGAAAAGCAAAATAGAAAAGAAGCCAATGAACTTAAAAAGAAAATAGAGAAAAAATCCATAACAATAGAGGCAAAAGGTGGAGAAAACGGAAAATTATTCGGTGCCATCACTTCACAAAACATTTCAGACAAAATAAAAGAAGTCTTTGGTTTGGATATAGATAAAAAAAGGATTCTTCTTAGTGAAAATATAAAAACTGAAGGAAGTAAAACAATTCAAGTAAAACTTTATGGAGACATTTTTGCAGATTTAAAGGTAAAAGTGGAAGTATTAAGGTGACAAAATGGAAATGAGAGTTCCTCCCCACAGTGAAGAAGCGGAAGTATCTTCCCTTGGAGCAATGCTTTTATCAAGAGATGCCATTTCAGCAGCCTCTGAAATTTTACTCCCTGAAGATTTCTATTCTCCCGCCCACCAAAAAATTTACGGTGCAATTTTAGAATTAGATGAAAAAAATGAGCCGGCAGATATTGTAACTGTAAGCGAAGAGCTTACAAGGCAAAATGTAATTGATGAAATAGGAGGCGTGTCCTATCTTGCAAGCCTTTCTTCAGCAGTGGGAACAATAGCAAATACAGAATTTTATTGTAAAATCATAAAAGAAAAATCAATCTTAAGAAAACTTATAGGAGCAAGTGATGATATTATTTCAAACTCCTATAACCCTGAAGCAAGGGCAAATTCAGTAATAGAAATTGCAGAAAAGACAATTTTTGAAATTACTCAGGATTCTATGAACAATGGTCTTATACCACTAAAAGAAGCCCTTCTTGACAGCTTTTCCCTTATGGAAAAAAGAGCCCAAAATAAAAACGCTCTAACAGGAGTTACAACAGGCTTTACAGATCTTGACAGAAAACTTTCTGGACTTCAAAAATCTGATTTAGTTTTAATTGCAGCTCGTCCATCAATGGGAAAAACAGCTCTTATGGTAAATATAACTACAAACGCCGCTCAAAAAGGAGACGCCAAAGTTGCAATTTTTTCTCTTGAAATGAGCAAAAATCAACTTGTACAAAGAATGATTTCTGCGGCAACTCATATAGATCTTATGAAAATCATAAGCGGAAGTTTAAATGAAGAAGAATGGACAAAAGTTATAAACTCCATGACCGTCCTGCAAAATTTGAACATAAGCATTGATGACACACCAGGCATGAGTCCTGTAGAAATGAAGGCAAAATGCAGAAGGTTAAAAGCTGAAAAGGGTCTGGACTTAGTAGTTATAGACTACTTGCAACTTATGGAATTAAGCTCCAGAACTGAATCAAGACAACAGGAAATTTCAGCAATATCCCGTTCCCTAAAAGCTCTGGCAAAAGAGTTGGACGTTCCAGTTGTAGCTCTTTCACAACTTTCAAGAGCACCGGAGCTTCGTTCAGATCATAGACCGGTTTTATCGGACTTAAGAGAATCAGGAGCTATTGAACAGGATGCAGATGTTGTAATGTTCTTATACAGGGACGATTATTACAATAAGGAAGAATCAAAAGAACCCAATGTTGGAGAAGTTATTATAGCAAAACATAGAAACGGACCTACAGGAACAATAAAACTGGTATTCAAAAAAGAATTTACAAAATTTTTAAACATGGAGAGATAAAATGGACTTTATAAAAGCGATAATTCTTGGAATCATAGAAGGATTTACTGAATTTCTTCCGATTTCATCAACGGGACACCTAATTCTTGCAGGGAATTTTTTTAATCTTTCAAATAAAGAGTTTCAAAATGCTTTTAACGTAATTATTCAATTGGGGGCAATCCTTGCAATTGTTGTTATTTATTTTAATTCCCTAAATCCTTTAGGAAAAAATAAACTTGAAAGAAAACTAAAAAGACCCCTTGAAGGACTAACCCTTAAAGAAAAACTTGCCCTGGCAGATAAGAAGACTTTAAGACTTTGGACAAAAATAATAATAGGATTTTTACCTGCGGCTGTTTTAGGTTTTTTGTTTGACGATTTAATAGATAAGTATCTTTTTAACAACATAACAGTTGCCATAAGCCTTATCTTTTATGGGATAGTTATTATTTTAATAGAAAAAAAAGATAAATCTGGGAAATATACATCCATTGACAGACTGCCTATTAAAACCGTTATCTTAATAGGATTATTTCAATGCCTTGCAATGATTCCCGGTACAAGTAGAAGTGCAGCAACTATTATAGGAGGAGTTTTGTTGGGAGCCGATAGGATAACGGCAGCAGAATTTTCCTTTTATCTTGCAATACCAACCATGTTAGGCGCAACATTTTTAAAAATTATTAAAATAGGAGTAAGTTTGAGCCTAGGCCAATGGATAATTATTTTAGTGGGATTTATAGTATCTTTTTTAGTTGCACTTATAGTTGTAAAAAAATTTTTAGCCTATATAAAAAAACATGACTTTAAAGTTTTTGGAATTTACAGAATTATCTTGGGAATTTTAGTAATTGCCCTAGAAATTTTTACAAAATAATCCCTCAGGGGATTTTTTTTTAGAAAAAAACGGAGGTTTTTATGTATTTAACAGACGTAAAAGGAATAAAAGTCGGACACGCCAATAACCAAGCAACAGGACTAACAGTAATAATTCCCCCAAAAGGGACAGTGTGTGCAGTTGACGTAAGAGGAGGAGGACCTGGCACAAGAGAAACGGATTTGTTAGATCCAAAAAACATGGTCCAAGGGGTTGACGCCATAATGCTTACAGGAGGATCCGCCTATGGTTTAAATGCAGCAGCAGGCGTTATGAAATATTTGGAAGAAAAAAATAGAGGCGTTGATGTAGGTCTAGGAATAGTTCCCATTGTGTCGGGAGCAGTAATATTTGATTTAGCCTACAAAGATTATAAAACAAGACCCGATGCAGAAATGGGCTATGAAGCTGCAAAAAATGCCAGTGAAAAAGAAAATAGACTTGGCAATGTAGGAGTAGGACTAGGTGCAACAGTAGGCAAGATATTAGGCATGGAAAGTGCAATGAAAGGTGGCTTGGGATCCTACACAATAAAAGTAGGACAAGTTACAATATCAGCCCTAAGCGTAGTAAACTCCTTTGGAGATATATTTGAAGACGGAAAGAAAATAGCAGGAGCAATAAATAAAAAAACAAAAGAATTTTATAATCCAAAAGAAATTTTAAAACTTATGGAAGAAAATAAAGAAAAATATTTCAAAGGCACAAATACAACCCTAAGTGTCCTTGCAACAAATGTAAAGCTAAATAAGACTCAGGCAGAAAAAGTTGCAAATGTGGCCCACAACGGTTACGCCATGAGTATATTTCCAGTTCACACCCAATATGACGGAGATACAGTTTTCGTTTTATCAACAGGACAAGTAGAAGCAGATCCCACACTTGTACAAGCTTTAGGGTCAATCTGCGTAAAAAATGCAATAATAAGTGGAGTAAAAAACGCAAAGACAGAAGAAGGCTACTTAGCCATGGAGGACCTATGAGAATTTTGGTAATAGATGTGGGAAACACAAACATAGTCTACGGAATATTTGAAAAAGAAAAATTAATCTATGAATTTAGAATATCAACCTCAGAAAAAAAGACCAATGACGAATATGGAATGATATTTTACCAAACCCTAAAAGCAAAGGGCATAAAAGTAGACACCATAGAAGGAATAATAATATCATCAGTAGTTCCAAACGTTATGCATACTCTTGAAACAATGAGTATAAAATATTTCAACATAAATCCCCTCATAGTAACATCAGACATAAAAACAGGCATAAAATTAAAATATCAAAATCCCAAAGAAATAGGAGCAGACAGAATAGTAAATGCAGTGGCTGTTTCAAAAATGACAGAAAAAAACGCCATAATAATAGACATGGGAACGGCAATAACCTTTTGCTACTTAACAGATAAAAAAGAATATATGGGCGGTCTTATAATACCGGGAATAGGCATAAGCGCCGATGCTCTCACCACAAGAACAGCAAAACTTCCGAAAATTGAAATAATAAAAGCGGAAAAAGTAATCTGTGATGAAACTGTAGAAAGTATGCAGGCAGGTCTCTATTTCGGATATAGAAAAATGATAGAGGGCATAATAGATAAAATATTTGAAGAAAAACAATTAAAAGCAGAAAATACTGAGATTTTTGCAACAGGAGGCTTTGCCCCTCTTTTAACAAAAAATTTAAAATATCCCATAAAAATAGAAAGAGAATTGACCTTAAAAGGACTTATGGAACTTTATAAGCTAAACACAAAAAATAAATAAAAATAAATTTTCCTTGCAGGATTGTAAATACATACCTGCAAGTTTTTTTATTTTAAAAGGCTATTAGCAAGCTCCCTTATATTTTTATATATTTTTGTCACTTTTTCATAAAATTTGCTATTTATATTGTGAAGGAGGGAAAAGAAATGATCATTGACAAAAGACTCATTCATTACAATTTTTCGCCAAGATATGGGACAAAAATCGCCTATATAGTCATTCACGATACGGCAAATAAGGCCCCGGGAGCAAATGCCCTAAACCACTACAGGTACTTTGCAGGCGGAAATAGGAAAGCAAGCGCCCATTATTTTGTAGATGATAAGGGCATAGTCCAAATAATTGAAGACAACATGTCTGCATGGCATTGTGGAGATGGAAAAGGTCGCTATGGAATCACAAATTCCAATAGTTTGGGGATTGAGATGTGCATAAATGAAGGATCGGACTTTAAAAAAGTCATGGAAAGGACAGCTGATCTTGCAGTATGCCTGGCAAAATTTTACAACTTAAAACCAGATAAAATTGTAAGGCACTATGATGCATCAAGAAAAATATGCCCATCAAGTCTATGTAAAAATAATTGGCAGGGATGGTGGATTTTTAAGGAGGTTATAAAAAGTAAGTATGAAAAAATTAAGATGTGATGTAAGTAAAACCCTGGAAGGCAAAAACATAATTAAAAGAAAAATTTTACCAGAGCTAAATCCAGGTTCAGAAGGAAGTTTGCAAGGATTTTTAACCCTGTTAAAACAATTGTATACAGGTAAAGAAGTGAGCCTTTATACAGTAGAAGAAGTAAAAATCGGTTAATAGGAGGTTTATATGGAAAGAGTAAGTTTAAGATTAAAATTCAACATGGATGATGGAAAAGCCATGTCCATTTCCTTTGGAGACTGCGACCCGCAAGTCACAAAAGAAACAGCAAAAAGTCTTGGAGAAAACATAGCCTCAGCTAAAATGTTCAAGAAAAATGACCAAATAGTTGAAGAATTCACCCAAGCGGTTAAGATTAGCGTAAAAGAAGAAATTCTTGTCTAATCTTATTTTACATAGGAGGTGTTTATATGGAAGAACTCATAAGCCAAATCGCCAACATAGGCTTTCCCATGGCAGTTTCTGTTTTTCTTTTAGTAAGGATAGAATCAAAAATAACGGAGCTGTCAGACTCGATAAAAGACCTGTCAAATAATATTTCCCTTATTATGAGAAAATAAAAATTATAAAATTAAAAGTTTATAAAAATTTCAAATTTTTTAAAAAGTCCAGACCTTAAAAGTCTGGTTTTTTATTGGAGCTTAAAAATGCCAAAAAATCCAAAAAACTTGAAAGAATAGGAAAATAGTGATACATTAACTATGTATATGGCAAAAATTTATAAAAATTTAAGGAAAATAAAATTTAGAGAAAGGACCAAGTTATGGAAAAAAATTTTAAAGACAGAGTATTAAAACCCTTAGGTATTTATACTTTGGCGTTTTCTTTAGTCTTACCAAGCCTTAGTGGAGTGGTGGAAGCAGCTAATGAAACCAAGGAAGCAAAGGTTGATACACTTATAGTAAGTCAAGAAAAAAAGATTGAAGAAACAAAAGCAGAAAATGGACTAGAGGTTAAGAAAGAAGCTGAAAAAGAACTTGAAAATATCCTAAGTGGTGAAGAAATTCAAGATATTAAAAATAGGGCAAATAGTTTAGAAAATGATTATTTCTTTAATGGTGATATGTTTGAAGAATTAAAGGCAGAACTTAGAAAAGCAAAAGCCGATCCATCAGTAAACTATGAGGAAGCTAAGGCTCGTCTTATTAATGAAGCTATCCTTAAAAATGCCCCAGCACAAAAAGCTCCAGGACCAGAAAGAGCATCTATTACTGTAACATTTTATACCGCTGGAAATGCTATCAAAGCTGGAGTCGATAAAATTGGATTAAGAAGTAAAGAGTTAAAAAAGGGATATAGAATAGTTGTATATGTGAACAATTTTAAACGTGGAGAATTAACACTAACTAAAAATGATTCAAGACCTAGTGTAACACTAGAAAGTAAACTAAAAGCCGGTGATTTAGTAGAGGCTGAAGTGTATGATGATCAAGGAATTAAAGTTGGTGACACAGGTTCATATACAGTTCCTAATTCTAAGGCTGATGAATATAAAACTAAAATAAAAATGCCAACAGGAGAAATCTGGATAGAACAATACGTTGCAAATATAGTTAGCGAGGAAGAAAAATCTGAAGCTTTAGATTTGTTAAAAAAAGCAAACTCTACTGAAATAGCTAATGATATTAAGTCTGTTGATTTTAAAATCGAGGGAGTAGGTACTAAAACTGCCTCTTATACAGTAACCTACAAAGATAATTCAAAATCAGATGAAATACAAGCTCCAAACTTAACTGTAAAACAAGTTACCGAATACTCAGCAGCTACAAACGTAGAGAAGATAGTAGTTACTGACACAAAAATCACAGGTAAGTTAGTGCCACAGAAAAAGCTCGAAGATGGTACATTTGTCCCAGATCCAGATGGTACGATAGCTGCTGGAACAAAGGTAATAGCCATATTAAAGCCAAGTGGTAACAATAATGCGAATAAAGATTATTGTACGGGCAAGTGTAGCACAGATAAAAACTCCTCTCAATTAGGAGAGACTAGTGTAAATGCTGATGGAACTTTTGAAATCAATGTGCCAAATGGTTTTGATTATAAGCAAGAAGTTGGTCTTACAGTAAAGGAACCTCATAAGTTTAAGGCTTGTAATTCTACTACTGTTGAATATGTAATACCAAATGTACCAGTAAGAGACCCTAAAAAACTAACGCCTGAAGAAAAAGAAGCAATTAAGGAAGCTGTTAAAAAAGCCAATACAAGAGAAGATGGTGTTTCAAAACTCCCTAACGGTACAGGATACAATGATGGTATACCTGCCTTTATAGAAGTTGATGACCAAGGAAATGTAAAAATAATAAGTGGTAATGATGTTGAAGTAGATTGGGATAGTAGTGGAAATCCTATTGTTCAAAAGAATGATGACGGTACTGTAAAGGTTGAAGCTGGCAAAGAAAACAATGTTGCCAAATTTGAAAAGGAAGAGGTCCTAGAAAACAAGGCACCAGATGCTCCTACAATCACACCAGATGCAGACAAGGGCGAGATAACCATAAGTCCAAACCCTCTTGATACAGATGCCAAGAAAATAGAAGTTAAATACACTGATCCAGATGGTAATCCAAAAACAGAAATAATAGAAAAAGAGGATGGGGAAAATGGCAAGTGGAGTACACCAGAAGGCTCTAAAGTAACAGTCAATCCAGATACCGGTGTGGTGACCATAAAGGATTCTGATATCAAAAATAAAACCGATGTCTCTGCAACTGTAACAGATAATGGTGGTATCGCAAATAATGATAAAGAAAAGAAAACATCTGATAACAAGAGCGAAACAATCAAAATCTATCCAAAGAAACCAGAAATCAAGGTTGACGATAAAACTGGTGATGTAACCATCACTCCAGTTGAAAAAGATAAAGATAGGGTTGCTAAAAAAATGGATGTTACCTACACACCAGCAGGAGAAACAGATCCTAAGACAGTAACCTTTACTAGAAATGACGAAGGCAAATGGTCTATTGAAGGCAAAACTGATTTTGAAGTAAGCGAAGATGGAAAAAATATTACTATTAAAAATGGCAAAATAAAATCCGGAACTCAAATAACAGCTCAAACCAATGATGGGGATATTAGTGACATTTTAAAATCTGAAATTGAAAAGAGAACTGTTTCAGATAAAACTGCTCCAAATCCCCCAAAGGTAGAAGTGGATACAAAAACTGGTAATATTACTATAACACCACCAAGAGATGAGGACACAACATCAGTAACAGTAACCTACAAGAAGGCTGATAATACTGAAATAAAAGTCAAGGCTAAAAAAACTGGTAGCACATGGTCATTAGCCAAGGAAGATGGCACTCCAGATGGCACTCCAGTCGACAACGGTGAAGAAGTAGATGGAACTTCTGGTGTAATTACCCTTAAAAAGGGAAGTTACAAGACAGAAGAACTTGTAACAGCATTTGGTAAAGATGATGCAAATAATAAATCTACAGATGATACAAAAACCCCAGTAGCAGTAACTATTGATGCAAATGGTGGAAAGCAAAACATAGATGGTTCAATCCTTCTTAAGGGTGGAAGCTATGTTTTACCAGAAATATTTGCACCAGAATATTTCCCGCCAAATAAAGAGTTTGTCGGATGGCAAGTTGGTAAGGAAACTAAAAAAGCAGGGGAGTCTATTCAAGTAAATGCAGATACTATTGTAAAAGCTATTTGGAAAGATAAAAAATCAGATCAAAATAATCCAAATAATCCAAATAATCCAAATAATCCTGGTCTTCAAAATAAAGAAAATCAAAAATCATTAGGTTTCTTTAAAATTATTGAAGATATGGAAATAAATCGCCACTACAAATATCTTTATGGATATACAGATGGAAGTGTTCGTCCTGAAGGATTGATGACAAGAGCAGAAGCAGCAGCTTTAATAGCTCGTTTGGCAAATCTTGACATGACCAATAATACTAAGCCAAACTTTAAAGACACACCATCAGCTTGGTACAATTCAGCTATTAATATTATGGTTAAAAAGGATTTAATGTTTGCAGATAAAGACGGCAACTTCCGTCCTAACCAACCGATTACTCGTGGAGAATTTGCAAGAGCTATTTACTATATAGACAAGAAAAATGATAAGATAGCACCCTTTGCCGATGTAAAAGGTCACGAATTTGAAGAAGCTATTAATCAAGCCTATGGCAATGGACGTATTGCCGGCTATGAAGATGGCACCTTTAGACCTGATGCATATATTCAAAGAGCAGAAGCAGCAAGAATTTTAAATCAATATGCCCGTCGTAATGTAACCTTAGAAGGTTTAAGTGGCGTAAAGAAAGATTTAATTCACTTTACAGATATAAGCGAAAGCCACTGGGCTTATTGTGAAATTATGGAAGCAGCTAACTCCCATGAATATCAAAGAGCAAAAGGAAGTATACCAGAAACTTGGATAAAAATTATAGAAAAATAAATTATAGAAAGATAAAAAAAGACACGCAGAAATGCGTGTTTTTTTGTGCCTTAAATTTGGAAATCAAAACTTTATTAGTGGTTTGATTTTTTTAAAATCTTAAAAATTATTTTGAAAGTTCTTTTAGTGTGCCACTTATTGTAAAGGGCAATTTTTTTAATTCTTCTACATTTTTGGAGCCTGTTAAAAGCATTATGATTTTTGCTTTGTACATAATATTTTCCAGGTATTCCATTGTGTATTCATATCCTCCGTGAATCAGGTATGAAAGTATTTCTCCGGACATGGCTGCCATGTCTGCTCCAAGGACAAGACTTTTTACTAGGTCCATGGAATTTTTAATTCCTCCTGAGCTTATTAAGGATAGGTCTTTTAGGTTAAGGTTTTTAATTGAAAGTAGACTTAGGGCTGTGGGTATTCCCCAGGAATATAGTTCTGATAGATCATTTTCCGGTCTTCTTAAATTTTCCACTTCCATAAAATTTGTTCCGCCGAATCCTGAAACGTCTATGTGTCTTACGCCTACACTGTAAAGTCTTCTTGCTACATCTCTTGACATGCCGAAGCCAACTTCTTTTACAATTACAGGTACTTCAGACCCTTTTACAATTTCTTCTATGTTTGAGAGGATTCCTTTAAAGGACCTTTCTCCTTCTTCCATAGCAAGTTCTTGAGCGGGATTTAAGTGAATTTGGATTCCATCCGCTTTTAACATGTCTACTGCAAATTTTACATCTTTTATGCTTGCACGACCGGAAAGATTTCCAAGGATTACTCCTGAGTCTCCCATAATTTCTCTTACAATTTTAAAGCTTTCAATGGAGTCTTCATCTTCCAGGGTTATTGTTTGTGAGCCTACTGCCATGGGGATGTTAAATTCTCTTGCGATTTCTGCAAGTTGTCTATTTATGTCTTCGGTAAATTCTGAACCACCGGTCATGGCGTTAATCATAAGGGGAAAGTTTATTTTTTTGTTTAAAAACCTTGTTGATGTGTCTATTTCGTCAAAATCACATTCCGGTAGGGAATTGTGGGGCAAAAAAACATCTTCAAAAAGGGGGTTTCCAAGGAAACTTGATCTTAAAAAACTTTCGATATGTTCTCTTTTTCTATATTTTCTCATAAATTTCTCCTGTATTTAATAATATCATCAAGAATGAAAAATGTTAATATAATTATTTTTTTGATTTTAATACAATATCACTTAAAAAAGAATTGTAAAAGTTTTCTGAAAAAATTTTATATTTTTCGGGGTCTTCTTTAAATGTTTTAAAAATGCTCCTGTCAAAGAAGTTACTAAGGGGCATTTTGCCCAGGGCTTCGTATATTTTTTTATCATCTATTCCAAGGCTTATCATTGCGATTATATCCTCATTTGTGTAGGATTCAAAGTCTTCGTTTTTTTCGTATTCCACGGTTTTTTTATTGTAAAAGTTTACTAAATAGTTTCCCTTTGGAGTTTTATAAAGCATTGATAAAAACATGAGGGATATGGAAAATATTGTAAATATTGTAGATGAAATAATATTTATGGGTTTAAAGTTTAATACTGAAAGGCTGTATACAATTATTGCAAGAAGGGAAATTTTAATAACTTTTTTCTTGTAAGTGTCAATTTTGTATAAGAGGTTTAAATTTTCCAGTTTATATTTTAAACTTTTTGAATATTCGTTAAATTGTAAATAAAATTCCGGTCCGGCTTTTATTTTTTCTGCAATATCTCTTGTGCTTATGATAGTTTCATCTTTAAAGAAATTTTCTATAAAGGTTTTTTCTTCAATTTGCAGTTGAGAAAGTTTTTTAGGATTTAAAATAAATAAATAACTTATTTTTTTCTTGCCAGATTTTGTTACATAGTCTTCTTTTTTTATTTCCAGGGCCTTAATTCTTTGTAAACTTAAAATATTTGCAAGAATAAGGTTTTGTAAACTTCCGTCGCCTTTTAGAAGGTAGGAGGCTTCTAAGGAACTTACTATATTTGGGTCTTCTTCCTTTGTTTTTCTTCTTAAATTAAATAAATAAATTGCATATAAGAAAATTAGGAAGGAAAAAATTGTTGCTCCGGTGGAAATAAAATAAGAAAATTTATTTTTATCTCCGTCTAAAAAGGATAGCCTGCCGCTATTTTTATGGATTTCTTTAAGGCCCTTTAATGTCATATCTGTCCTTTGAGTTGAAAAGGGTATGGCTTCTTCTTCAAAACCCAGGTCCAAAAATAAATAGCCACCTTTTTTTATATCTCTTACTTTGATTTCCAAGCCGTTTTTTACGTTTTTAATTTCTTTTTTGCCAGATGAGTATAAAAATGGACTTGTTTCTTTAGAAATTCCATTTTCAAAAAAGAGGTCTCCTTTAAAAAAATCGATTTTATTTTCAAGGTCTTTGAAAAAAGTATAGGAAAAATATCCGGTGTCGCTGCCAATTTTTCCAAGGTTTGAAATTTCATAGGACATTTTTAAATTTAAGGTACTTTCAAAGGGATTGAAAATTTTTATAAGAATCCTGTCTTCTTCTTCGTCCAAGGTGTATGATTTGGAATAACCCTTTTTTGCATTGGTATCCAGGGTCAATTTTTCATTGCCTATGGAAATTGTCAGTTTTTCTATTTTTGAATTTTTAGGTTTATATATGCTTCTTATTACTTCGTCTTCATTTTTTTTGGATTTATATACTATATCATCTTCAAAATACAGGCTTCCGTTATCTTTAATTAAGACATGGGTGTCAAAGTTTACGGAAATTTCTTCTGCAAAAATTTTCCTGGGAAAGAGAAAAAGAGAAGAAAAAATAAAAAACAAAAGTACAAACTTACAAAATTTATATAAAAATAATTTTAATTTCATATTATCACCAAATTAATTATATCAAAAATTTGTGAAATATATTATTATTAGGGTAAACTATTATGTGTAAAATATAAAAAAAAGGAAAGGGAAGACATGTACGATATTATAATTATTGGTGGAGGTCCTGCAGGGCTTACGGCAGGTCTTTACGGCGCAAGAGATAAGAAAAAAACTTTAGTTATAGAAAAATCCGTTGAAGGGGGACAAATAACAAACACAAATGATGTGGAAAATTATCCAGGTGCTCCTGGCATAAGCGGAATTGATTTGGCTTTTACAATAAAAGATCAGGCTGAAAAGTTTGGCTGTCAAATTGTAAATGACGATATTGTTGAAGTGGATCTTGAGGGAAAAATAAAAAAAGTCAAAGGAAAGTTTGACCAATATGAAGGAAAAGTTGTAATTATTGCAGGTGGTGCAAGTCCGAGAAAAATTGGGGTTCCTGGTGAAGAAGATTTTCAGGGAAGAGGCGTAAGCTATTGTGCAACTTGCGATGGAGCTTTTTATGAAGGTTTTGAAGTTTATGTAGTAGGTGGCGGAGATGCTGCTGTTGAAGAGGCTATTTATTTAACTAATTTTGCTAAGAAAGTCCATATAATTCACAGAAGAGATGAACTTCGTGCTTCAAAGGATTTGCAGGCTAAGGCTTTTAAAAATGAAAAGATTGATTTTATTTGGAATAGTCAGGTCACAGAGCTTAAGGGAGATAAAACCTTAAAGGAACTTTATATTAAAAATAATAAGAGTGGAGATATAGAAAAAATCACAAAGGACGAACCTTTTGGAGTTTTTGTATTTATAGGCTATGTCCCAGAAACTGAGATTTATGAAGGCAAAATAAATATGAAAGACGGTTATATTTTAACTGATGAAGAAATGAGAACAAACATTGATGGAGTTTTTGCTGCAGGAGATATAAGGGTTAAGACTGTAAGACAACTTACAACTGCTGTAGGGGACGGCACAATAGCTGCCATAAACGCCTATAAGTATATTGAAGAGCAAGAGGGAACTCTTTATGAGGGTTTTAATGAATAATGAAGTCAAATGTATTTGATACTGCTCTTATTTTTGAAGGCGGGGGTATGAGAAATTCATACTCCGCAGGCATTTTAAACGTTCTTCTTGAAAAGGGAATTTATTTTGATTACGTATCAGGTATTTCTGCAGGCTCAACTCATGTTTTTAACTATTTATTAAGGGATAGAATTCGTGCCAAGAGATCTTTCGTCGATTCTGTGAGAGATGAAAATGTTGCAGGCATAAAAAATCTTTTAAAGGGACAGGGCTTTTTTAATTCAGATTATATTTTTGAATCTTGGGATCCTTATCCTGATTCCATAATAAGCCTTGAAACGTTTTATGCAAATCCCGCAAAAATAAGAATTGGGGCTTTTAATGCCAACACAGGAAGAATGAAATATTGGAACAAAAGGCAACTTAATTCCATGGAAAAACTTAGAAAGGCCATAAGAGCTTCTTCGTCTTTACCCTATATTATGCAACCTACTGAGTTTGAAGGTCAGGTCTATTATGATGGAGGCCTGGGTTATGGAATAAGCCTGGATATGGCTTTAAGAGATGGCTACCAAAAAATTTTTGCTGTTTTAACAAGACCTGAAGGTTACAGAAAAGAGCCTATTAAGCATAAGGAATTAATAAAAAAATCCTTTAAAAGTTATCCTCATGTTGCTAATGCCATGATTACAAGATACAAGAGATATAACAGGGATTTGGACAGATTGGAAAAGTTAAAAGAAGAGGGAAAGGCCTATATTGTCTATGCGAAAAACCAGGCGGTTGAAAGCACGGAAACAAATCTTTTCAAACTTCAGGACAATTATGAACAGGGATATTTTCAAGGCCTAAATGAATATAGGGATTGGCTTGCCTTTTTAGGAATATAGAAAAAATTGTGATATAATAAATTTAATTTAATCTTAGGAGTGATTTAATGGACAAAGTAAGAGTTCGTTTTGCCCCAAGTCCTACAGGTTTTCTCCACATCGGAGGCCTAAGGACGGCTCTATATAATTATCTTTTCGCCAAACACAATAATGGCGATTTTATTTTGAGAATAGAGGATACGGACAGAACAAGATATGTAGAAGGTGCCATAGAAAATTTAATTCAATCATTAAAATGGGCGGGAATAGAAGTTGATGAAGGAGTAATCCTAAACGAAGAAGGAAAACTTACAGAAAAGGGTCAATGCGGACCTTATATTCAATCAAACCGTCTTGATATTTACAAAAAATATGTAGATAAACTTATTGAATCAGGTCATGCTTATTATTGTTTTTGCAGCAAGGAAAGACTTGATAATTTAAGAGAAGAACAAAGAATAAAGGGACAAGTCCCAAAATATGATGGAAGATGTCGTTCAATTCCTATTGAAGAAGCTAAAAGAAGAATTGCTAATGGGGAAGAGTATGTAGTAAGACTTAAACTTCCAAGGAACAGATTTATAAAATTTCATGACCTGGTAAGAGGGGATGTAACTATAAATACAGATGAAATTGATGATCAGGTTCTTATGAAAAGCGATGGTTTTCCAACTTACCACATGGCAGTTGTAGTTGACGATCATTTGATGAAGATTACCCATGTTGTTCGTGGTGAAGAATGGCTTGCTTCAACACCTAAGCATGTTTTCTTATATGAAGCTTTAGGTTGGGAAGCTCCGGAGTTTGTTCACCTTCCCACAGTATTAAATAAAAATCACAAGAAACTTTCAAAACGTGAAGGGGATGTCTCTGTTGAGGATTTCAAAAAGAGGGGATATTTACCGGAAGGACTTATAAATTATCTTGCTCTTGTAGGTTGGAGTCCGGAAGATGATGAAGAAATAATGACTTTAAAAGATTTAATTCCTAAATTCAGCTTTGATAGAGTTGTAAAATCAGGGGGAATTTTTGATGTTGATAAACTTAACTGGGTCAACTCTCATTATATGAAAGACTATGATTTGGAAAAGTTATGTCAATTGGAAAAGCCTTATATGATTGAATCGGGTCTTATGACTGAAGAAGAAATTGACAATAATTTTGAATGGTTTAAGATTCTTGTGGAAACTGTTAGAGATGGTTTGGATAAGCTTGAAGATTTGCCTAAGGCAGTTCAATTTTTATTTGGCGATTTAAATGTAAAAGAAGAGAGTGCTCTTGAAGAACTAAAAAAAGACCATGTACTTCAATTAATAGATCAATTTATTGAAGAATTAAATTCCCTAGAAGAAGTTGACGATGAATTTTCAAGAACAGTTATGAAAAAAATTCAAAAGGCAACAGGAATTAAAGGGAAGGATTTATATATGCCTGTAAGAGCTGCTATAAGCGGAAATGTTCACGGACCGGAATTAAATAACATTATACTTTTACTTGGAAAAGAAAATCTTTTAAAAAGACTTAATTCAAGTAAAAAATATTTGAAATAAAAATAAACTTTACCCTAGATAAACTGGGGTAAAGTTTTTTTATTTGTCAAATTTTTTAATATTTGCATTTTCTTTTAAAGTGCCATAAGTTTCTTCCAAACTTTTTACCATAAATTTTAATTCATCAATTTCCTCTTTTGAAAATTCAAGGGGTATGTCATGTAAATTGTTTGTTAAAGTTTTAATTTCATCTTTTTTAATTTCGATTTCTTTTTTATAGTTAAAATCCTTTTTTAAAACACAGGACCTTATTAAATTATTATTTTGAATTTTTATAAGCTCTTGTAAATTTAAGTCTTCTGTATATTTTTTAAAGTTTTCCCAAATTACAAATTCTTCTTCTTTCAAGTCATATTCATAGGGATTAAAGAGGTTTATTATTTCTTTAATAACTTTTTCAAATTTTTGACTATCCAGGTTTAATAGAGAGTCAACTTTTTCTAAATACAAATTATTTTCATCAATTTTAAGAAACTCTCTTGCAAGATTTTTTTCCTGCTTTAAATTTAAACTTAAATTTTTATTTAAATCCATTCTTAAAACTTGACAAAGGGTTTGGAGTTCAAAAATTTTCATTTTATATTGGTCATAAATTTTCGTATAAAAAGCCCTTCTTATAGGAATTAAAACATCTTTTAAAAAAATCTTATCAGATAAAAGTTCCCTATATAAAAAGGCTTCCATTGTAAGTTTAGCTTTATCCATAAAATCATCCTTTCTTTAACTTATTACCCATTTTAATGTTATAATTAATATGTATGAGGTGAATTAATGTTTGAAAAATTCGGAAAAGTTCTTTTAAATGAAGGACTTTATAAATATACATCTTTTGGTATTGGCGGACCTGCAGATATACTCTTGTTCCCTAAAGACGAAAATTCATTAATAGAAGCAATAAAAACAGCAAAGAATGAAGGAATTCCCATTACTGTTCTTGGTAATTGCACAAATGTTTTAATTAGGGATGGAGGAATAAGAGGTCTTGTTATAATGCTTAAAAATACCTTTAATGAAATTAAAGTAAAGGATAATTTAATTTCAGCTGAGGGAGGGGCAACTCTTAAAAAAGCTGCTCAAATTGCTTATGAAAATTCTCTTTCAAATATGGAGTTTGCTCATGGAATTCCCGGATCTATAGGTGGAGCTATGATTATGAATGCTGGAGCCTATGAGGGAGAAATGAAAGACATTGTAAAAAGTGTAAGGCTTTTAACTAAAGATTTTAAAATTATTGAGGTAAACAATGAGGATATGGATTTTGTTTACAGAAATTCAAGAGCTTTAAAAAATGAAGAAATTGTCCTTTCTGCAACTTTTGAACTAAAAAAAGGCGACAAATCTTTGATTAAAGAAAAAATGGAGGATTTTGACAATAGGAGAAAGTCTAAACAACCTCTTGAACTTAGAAGTTGCGGTTCTACTTTTAAAAGACCTCAGGGATATTTTGCCGGAAAGTTAATAGATGATTCTGGATTAAGGGGTTTTAGATATAAAAACTGTGGAGTAAGTGAAAAGCACTGCGGTTTTATTGTAAATTATGGAGATTCCAGTGCCAAGGACATTTTAAAAGTTATAGAAATTGTAAGAAAAGTTGTTTTTGATAATTTTGGGGTTGAACTGGAAAGAGAACTTAAAGTTATTGGGGTGGATTGATGGAAATAATTATTATAACTGGCATGAGTGGTGCTGGAAAATCTGAAGTTCTTAATATTATGGAAGACTTGGGATATTTTTCCATGGACAATCTTCCTCCGGAGCTTTTACCAAAGTTTGCCGAAATTGCCAAGTCTTCTCCGGTGGACAAGGTGGCTGCTGTAGTTGATTTAAGAAGTGGAGAATTTTTTAAAAATTTTTCCAGTTCTCTTGAAGTCTTAAGATCTTTAAATGTAACTTATAAAATTGTCTTTCTTGAAGCAAGTGAGGGAGTTATTATCAAGAGATACAAGGAGAGAAGAAGGCCCCATCCCCTTGATAAATCCATTGTTGCAGGTTACAGAAAAGAAAAGACCTTGCTTGAAGAAATAAGAAAAAGAAGCGATTATATTATTGATTCTTCGAATAAAAAGACAAGCGAATTAAAGTTTGAAATTACAAATTTATTTAAAACAAGAAAAAGTGATTTTACAGTTTCCGTTGTTTCTTTTGGATTTAAAAACGGAATTTTAAAGGATGCGGACCTAGTTTTTGATGTTAGATTTTTACCTAATCCCTTCTATATAGAGGAACTTAAAGAATTTAGCGGAGAGGAAAAGCCTGTAAAAGATTTTGTAATGAAGTGGGAAGTTACTCAAAAGTTTATTGACAAGTGCGTAGATATGTTGGACTTTTTAATTCCAAATTATAAGAAAGAGGGCAAGACTATAATAGTAGTTGCTTTCGGATGCACAGGAGGATTTCACAGGTCTGTTGCAATAGCAAATGAAGTGGGAAAAAGACTAAGTGACCTGGGCCATAGCGTTGAAGTTTCCCATAGAGATAAGGTTTAAAATTTATTTAAAATAAAGTATAATAAAGGAAATTATGACTGAGTATTGGGATATTTACAATAAAAATGGAAAAAAAAAGTATAAAGTTGTAAAAAAGGGCTCACCTCTTTTGTCAGGAGAGTATCATATTATAGTTGAAGGTTGGATAAGGACCGGCAAGGAAACTTATTTGATTCAAAAACGCTCAAAGAGAAAAAAATCTTTTGGAGGAATGTGGTATTGTTCTGTTGGAGGGTCTGTTATTAGCGGAGAAGAACCTATTGACGGACTTTTGCGTGAAACAAAAGAAGAACTTGGCATAGACTTAGATAGGGATAAAATATATTTAAAGAGAATTATCAGAGAGAATAGCGGAATCTTTTATATTTATCTTATAGATATGAATGTAAATCTTGAAGATGTAAAACTTCAGGAAGAAGAGGTTGAAGATGCAAAAATTGCTTCAGTTGATGAAATTTTTAGGATGATAGATGAAGGAATTTTACTTAATCTCAGTTATTACAGAGATTTTTTCAACTCTGCTGAAAAATTAATAGAAGCGAAAAAATAGAAAAAGGTCAAAAGCCTTGTTACAAAGAGAGAACATCCCTTGGTGAAAGATGTTTTGGCAAGTTTTGACAGATGCGTCTATTTTGCTTATAGCGGGAGCTTTATCTAAATGAATTTGAGTGGAATCGTCTCTTTGGGACGATTATTTTTTTTAAAATTTAGGAGGTATCATGAAACTATATAATACACTTACAAGAAAAAAAGAAGAATTTAAACCTATAGAGCCAGGCCATGTGAGAATGTATAATTGTGGCCCAACAGTATACAATTTTATCCACGTAGGAAATGCCAGACCCCTTGTAATTTTTGATACTTTAAGAAGATATTTCATATACAAGGGCCTTGAAGTAAAATTTGTTGTTAATTTTACTGATATTGACGATAAGATGATAAAAAAAGCCAATGAAGAAGGAGTGCAAGTTTCAGATATAGCCGACAGGTATATAAAAGAGTTTAAAGTTGATGCAAATGGCTTGCATTTATACGATTATGAAACTATAAATCCCAGAGCTACTCATATGATAAAGGAAATGGTTGAATTTATAGACACTCTTGTAAAAAAAGGTGCAGCTTATGAATCAAACGGTGATGTTTACTTTGATATAACAAAGGCTAAAGACTACGGAAAGCTTTCAAAAAAGAATATTGAAGAATTAATGTCTGGAGCTAGGATTGATGTGAGTGAACATAAAAAACATCCAGGAGATTTTGCTCTTTGGAAGGCAAAAAAAGAAGGAGAACCCTATTGGGATTCACCTTGGTCTCAAGGTAGACCGGGTTGGCACATAGAATGCTCTGTAATGGCTAAGACTATCCTTGGAGATACTATTGACATTCACTCAGGAGGAGAAGATTTACAATTTCCTCATCATGAAAATGAAATTGCTCAAAGTGAAACTTGTAACGGAGTGCCCTTTGCAAGATTTTGGCTTCACAACGGTATGATTACAGTTGACAATGAAAAGATGAGTAAGAGTAAGGGAAATTTCTTCACAATTCGTGAAGTTTCAAAGGAATTTGATCTTGAAGTTTTAAGATATTTTCTTTTAACTGCCAACTATAGAAATCCTATTAATTTTTCAAGAGACATAATGGATCAATGTAAAAATGCTTTGCAAAGAATCTATAACGCAAAAGAAGAACTTGAAAATTTAATGAAAGACGCAAAGGAAGGTATAGAATCTAAAAACTTGAAAGAAAAATTGGAAGAAGAAAGAAAATTCTTTGAAGCTTCCATGGAAGATGATATAAATACGGCAGACGCTTTAACGGCAATATTTAACATAGTAAAAATAATAAATACTGATCTTAATGAAAATTCAAGTAAGGAAGATCTTTTACTTGCACAAAATTATTTAATGAAACTTACAAAAGTTTTGGGAATCCTCGAAATGGAAAAAGAAGACATTGACTCAGAAGTTGAAAATCTTATAAAAGAAAGAGAAGATGCGAGAAAAAATAAAGATTTTGCAAAGGCTGACCAAATAAGAGATAAACTTAAAGAGATGGGAATTGAAATAAAAGATTCAAGGAATGGAACCAAGTGGACGAGAATTTAAATATTTTTTTAAGTAAGGGAAAAATTTTAACAAAGGACCAGGCAAGGCAATATTCACCCCTTGCCCTTGCCTTTATAGGCGATGGAGTTTATGAACTTTTTATCCGCACAAAAGTTTTAAATAAAAATAAAAAAGCCTCAACTCTTCATCGAGAATCGGCAAGAGAGGTAAAAGCTTCAGCTCAAGCAAGAAAAATCCTGGAAATCATGGATTTGTTAGAAGAAGATGAAATTTATATTTTTAAAAGAGGCCGCAATGCAAAGCCCCACACCATGGCCAAAAATGCCAGCGTCATAGATTATAAAAATGCCACAGGCCTTGAAGCCCTATTTGGATATTTATATTTAACAGGGCAAGACTTAAGAATGTCACAATTAATTGATTTGATGGAGGAAAAATGAAAGTTGAAATAATAGCACATACACCTGATCCTGACCTTTTAATAGCTCAAGCAGCAAAGCTTTGCTATTCAAAAGTCGGGGTAGATGAAATAAAAGAAAAGTTAGATAAGGAAGCAACGGAAAAATTTATAAAAATGCTTATGGGATTTTCTCACGTTTCACCCCTTGAACATGTAAGCTTTACCTTTGCAGTAGAAGGGGTCTCAAGAACTTTAAGTCATCAATTGGTAAGACATAGAATTGCCAGCTACTCTCAACAATCCCAAAGATATGTGGAGCTTAACAACTTTGAATATATAGTGCCTCCCAAAATTGCAAAAAATAAAGAAGCTTTAAAAATATTTAAAGAGACAATGGAAAATGACAAAGAGGCCTATAGAAAAATCTCTGAACTTTTAATAAAAGATAATGCTCAAAAATATATTGCAGAAGGTATGGAAGAAGAAAAGGCAAAAAAATCCGCCACAAAGGAATCTATAGAAGATGCAAGATATGTATTTCCAAACGCCTGCGAAACAAAACTTGTCTTCACAATGAACGTGAGAAGTCTTCTTCACTTTTTAGAACTTAGATGTTGCAACAGAGCTCAGTGGGAAATAAGAGATTTAGCAACTAAGATGCTTGAAGAACTCAAAAAAATAAGTCCTGTAATCTTTAAAGATGCAGGTCCCGGATGTGTAAAAGGACCATGTCCTGAAGGAAAAATGACTTGCGGAAAAATAAATGAAGTAAGGGAAAAATTTAGAAATTTAGGTGTAAAATGACTTATATATATGGAAGAAACGCAGTAATAGAAGCCTTAAAAGCAAAAAAAGTCGACAAACTTTACGCTCTTAAAAATTTATCAGGATCAGCAAATAAAATATTTGCCATGGCAAGAGAAGAAAAAGTAGTCTTGACTGAATGCGATAAGAAAAAAATATTTGAAATGGTAGGAGATGTAAACCATCAAGGCATAGTTGCCCTTGTAAGTCAATTCGACTATACAGATTTAGATGAAATGATAGAAGAAGCAAAGGCAAAAGACCAAACAATTCGCCTTATTATCCTTGATGAAATAGAAGATCCCTATAATTTCGGAGCCATAGCAAGAAGTGTAGAGGCAGCAGGCTTTACAGGAATAATAATTCCAAAGAGAAGATCTGCCTTAGTAAATGATGCAGTCTATAAATCCTCAGCAGGGGCCATAGAGCGTGTAAAAGTATCAAGAGTAGTAAACCTATCACAAACAATAGAAAAGCTTAAAGAAAAGGGCGTGTGGGTTTATGGAGCAGATATGGAAGGGGACTCCATATATGAAAGCGACTTGCGAGGGAATATATGCCTTGTAATAGGAAATGAAGGAAAAGGTCTTGGCCACAGCGTAGAAAAAAATTGTGACCAAATAATTTCCATACCCATGAAAGGAAATATAAACTCTCTTAATGCTTCATGTGCAGCTGCAATAATGATATTTGAAGTAATGAGACAAGCAAAATGAAAATTTATAAAAAGAACAGGAAGTATCTCTTTGTAGATGGATACAATATATTGAACCACATACAAAAACTTAAAGAAATATCAGTTCAGGACTTGGAGCTGGCAAGAGAACTTTTAATGGATATGTTGGCTGAACACAGTAACGTAACAGGTGAATATATAATCCTGGTCTTTGACGGTTATAAAGTAAAAAAATCTCCCGGCTCAACCTTTCATAGAAAGGGCATAGACGTAGTATTTACAAAAGAATTTGAAACTGCAGACGCCTATATAGAACATGAACTTGATAAAATAGGAAGACTTCACACAGTAAGAGTAGCAACATCAGACAACATGGAGCAGCAACTTATTTTATCAAGAGGTGGGACTAGGCTTTCTGCAAGAGAACTGGAAAATGAAATCCTCGAAGGCAAAAAGAAAATAAAAAGAAAAACAAAAGAACTTAAAAAAGATAAAATAAACACCATGACAAGACACATGGAATTATTAGAAAAATTAAAGGACGAGTATCAATGAAAAGATTGACAAACTTGTCCTTTAAAATTAAAATATAGCTAATGCTATCGTAGCTCAGTAGGTAGAGCACTACATTGGTAATGTAGAGGTCGCGGGTTCAATTCCCGCCGTTAGCTCCATTTTTTTATAAATAAAACGAATAAAAACCATTTTTCTTTTCTGTAAGAATAGATATGTTTCGGATTCAAATTATCAGAGGTAATTAAAAACATAGAAATCATTGAAAAAAGTGATATACTAAATTGTATATGATATAAAAATAGAAAAGAGATTTATAAAAAATAGAGTTTTAAATGAGTAGGTGTTTTAATTGGATATAAAAAGTTCAGTTCAAAATAATGATGATAAAAATAACAAACCGCAATATTTGCAAATAGCGGAAACTATAAAAAATAAGATTTTTTTGGGGACTCTTTCAGTGGGAACCAAACTACCACCTGAAAGAGAACTTGCAAAAAAATATGACTCAGGAAGACCTTCAGTTAGAGAAGCAATAAGAAGTCTTGAGAACATGGGCTTAGTTGAAACAAAACATGGAGACGGCTCCTATGTTGCTAATAACATGAAGAATGTAATGTTTTCATCTTTAAGTGCAATCTCTCGTATGAATTCAGTTACCATTTCAGAAATTATGGAGTTTAGAGAAATGTTTGAATATGAAGCTGTAAAACTTGCAGCAGAAAGAAGAACTACCGATCAACTTAAAAAGATGGAAGAAATTTTAATAAAAATAAAAGTGTCAGACACAATATATGAATTTCAAAAATTAGACGGTTTATTTCATACATTAATTTCGGAAATGTCTAATAATGCCTTAATAATAGAATCCTATTTAGCCATGAATAAACTATTTTATGATAGCATAAAAGATACAACGGTGGCAATTACCTTAGAGGGAGAAAGTTCAGAAGAACTTTTTAGCTATCACAAGCCAATTTATGATTCTATAAGGGATTCAGATCCAGTACTCGCACAAATATTTATGAACAAACATTTTAACAGAATAAGAAAATCAATTAAAGATATAAAATAAAAGGACAGTCCTCATAAAAGAGGGCTGTTTTTTTATGGAGAAAATTTTTATAAAAAATAAATAAATTCATAAGGTATTACCACTAAAAAAATTAAAAAATAATTGATAATAAAAAATTTTTTAACAAAATATTGTAAAAATCGAAAAAAATAAAAAATTTTTTTTATTTTTTTATTCAAATAAATAAAAAAAATTTAAAAATTTTATTTTAAAGGTAGAAAAAGGCTAAATTTAGGCGTATAATTGGTATTACCAATAATGAATTAATTAAGTATTTCGATTATTTGATTATTAATATCATATACTTGACCTATAATTTTTAAATTAGTACAATAAGAGTGACGAGATAATTAAAAAATCGTTAATACTAAAAAAGAAAAAGAGGAGGTTTTTTGATGGATTTTCAACTATCAAAAGAACATTTAGAAGTTCAAGCACGTGCTCGTAAGTTTGCGGAAGAGAAAGTTCTACCTGGAGTATTGGAAAGAGATAGAGATTCTATTTTACCTATGGATTTATACAAAGAACTTGTTAAAGAAGGATTTATAGGCTTCCAATTCGATAAAAAATATGGTGGACTTGGAAAAGACTATATGTCTTATATTTTAACTTTAGAAGAACTTGCAAAAGTTGATGCTTCTCTTTGCGTATTTTGCTCAGTATCTCTTTCTTTATTCCTTGGAGGAATTTTGAAATATGGAACAGAAGAACAAAAGAAGTTTTTTGTAGGGGGAGTTTGCGACGGATCTATTACAGGATGTTTTGCATTAACTGAAAAGAATGCAGGAAGTGATGCAAGTGGTGTACAAACAATAGCAAGACGTGATGGAGATAACTACATAATCAATGGTACAAAAAGATTCATTACTAACGGAAAAGAAGCAGATTATGCAATGGTAGTTGCTAAAACTGATTTAGATGCACCGGGAACAAAAGGTCTTACCTCATTTATGATTCCAACAAATACACCGGGATTTGAACTTGTAAGATTGGAAGATAAAATGGGACTTAGAAGCCTTGAAGTAGCTGAGCTTAAATTTACAGACATGGTAGTTCCAGCAACTTGCCGCCTTGGTAAAGAAGGGGACGGATTCAAACTTGCTATGGACACTCTAAATGCAGGACGTGTTGGAGTTGCAGCACAAGCTTTAGGTATTGCAAAGGGAGCTTATGAAAGAGCTATTGAATTTTTGAAAAATAGAGTTCAATTTGGAAGACCTCTTTACAAAAATCAATATCTTGCTTTTAAAGCAGTTGACCTTGCAAATATTATTGACCAAGCTGAGCTTATGCTATACAAGGGAGCTTGGATGCTTGATCAAGGAATTGTTGAACCGAAAACATGTGCACAAGCTAAACTTTTATGTACAGATGCTGCTATGAAAGTTACAACAGAATGTATTCAATTAATGGGCGGCGAAGGATATATGAAAGAATTCCATGTAGAACGTATGATGAGAGATGCAAAAATCACACAAATCTATGAAGGAACTAATGAAATTCAACATATGGTTATACAAGGAGCTATCTTTAAGTAAATAATAGTTAATTGAAGGATTATAATAGAATTTTTAAAAATATGGCATTACCTTATATTTTTAGGTAATGCCATATTTTTATTTTGCCTTTTTTTGGATTTTTAATTTTTAAAAAAATATGCTTAATAAAAAAATGGCATTAAAATATAACAAAAATCATTAAAAGTGTTAAAAAAATAAAATAAATTGAAAAAATATTGACAAAGTCATGCAAAACGTTTACCATAAAGAAAAAAGGTATTACCAATAAACAAGGAGGTATTATTTTGAATATTGTTGTTTGCATTAAGCAAGTACCTGATACGAATGAAGTTAAACTGGACCCCAAAACAAATACTTTAATTAGGGATGGAGTACCAAGCATAATAAATCCTGATGATAAATCAGGGCTTGAAGCTGCTCTTAAAATTAAAGATCAAACAGGAGCTCATGTAACTGTTGTATCAATGGGACCGCCTCAAGCAGAAAATGCTTTAAGAGAAGCACTTGCTATGGGTGCTGATGAGGCTATTTTAGTAACTGATAGAGTTTTTGGAGGAGCTGATACTTGGGCTACTTCTTGTACAATTGCAGGTGCTCTTAAGCATTTGGATTATGATTTAATAATCACAGGAAGACAAGCTATTGATGGAGATACTGCTCAAGTAGGACCACAAATGGCGGAGCATTTAAATTTACCCCAAGTTACATATGTTGAAAACATAGAAGTTAACGAAGGATTTTTAACTGTAACAAGACAATTCGAAGATAGATATCATAAAATAAAACTTAAAACTCCGTGTCTAATAACAACACTTTCAGAACTGGCTGAGCCTAGATTTATGAGTGTTGGAGGAATTTTTGAAGCTTTCAAAAAAGATATTAAAATTTGGCATTATGAAGATATAAAAGATGAACTTGATGATTCAAATCTTGGATTAAAGGGTTCTCCTACTAAGGTAAAGAAGTCATATCCTAAACAAGGTAAAGGTGCAGGTGTCATACTTACTGATTTATCTGCAGATGAAGCAGCTAAGGCAATCTTATCTAAACTTGAAGAAAAATATATTATCTAAGGAGGCTTGAAATGAGTAAAGATGTATTTGTATTCATCGAACAAAGAGATGGAGAAATTCAAAAAGTCGGCATAGAGCTTCTTGGAAAAGCGAGAGAATTAGCTGACGATTTAAAACAAGACGTTGTTGCAATTTTATTAGGAGAAAATATTAGAAATAAAGCTGATTTACTTGTTAGACATGGTGCTGACAAAGCAATAGTTGTAGATCATCCAATGCTTAAAGAGTATGTTACTGAACCATATTCTAAAGCAGTTTACGAGATAATAAAAAAATATGACCCTGAAATTGTAATATACGGTGCAAGTTCTATAGGAAGAGATTTAGCTCCCAGAATGGCAGCAAGAATTCACACAGGACTTACTGCAGACTGCACAGGTTTAGCAATTGAAGAAGATACTAAAAATCTTAGAATGACAAGACCTGCTTTTGGGGGTAATCTAATGGCTGAAATTTTATGTGAAAATTTCAGACCGCAAATGGCAACTGTAAGACCAGGTGTTATGCAAGCGTTAGATTCAGATCCTTCAAGAAAGGGAGAAATCATTGATGAAACTATTGAATTTGTAGATTCTGATATGAATATTGAAATTCTTGAAATAGCTAAAAAAGAATCAAAGAAAAAAGATATTACCGAAGCTAACATATTAGTTTCAGGTGGTAGAGGTATAGGAGGTCCTGAAGGATTCGAAACCTTAAAAGAGCTTGCTGATGAATTAGATGCAGAAATTTCTTCTTCAAGGGCAAACGTTGATTCTGGATGGATAGAAAAAGATGCTCAAGTAGGACAAACTGGAAAAACTGTAAGACCGGAACTTTATTTTGCTCTTGGAATTTCTGGAGCTATACAACATTTAGCCGGAATGGATGAATCTGAACTTATCATTGCAGTAAACAAAAATAAGGAAGCTCCTATTTTTGATGTAGCAGATTTAGGAATAGTTGGAGACTTACATTCAGTAGTTCCAAAATTAACTGAGTTAATAAGAAAAACAAAAAAGTTAAAGTCGGAAATTTAACTAAATAAAAGGAGTTGAAGGTTATGGAAAAACAAAACATGTTAGAAGGATTAAAAGTTGTTGAATTTGCTAACTTTGTAGCTGGTCCCTGCTGTGGAAGGCTTTTAGCTGACTGGGGTGCAGAAGTAGTAAAAATTGAGCCTGATTTTGGTGATACTATGAGAGTCGTTGGAGTTCAATGGCTATCACCTACAGAAGAAGATGAAAATCCTCTTTTTGAAAATGAAAATGCAGGTAAAAGAGGAATAGTAGTTAACGCAAACACAGAAGAAGGTGTTAAAGTTATCTATGATTTAGTAAAAGATGCTGATGTATTTTTAACAAATACAAGACAAAAAGCATTAGTTAAATCAAAATTAGACTATGAATCAATCAAAAAAATAAATCCGAAAATCGTTTACGGACACTTATTAGGTTATGGCGAAAAAGGACCTGCAAAAGATACTCCAGCATTCGATTATACAGCATATTTTGCAAGAGGAGGAGTTTCCTTAGGTTTAATGGAAAAAGGAACTAGCCCATGTAATACAGCAGCAGCTTTAGGAGACCACTATGCAGGTATGAGTTTAGCTGCAGGAATTTTGGCAGCTGTTCTTAGAAGAAATAGAACAGGTGAAGGAGAAAAAGTAAATGTAGCTCTATTCCATACAGCAATTTTTGGAATGGGTCTTTATGTTGTTGCTGGTCAATATGGCTACAAGATGCCTATAACAAGAAAGCAACCTCCAAATCCATTAAATACAACATTTAAATGCTCAGATGGAAGATGGATTCAAATAGCATTTTTCCAATATGATAAGTGGTTCCCGAACTTCTGTAACATGGTTATAGAAAGACCGGAATATATAGGTGGTAAGTATTCAACTTTGAAGAGTTCTGTAAATTATGTAGATGAACTTGTTCCTATAATGGAAGATATCTTCATTAAGCATCCTTCAGATTATTGGTGTGAAAGACTTCAAGCAGCAGGTATACCATTTGAAAAACTTCAAGCACCTCATGAATTATTAGAAGATGAACAATGCTGGGCAAATGATTACCTATTTAAGCACACTTATGATAATGGAAATGAAGGCGTTTTATACAATACTCCTGTTATGTTTGAAGAATATGGAATTAAAGATTTCGTAAGAGCACCTAAGAAAGGTGAACATACAGATGAAGTAATGGAAGAACTTGGATATTCAAGTGAAAAAATTCAAGAATTAAAAGACAATAAAGTTATAAAGTAATAAGGTAAAAATATAACCAAAAGGGATGTGAATATGTATACGTTGGGATTGGATTTTGGTTCAACGGCATCAAAAGGAATAATTTTAAAAGATGGAAAAGAAATAGTAGCTTCATCTATTGTTCCTTTTGGAACAGGAACGTCTGGACCAAAAAAGGTTAAGGATGATCTATTTTCTAAAAGTGGGATTACCATAGAAGATATAGCGAACACTGTTGTAACAGGATATGGAAGAATAAAATATAAAAGCGAAGAAGATACTCAAATATCTGAACTTAGTTGTCACGCTAAAGGAGTTAATTTTCAACTTCCCAGCGTAAGAACAATAATTGATATAGGCGGACAAGATGCAAAAGCTATGAAACTTGACAAAGATGGCAGAATGACAAATTTTGTTATGAATGACAAATGTGCGGCAGGTACAGGTAGATTTTTGGATGTAATGTCTAATGTATTAATGGTTGAAGTATCTGAACTTGGTGATATAGATAAAAAGGCTACAGCACCTGTAGCAATTTCAAGTACATGCACTGTTTTCGCTGAATCTGAGGTTATATCCCAACTATCGGGAAATGCAAAATTAGAGGATATTATTGCAGGGATTCATATATCTGTTGCCAATAGAGTAGCAGGGCTTGTAAAAAGAATTGGAGTTGAAGAAGACGTAGCTATGGTTGGCGGAGTTGCTCAAAATTCCGGAATTGTTAGAGCACTGGAAAGAGCTTTAAATGTCAAAATAATAGTTCCGAAAAATTCTCAACTTAATGGAGCACTGGGCGCAGCAGTATTTGCTTATGAAAAAATGGGAGGTAAAAATGTCTGATAATGAAGTAAAAAAAGAAGAAAAAAAAGAAGAAAAAATAACAGCGGCTAAGTTTATAAATGGATTATTAGCAAAATCATATAAAGAAGCTTGGGAAGCAAAAGAAAAGGGAATACCTGTAGGTTGGTCAACATCAGTATTCCCACAAGAAATTGTGGAAACTTTCGGTCTTCCTCTTTGCTATCCCGAAAATCAAGCAGCAGGTCTTGCAGCTAAAAAAGAATCTTTAGGATTAGAAGAAAAAGCAGAAGCTCAAGGATATTCAATAGACCTTTGTGCATATGCAAGAACAAATTTTGGTTTCCTTGAACAAGGAGGATCTGAAAGTCTTAATATGCCAGTACCTGACTTTGTATGCTGCTGTAACAATATTTGTAATGAAGTAATTAAATGGTATGAAAACCTATCTAAAAAACTTAATATACCACTAATAATGATAGATGTTCCATTTAATAACGAAGATTATGTTACGGAAAGTCGTATAAAGTATTTCAGAGGTCAATTTGAACATGCAATAAAACAACTTGAAGAAATTAGTGGCAAAAAGTTTGACCCTGAAAAACTAAGAGAAGTTATGAACATTTCAAGAAAAAATGGTCGTCTTTGGAGAGAATCAATGCAAATGTCAAAAGACGTTTATCCATCACCTATGAATGGATTTGATTTATTTACCTATATGGCTTGTATCGTTTGTTATAGAGGTAAAAAAGAGACTACTCAAGCCTTTGAAATGTTAATGGAAGAACTTAAAGAAAATGCTAAAGAAGGAAAGACATCCTTTAGAGGCGAAGAAAAATACAGAATCATGATGGAAGGTATACCTTGCTGGCCGTATATAGGATATAAAATGAAATCACTATCTAAATATGGCGTAAACATGACAGGATCAGTATACCCACACGCATGGGCATTGGAATATGGTGACAATGACTTAGATGGACTTGCAAGAGCTTATTCTTCAATGTTTAACAATGTAAACATTGACAAGATGGTAGAGTATAGAAATAACGCTCTAAGAGATGGAAATTGCGTAGGAGCTTTTTACCACATGAACAGAAGTTGTAAACTTATGAGTTTTATACAATATGAAATGGCAAGAAGAGTAAATGAAGCTACAGGACTACCATATGCTGGATTTGATGGAGACCAAGCTGATCCAAGAGGATTCTCTCAAGCACAATTTGAAACGAGATTACAAGGTCTAATTGAAGTAATGGAAGATAAGAAGGAGAATTAATGTGAAAAGTTATATAGAAGAATGTAAAAGTATTGCTTTAAATCCCTTATCAAAGCTTAAAAGTTACTTGGAACAAGGGGTAAAGGCCATAGGAATGGTTGCTTTTTTTGGACCTAATGAAATAGTAGAAGCAGCAGGATTTTTACCTTTCGGAGTTTGGGGAGGTTATGGAATAGAACTTGATTTATCAAAACAATATTTCCCTGCTTTTTGTCCGTCAGTTATATCTATTATCTTAGAACAAGGATTAAATGGAAGCTTAAACGGATTAGAAGCTGTTATTATCCCTGGTCAAACAGACACAATGCAGTGTCTTGGACAAAACTGGAAATCTGGAGTAAAGAATATACCTTTTATTTCTATAGTTTATCCTCAAAATAGAAAACTTGAATGTGGTATTGAGTTTTTAGAAAGTGAATGTGTACATGTTAAAGAAGAACTTGAAAAGATAAAGGGTTCAAAAATAACAGACGAAGAAATTAATAAGACAATAGAACTTTATAATGAACATAGAGCTGAAATGAGAAAATTTTCAGAACTTGCTGCTAAACATCCAAATTCAATAAATAATCTTGAAAGAAATTATGTATATAAATCAGCTCTTTATATGAAAAAAGAAGATCATTTAAAGATTATTAAAAAAATCAACGAAGAGTTAGAAAAAATGCCTGAAGAAAAATATTCAGGACATAAAATTATAACAACAGGTTTGTTACTGGATGATGAAAATATTTTAAATTCTCTTGAAGAAAATAATCTTAGAATAGTTGGAGATTATGTTGCTCAAGAATCAATACAATATAATACTGATGTGCCAGATGGGAAAAATCCATTTAGGAGATTAGCAGAACAATGGGCTAATGTTGAAGGATTTTCATTAGCATACGATCCTGACCTAAAAAGAGGAAAATTAATATCTAAGCTTGCTAAAGAAAGAGGCGCAGAAGGCATTGTATATGCCACAGTTAAGTTCTCTGATTATGAAGAATATGATATGCCTATTTGTGTAAAAACAGTAAGAGAAAATGGCTTACAAGCAGTTGTATTTGAAACAGATCAACAGGATAACAACTCAGAACAAATAAAAACAAGAATTCAAACATTTGCAGAAATCTTGTAATGGAGGAAATATGAATTTTAGTAAGGAACATGAACTGTTAAGGCAAACAGTAAGAGATTTTGTAGAAAGGGAAATGTCTGAATACCCTGACAATGTAGATGAAACAGGTTGTATTCCAAAAGATATAATAGAGAAACTTGCAAGATATCAATTTATAAGCCCTATAATACCAAAAGAGTATGGTGGAGCAGGAGCTGACTATGTATCTTATGCAATAATCATGGAAGAAATAAGCAGAAGATGTGCATCTACAGGAACATTTATAACAGCAGGTGCATCATTAGCAGCATTACCTCTACTTAATTTCGGAACTGAAGAACAAAAACAAAAATATTTAAGACCACTTGCAACAGGTGAATATATAGGATGTTTCGGACTTACAGAGCCCGGAGCAGGTTCAGATGCATCAGCAACAGCTACAGTTGCAAAATTTGATGGAGAAAACTATATACTTGATGGTAGAAAGTGCTTTATAACAAATGCACCTTTCGCTGATTTTGCAATAATTTCAGCATCTACAGATAGATCAAAAGGTACAAAAGGAATATCTACATTTATAGTTGAATCAAAATGGAAGGGATTTTCTACAGGAGCTCATGAAAATAAAATGGGTATAAG
The DNA here is from genome assembly GCF_030812875.1 of Peptoniphilus koenoeneniae. NCBI lineage: Bacteria > Bacillati > Bacillota > Tissierellia > Tissierellales > Peptoniphilaceae > Peptoniphilus > Peptoniphilus koenoeneniae. The sequence continues at coordinate 62,824 of NZ_JAUSTN010000007.1, forward strand.
AGGAACTCAAACATCAGATATTATTCTTGATTCAGTTGTTGTACCTAAAGAAAATTTGCTTGGTAGAGAAGGAAAAGGCTTTAACATAATGCTTAACACACTTGACTATGGAAGAATAGGTGTAGCAGCTCAAGCATTAGGAATCGCACAAGGAGCTCTTGACGAAGCAATAAAATATACAAAAGAAAGAGTTCAATTTGGAAGAAGCCTTTCAAAATTCCAAAATACACAATTTAAGATAGCTGAAATGGCAACAAAAGTTCAAGCAGCAAGACTATTAGTATATGATGCAGCTCAAGTTAAAGATTCAGGAAAAACTCCGGGTCTACAATCTGCAATGGCAAAATATTATGCAGCTGAAATAGCAAACGAAGTTGCATATTGGGCTTTACAACTTCATGGTGGATATGGATATATGAAAGAATATCCTATAGAAAGAATTTATAGAGATGCAAGAATCACATCTATTTATGAAGGAACAAGCCAAGTTCAACAAATGGTAATAGCAGCACATTTATTAAAGTAAAAAACATAATCAGACAATATCTCGGCTGATTATAGCGAGATATTGTCTGTTTAAAATTACTGACATTCAGTAAAAAAAATAATAAAGTTGTTTCTAAATTTTAAAAGTTTAAATAAGCTTTTAAGAGTAATTTAGATAAAAAAAGATATTTTATAAATTGAAAAGGAGGTTTTTATGCAAAATAAAAATTTTAGCGAAGTATCTTGGAAAACTATATTTGGAGTAGTAGCAGTTTGGTTTGGAGCTCACGTTGGTGGTGGATTCGCAACAGGAAATCAAACAAGAACATTTTTTGTTCAATATGGATTTACATCTATTTTCATGCCATTTTTAATAGTGGCTTTAATAGGATGGGTTTTTTATGAAGGACTTTTATTTGCGAAGAACACAAACTCATACAATTACCATAATTGGATAGCAAACCTATATGGTCCTTTGGGCGGTTTGGGAGGATATTTATTTGATATAGCATACTTACTTTTAACTATAGTTGCAGTAGGTGCATCAATAGCCGGCGGAGCATCACTTTTTGAAAACTTATTTGAACTAAAGTACATAATAGGAGTTCTTATAACTGGGGGAATATTTTTCATATTAACTATTTTTGGAGCAGACTTAGTTAGAAAATCTTCAGCAATAATAACAGTATTATTACTTGTATTTTTAACAATGATAACTTTTGTAGGAATTTCAAAGGGATCAAGTGATCTTTCAACAATAATTTCTACAAAACAAACAACAGCCCCAATGTCAACTATTTTATATAATTCATTAAAATATGCAGGGTTCCAATCTCTTGTAATAGCAATAATGCTTGGAGCAGGACAACCTTTATCTACAGATAAATCTGTAAAAAGATTTGCTGTACTTGGAATAATAATTAACGGTATAATGATAACTTTGTCTTGCTTAATGATGCTCGCTTGGCTTCCTTTAATAGATGGAGAAACTCTTCCAATTTTAACAATAATAAAAGAATTTGATTCTGAAATTTTGATTTGGATATATTCTATAACATTATTTTTAGCCTTTGTATCAACAGGAGTTGGATGTATTTTTGGAATAGTTGCAAGATATGAAAATTCTTTCCAAACATTCCATATTACAAAAAGAAGAATGTTAATTTCTTTACTTGGAATGATAGTTTCAATGCTTATTTCCCTATTAGGGCTTAATACCTTAGTTATTAAGGGTTATGGTTATTTAGGAGTTTTATCAATATTCTTCTTAATAATTCCAACAATTGTAATTGGAAGAATTAAAAATTCTAAATTTAAAAGAGGAATAAATAGCACTTCAGAAGTGGAAAAATAAAAGACACTAAATAAATACAAAGCGAAAATGCAAAAATATTTCATTTAATTTAAAAGTAATTAAAGAATAATCCTTAAAATTTTTATATACTAAAAAAATCCCTGGAAAATAAAATCCGGGGATTTTTAATTTATAAAATATTAAATTTTATTTAAGGGTAAGCTTATTTTAAATTTGCTTCCAATACTACTGTCAATAACTTTAATATCTCCTCCGTGAAGTTTTAAAGTTTCGTAAACAAGAGCAAGACCCAGGCCAGACCCTTTAATTTTGTCCTTGGACTTGTCTGCCCGGTAAAAAGGCTTAAAAATATTTTCTCTTTCTTGAAAATCTATGCCAATACCGCTGTCTTCAATAAAGATTTCAGCAAAATTATTGTTTTTTATGGAACTTATATTTATAAAACCATTTTCTTTATTATATTTTATGGCGTTTTCAATTAAATTGAAAAAGACCCTGTAAAGTAAAATATCACTGCCTAAAATATTTATCTCTTCACACTTATTTCTAATGCTTATATTTTTTTTATCTGCAAGGGAAGAAAGATCTTGAATAACTTCATCAATAAGGGGCAAAAGTTCAATTTTTTCATTTCTTGGAATTGAATTAAGCTCGCTCATATCAAGAAGACTTGTAAGAAGTTTTGAAAGCCTATCCGTTTCATTTTTAATTTTTAAAATAAGGTCTTCTCTTTCTGCATCAGTCATAGGAAGATCTTTATAAAGATCAAGTTGAGATGCAATTACAGCAAGAGGAGTCCTAAGTTCATGGGCAGCCCTTCCAGTAAGCTGCCTTTGATTTTCAAAAGAGTTTGAAAGTCTAAAAAGCATTTGGTTAAAAGATTTACTTAAAACTCTAAATTCTTTAGCAACATCTTCATTAACCCTGTACTCAGTAATGTTTTTCATTTGAATTTGCTCAATCTGTTCTGAAAAATCCTTAAGAGGTTTTAAAGATTGTCCACTAACAAAATAAGCAACAATACTACCTAAAGAAGTTACACTTAAAGTTATAATCCAAGCCCTCTTATTAAAATTTACCTTTGTATCTGTAACCTCATCGGAAAATTTATCTAAAAAATCATTCATCCTGTATTGAGGGATGTTAATATAAATTTCATTTCCATTTTCAAAATTATTGACATAACCACCTAAAGAATCAATATAAAAAGAAGCAGTCCTGTTCATTAAAAGATTCATGGTTATACAGGTTATGGCAATTAAAAGACCGGTCATCAAAGTTATTCTCAGTTGCAAAGATATTTTTTTCATTTTTCTGCACCTAACAAATAACCTATGCCTATTCTGTTTTCTATAGGATCATAACCCATTTGGCTTTTTAATTTTTTTCTTAAAGCCGAGATATGCACTCTTATGGAATTACTCATAAGGTCCACACTGGAATCCCAAACGTGTTCTATAAGCTCCTCTTGACTCACAGGACGGCCTAAATTCAACAAGAGATATTCCAGTATGCCTGTTTCTTTTCTTGTTAAATTTAAGGGATTTCCATCAACCTTGGCAATTCTCTTTTTAGTGTCAAAGGATATATTTTTAAAATTTAATTCCGTATTATTTTGAATAAAATTCCTTCTTGTTAAACTTCTTATTCTTGCCTTAAGTTCATCTAAATGGAAGGGCTTTTGCAAAAAATCATTGGCGCCAGCATCGAGACCTTCAACCTTATCTTGAATTTGGCTTCTGGCAGATAAAATTAAAACCTTGGTTTCTTTGTCAAAAGTTCTTAAATTTTTAAGAATTTCCATTCCGTCAATTTCAGGCAAATTTAAATCAAGGACTATAAGATCATAATTTTCAACTTCAACCATTTCCATGGCATCATTTCCCCTTGAACAAGTATCAACTTCATAACCTGAAGCCTTTAAACTTTTTTCAATTGTCTCTAAAAGTATTTTTTCATCTTCTACAATTAAAAGTCGCATATTACCTCCCTTTCTATGAATAATTATATCAAAAAAATATAAAGTTTATGTTAAGTTTTATTTCTTAACAATAATTTTATACAGGGGGGTGTATTATAGAAACATAAAATGTGAGAGGGTGGTAAAAATAAAATTTAAGAAAAATAAAATTTTACAAATATCTCTTCTTGTTCTTGCCCTCGTCTTTATAGGCTATGGGGCAAAAAGAGGAGAAATGGCAACAGTTCTTGCAAAAGCAATTAAACTTTGTCTGGAGTGTGTTGGAATTGGATAGGATAAATTCAAAAATTTTAGCAAAATTCCGCTACTTAATTCAAATATTTGCAAGCTTACTTACAAATATCCATTTGCCAAATTTTTTAAAAGGACAAATTTATAGGGGTGGAGGCAAAAATTTCTGCGTGCCCGGACTAAATTGTTATTCCTGTCCAGGAGCAGCGGGAGCTTGTCCCATAGGAGCATTTCAAGCTGTAGTAGGCTCATCAAAATTTAAATTCAGTTATTATATAAGCGGATTTATAATCCTTATGGGAGTTTTACTTGGAAGATTTATATGCGGATTTTTATGTCCCTTCGGATGGTTTCAAGAAATATTGCACAAAATACCCACAAAAAAATTCTCGACTAAAAAATTTAAAATTTTAACTTACTTAAAATATTTAATTTTATTAGTTACAGTTATGATACTTCCTGTGGTATTAACAAATAAATTAGGTATGGGTAATCCATATTTTTGTAAATATATTTGCCCAGCAGGAGTATTAGAAGGAGCAATTCCCTTATCTCTTGTAGATAAAAGTATAAGAAGTGCCTTGGGAAATTTATTCACTCTTAAATTTACAATTTTAATAATAACAATTGTATTGAGCATTATATTTTTCAGACCTTTTTGCAAATGGATCTGCCCCTTGGGAGCCTTTTATGCACTTTTTAATCACATATCTCTATTTAAAATAAATTTAGATCAAAATAAGTGTATAAGTTGTAACAGATGCGTAAAAGCTTGTAAGATGGATGTAAATGTAAGAAAAGACCAAAATCACAATGAGTGTATAAGGTGCGGAATGTGTATAAGTGCCTGTCCAACTAAAGCCTTAAAATATAATTATGGCTTTGATAAAGAAAGTGAAAATAAAAAAATATTGGAGGAAACAAAATGAAATTAAAAAAATTAGGAGTATTTGCCCTTGCGGCAACAATGGTATTTTCTTTGAGTGCTTGCTCAAAAAAAGAAGGAAATGCAAATCAAAAAGAAGGACAAAAAGTTGAACAAAATGAAGATATAGAAGGTAAACTTAATGAGCTTACAAAAAAAGAAAATGAAATCTTTGAAAAGCACAAAGGTCTATGGGAAAAAGCCTTTAGCAAGGCAGATAAAGCTGACGTAGAAGCAAGCAAGGAAATGGCTTATGAAGACTTTTTGGCATCTTTAGTAGAAAAAGTTAAAGGGGACTTAAAGGAAGAAGAAGTAAAAAGCCTTGAAGAAGATTTAGAAGCAATAAAAGCAATTGAAAAAGAAATGGCACCCTTAAAAGAAAAAATGGCAAAAAATGTCCAAGAAAAAACAAAAGAAAACATGGAAAATAAATTTCCTGAATTTAAAGCAAAAGACTTAGATGGAAATGAAGTAACAAGTGACACCTTTAAAGACCATGCAGTAACTTTAGTAAACTTTTGGTTTAACGGTTGTGCCCCTTGTGTAGGAGAACTTCCTGACCTTCAAAAATTAAATGATGCAATAAAAGAAAAGGGTGGACAAGTAATAGGAATAAACACTGAATGTATGGATAACAACGAAGGTTCAGTAAAAGAAGCAAAAAATATAGTGAAAGAACAAGGAGTAACTTATTCTAACCTTATTTTAGATTCACAAAGTCCAGCTGGAAAATTTGCCCTAAAAATTATGGCATTTCCAACTTCAATCTTAGTAGATAGAAATGGCAACATAGTAGGAGATCCTATAGTTGCAGGAGTTGACAGAAAAGATGTCTTAGAAGAAGTTCAAAAGAGAATAGACCAAATAATAGCTAATGACAAAAAATAAAATTAGATAATGTCTTCTTAAAATTAAATAAATAAAGAAAGCGGGCATTTTGCCCGTTTTTTTATTTTGTAAAATAAAAATCAAAAAAAATAAAAATTATCTTTAAAAAAGCAGTAGATTAGGTATACGCTAAAAAGCGAGAAAAAAATCTTATTTTATAAAAGATAAGACCAAGGAGGAAAAATGGAAAAAAACAAAAGGAAAGAAATGGAAGAAAAAAGGGAAAAAGGCAATTTAGGAAAACTATTTTTACTTATAGTAGCAATACTTTGGGGAAGCTCCCTTACCTTTGTAAAAGTTGCATCAGCAACCTTTAAGCCTAACATGATACTTGCCACAAGATTTACAATTTCAGTAATAATACTTGGGATTATCTTTTGGAAAAAAATAAAAAAAATGACAAAAGACGACCTTAAAAGCGGACTTATAATAGGAGTTTTTTTATTTTTAGCATACTCAGTTCAAACCGTAGGAGTTGGCTACACTGATCCTGGAAGAAGTGCATTTTTATCAGCATCTTATTGTGTAATAGTTCCATTTATTTCCTGGTTTGCCATAAAAAAAAGACCGGATAAATTTAATTTAATAGCAGCAGTTTTTTGTATAATAGGAATATATTTCGTATCCATGACGGGAGGAAATGGAGGATCAGTTTTAGAAAGAGGAAAAGAAGCAATCTTAGGCGATGCATTTGCTATTTTAAGTGGATTTTTATTTGCCTCCCATATAGTTGCAGTTGCAAAATTTTCAAAGGGAAAAGACCCGATTTTAATGACAATTTTACAATTTTTTATGGCAGCAGTTTTATCTTGCCTTGCAACCTTAATCTTTGAAGACAACTCAGGTCTAGTCATAACAAAAGAAGCCATATTGGAAGTTTCCTACTTGGCAGTAATGTGTACAACAGTCGCTCTTTTACTTCAAAACATAGGTCAAAAATATGCAAGTGCATCTTCTTCAGCTATAATACTTGCTCTGGAATCAGTGTTTGGAATATTAATTCCTGTACTTATTGGAATAGAAGCCTTAACAAAACATACAATAATAGGCTTTGTAATGATATTTCTTGCAATAATAATCTCAGAAACAAAATTAAGTTTTTTAGGTCTTGGACAAAAAAATAAAAAATTTATATAAAAAACCGATGGAAAATTGATTTTTAAATTTCAATTTCCATCGGTTTTTTAAATGTAAATTTTATTTTGTGAAAATTTCAATTATTTTTGAAACTCTTATAGGACTTGTAAAGACAAAATCTCCTTCTTTAAATTTATCCAAGACTCCCATTTTTTCACATTCATTTAAAAAAGCATTTTTATCTTTAATAACTCCAGATTTTAAAAGTTCTTCCGCAACATCTGCAGCCCCCATGGCTTGGGTAACTTTTATTTCATATTTTTTAGAAGTGGAGTTTGATAAAAGAACTAAAATATCTCTGACTTTTAAATCTTTTTTCATCTTATAGGCGCCTGGTTGAAACTTATTTTCTATTGCCATGTCATAGCACATTTTCTTAAAAGTAGGTATATCTTTTATAAGTCCCATATCCTTTAATATCTTTCCCAAGGTATCAAGATCGCAGGCTTCAGGAATATTTACAGTTACATAATTTAATTCATCCTCATTTTCTATAAAGGGAATTTCTTTAGGTTCTTCCTCCTTATTTGTAAGGGAGTGAAATTTTTCTTTTAAAATTTTTGCTTCTTCCCTTAGAGTTAGTTCTACATTGCTGTTAACAAGGGCAACACGATTCATGTGGTCGTTTCTCCACTTTGCAATAAAAAGAAGAAATAAAATTACAAGAGCTACCAGTAAAAAACCCAGTAATTTAAAAAACAATTCTTTTAATTTTATAAAAAAATCCAATTTATCACCTCAATTATTCTTTAAGTATAACAGAAAATGGGTATTAATTAAACTGATGAAAGAAATTATTATTTACAAAAACGATTCAAACCAGCGAATTGACAGGTTCTTAAATAAATTTATGCCGGAAGCTTCTAAAACTTTAATCTATAAATCTTTGAGAAAGAAAAATATTACCTTAAACGGCAAAAAAGTAAGTCCGGAAGTTTTTCTTGAGGAAGGAGATAAAATTCAAATTTATTTTTCAGATCAAACTATAGAAAAGTTTAGAAGAGAAGAAAAAAGGACTTTTTCTTCCAAGCCTAAAATTATTTATGAAGATGAAAATATTGCTCTTATTAATAAAAATAAGGGCCTTTTAAGTCATAATGACCAAAAGGTCTTTCAAAAAAATGCTCTTGATATGTTTGTGGATTACTTAATTTTTAAGGAAGAATATAATCCTCGTCTGGAAAAATCTTTCAGACCTGCAATTTGCAACAGACTTGACAGAAACACATCGGGCATTTTAATCGGAGCTAAAAATGCTGAGGCTTTAAGGGAAATAAATTTTGCCATAAAAAATAGACATGTGGACAAATTTTATTTAACCCTTGTCAAGGGCAAAACTCCAGACTTTTTTGAGGATAGGTCCTACATGGTAAAGGATGAGAAAAAAAATTTAGTTTCAATTTTTGATAAGGAAAAGGAAAATGGAAAATTAATTGAAACTCATTTTAAGACTCTTTCTTATGCCAATGGATATAGTCTTTTGGAAGTTAAACTAATTACAGGAAGGACTCATCAAATTCGAGCAAGTTTAAATCATCTTGGCTATAAAATAGTGGGAGATCCAAAATATGGATTTGCAGATTTAAATTTAAGAAGCCAATTTTTACACAACTATAAGTTAGTTTTTCACAACTTAAAAGCCCTTGATTATTTAAACGAAAGAGAATTTATTTGTCCTCTTGAAGACACATATGAAAAAGTTTTACAGAAAGTTGGTGTTAACTATTAAAGAAAAATTTAATGTAAGTGGAATGACCTGTTCCGCTTGTCAACAAAGCGTTGAAAAGGCAGTTAAAAATTTAAAAGGCGTTAATGAGGTTTCAGTAAATCTTTTAAATAACTCTATGCTTGTGGATAGGGATGACTCTATAAGTTATAAGGAAATAGAAGAAGCTGTAAAAAATGCAGGTTATGAAGCAAGTTTAAAGGATGAAAAAAAAGAGGGAGAAATTACAAAAGAAGATCCCTTTGAAGAAGATTATAAAAATATGAAAAAAAGACTTTTTTGGTCTTTTTTATTTATGATTCCTCTTTTTTATATTGCCATGGGATCAATGATGGGTTTTCCTCAACCGAAATTTTTTGTGGGAAGAGAGGGCCTTTTAAATCTTGTCCTTACTCAGTTAATCTTAACAAGCCCAATTCTAATTATAAATAAAAAATATTTTACAGGCGGTTTTAAAGCTTTATTTAAGGGTCATCCAAACATGGATTCCCTTGTAGCCATAGGTTCTTTTTCAGCCTTTATATATGGAATTTTTGCCATTTACAGATTGTCAAATGGATTTGTTATGGGAAATGAAGAACTAATTAAAAGATATTCTCATGAATTTTATTTTGAATCAGCAGGTATGATTTTAACCCTAATAACTCTTGGAAAATCCCTTGAAGCAAGGGCAAAGAGAAAAACTACAAGTGCAATTAATTCTCTTATGAATTTAGCTCCTGAAAAAGCTATTGTAGAAAGAGAGGGAAAAGAAGTTGAAATTGATGCAAAAGACCTTGTTAAGGGAGATTTAGTAATAATTAAACCGGGAGCAAATATTCCAGTAGACGGTAAAATTATTTATGGAAATACAGATATTGACGAATCTGCCCTTACGGGAGAATCCATTCCAGCAAGTAAGGGTCCTGGAGATAAAGTTTATGCAGGAACTACAAACAAAACAGGTTTTATAAAATTTGAAGCAACTGAAGTCGGAGAAGATACAAGCCTTGCAAAAATTATTGAACTTGTTGAAGATGCAAATGCAACTAAAGCACCCATAGCAAAACTTGCAGATAAAATTTCTGGAATTTTCGTTCCCTGTGTAATTTTAATTGCAATAACTTCAGCAATGTATTGGTATTTAAAGGGAGGGGATTTTGAATTTTCTCTTTCTATTTTAATAAGCGTCTTGGTAATTTCTTGCCCCTGTGCCTTGGGTCTTGCAACACCAGTTGCCATTATGGTGGGGACAGGTAAGGGAGCAAAACTTGGAATACTTTTTAAATCTGCTGAAGCTCTTGAAAATTTACACAAGGTAAATACTATTTTAATGGATAAGACAGGAACTATAACCTTGGGAAAACCTCAAGTCAGTCAAATAATTTTAAAGGGCATAAGCCATGATGAGGCGATTAAAATTTTATCGGGACTTGAAAAACATTCTGAGCATCCCTTGGGACAGGCTATAATTAAATATGGAGAAGAAAAAAATTTAGAACCCTATGAATTTAATGAATTCTATTCTTTAACAGGCATGGGAGTTTCCGGAGTTTATAAAGATAAAGCCTATCTTGCAGGAAATTTAAAACTTGTGGAAGAAGAAGAAATAGAAAATGAAGATTTTAAAGAAGAATTAAAAAATCTTTCTCAAAAGGGAATGACTCCAGTTTTTCTAACAGATCAAGAAAAAGTTTTGGCTCTTTTGGGGCTTAGAGATAATGTAAAAGAAGATTCAAAACTTGCCATAAAAATGATGAATGACTTAGGTTTTAAAACCATAATGGTAACAGGAGATAATAAAATAACAGCAAATGCCATTGGAAAAGATTTAAATTTAAGTGAGATTTATGGAGAAATTTTACCTCAAGATAAGGAAAAAATTGTAAGAGATCACCAAAAAAATGGAGATTTTGTCGCCATGGTAGGAGATGGAATAAACGACTCGCCAGCCCTTGCAAGAAGTGATGTGGGAATAGCCATAGGGGCAGGAACCGATATAGCAATTGAATCGGCAGATGTAATCTTAATAAAAAACAGCCTTATGGATATTGTAAATGCCTATAAGTTGTCAAAAGCAACTATAAAAAATATAAAAGAAAATTTATTTTGGGCATTTTTTTACAATACCATAGGAATTCCCATAGCGGCAGGACTTTTTTACACCTCCTTTGGTCTTAAATTAAATCCTATGATAGGAGCCTTGGCAATGAGTTTTTCATCAGTATTTGTAGTAACAAACGCCTTAAGGCTTAACACTTTTAAGATTCATGAAAATAAATTTGAAAAAGACTCCTTTGAAGAAAATAAAATAATTATAAAAAACTTATAAAATAAAAAACCTTGGATTTAAAAATCTGAGGTTTTTTTAAATTTTACAATAACTAAAAATTAACATAACATTTAGGCCTTATAATTAAGAAAAATCAAATGGGGGAAATAAAAGTGAAGAAATTTAAAAAATTCATATCCTTAAGCTTAGCGGGATTGATGTTAATTCCGAGTATTGCTTTTGCAAAAGAAAAAGATTATGGCAGTGCAAAAAATATTATTATGATGATACCAGACGGAACAAGTGTTGAAACTGTAACTGCCGCAAGGTGGATAGATGAAGACAATCATCTTACAATGGACGAAATGTTAACAGGACTTGTAAAAATTCATAATTCAAACACACCAATTGCAGACTCCGCACCAGCAGGAACAGCAATGTCCACAGGAATAAAAACTGAAACTCCATACATTGCAAGTTATCCTTCAAAATCAGGTCTACCTAATTCAGTAGAACTTGATAAAGAAAAAATAAATATGCCTATTGCAACAATTCTTGAAGGAGCAAAAAATATAGGAAAAGCAACAGGAATCGTTTCAACATCAAATATTCAACACGCAACACCAGCAGACTTTTCAAGCCATTATCCAAACAGAAATAAATATGAAATTTTAGGAGAACAACAAGTTTATCAAAAAATGGACTTAGTTTTAGGAGCTGGAAGCAAATATCTTTCAAAAGAAGAAAGAGCTGACAAAGAAGATTTAATTTCAGAAATTAAAAACTTAGGCTATGAATATGTAACAGATACGAAAGGCTTAAAAAATGCAAAAACAAATAAAGTTTGGGGCATGTTTGATCCATCAGCAATGAGTTATGACGTTGACAGAGATCCTGAAAAAGAACCGGCACTTTGCGAAATGACTGAAAAAGCATTACAAGTTCTTTCAAAAAATGACAAGGGCTTTTTCTTAATGGTTGAAGGTTCAGAAGTCGATTGGGGAAACCACGCAAATGATCCAGTAGGAGCCTTAAAAGACTTGTTAGCTTTTGATAAAGCTGTAAAAGTTGCAAAAGACTTTGCAGATAAAAATAAAGACACTGTAATTATTATTGCAGCTGACCACGGAACAGGCGGATTTACCTTTGGAAATAAAAAAATATCAAAAGGATATGACAAAGCACCTTTAAAAGATTTTGTAGATGTAATAAGATTTTCAAAAGCATCAGCAGGAAAAACTGCAGAGATGATTAAAGCCGACAGAAATAAAGCTCAAGAAATAATGAAAAACATTTATAACCTAGATTTAAGCACTGAAGAATTCAATCTATTAAAAACAGTAGATGAGAAAAAACTTGATGGCGAAATTGCAAACATTGTAAGTTTAAATTCAAATGTAGGCTGGACAACTGGCGGACACACAGCAGGAGATGTAGGACTATATTGTTATTCAACAAGCGAAAATGCCAAGGTTTTAAAAGGGCTTATAAACAACTGCGACATAGGAAATTATATGGCTGATTTATTTAATATAGATCTTCAAGAAATGACAGATAAATTTTTCCTTGAAGCAAGAAAAGAATTTGAAAAAATCGGAGCAGAAATAGAATTTAAAAATCAAGATAACAATCCTGTTTTAACTGCCAAAAAAGGCGATAAAGTTTTAGTAATTCCAATGTATAAAAATTATGGAATTATAGGCGGAGAAAAAATTGATTTGGGATCCGTTTCAGTATTTAACGGAAGCAAAGTATATGTTTCACAAAAAGCAATAGATCTTCTTAAATAAACCTTGAAAAAATAGGCACTCTCCTAGAGTGCTTATTTTTTTGTAAAATTTTCAGTATAAAGATCATTTTTTCTTATGGTATAATAAGTGAATAAAAGATCATTTTTTCTTATGGTATAATAAGTGAATAAAAGATCATTTATATTTATCAATTTCATTTTTTAAAACTTATCTTACAAAGGCAGAAGCTGTAAGCTTTTTAAACAGAATGTTTAACAGAGTTGCAGATGCGATTGCCATTGAAGGTTTTGAAAATTCTTTAAATTATTTTAATGATTTAAAGAAAACTGATTGGTTCTACTATGAAATTGTAGAAGCTTCAAATAGTCATGAGCTTATTAGAAGAGATAAGAGTGATAAATATAACAGAACTTATGAAGCTTGGACAAAGGTTTTTGATATAAAAAATAAATAAAAATTTATGAAAGCGGCTTATTATTAATAGGCCGTTTTGTATTTAATAATAATTTTATGAAATGAATATTAAATTAAAACATGATATAATATTTTTAAAAGAAATGTTTTCACATAACAAATAGGAGGCGTTTATGGATTATAAAAAAGAGTATGCAGATAAATTAATCAGCGCAGACAAGGCAGCAAGTCTTGTAAAAAGTGGAGATTATATTGATTTTGCTTGGTGTGTAAATACACCTGTTGCAGTTGATAAGGCTCTTGCAAAAAGAGCTAAGGAATTAAAAGATGTAAAAGTTCGTGGTGGAGTTTTACTTTGGGAACCTGAAATTTTTAAGGCCGATCCCAATGGAGATGCTTTTATTTGGCTTTCTTGGCATTCAGGTGGTGCTGACAGAAAAAGAATAAATGCAGGAGATGGAGGATTTTATATTCCTCTTAGATATTCAGAACTTCCAAAATATTATAGAGAAAATTGTGAAGTTGATGTTGCCTATATTACTACAACTTCTATGGACGAACATGGCTATTTTAACTTTGGACTTTCAGCGTCTCATTTAATGGCTGTTATTGAAAAGGCTAAGGTTGTTGTTGTTGAAGTTAATAAAAAAATGGCAAGGGGACTCCCTGGTTTTGAAGCAGATGTTCATATAAGTAATGTTGATTATATTGTTGAAGGGGATAATCCTGATCTTGGACAACTTCCAAAGGGTTCTTTCGGACCTGTTGATGAAAAAGTTGCAGAGCTTATTGTAGAAGAAATTCCGAATGGCGCTTGTTTACAACTTGGTATTGGCGGAATGCCCAACGCAGTAGGTTCATTAATTGCCAAATCGGATCTTAAGGACCTGGGAGTTCATACTGAAATGTATGTTGACGGTTTTGTTGATATGTATAAAAACGGAAAGATAACTGGAGCTAAAAAAACTATAGACAGATTTAGACAAGTTTATGGTTTTGCAGCAGGTTCACAAGAAATGTACGATTTTATAAACAACAATCCTCAATGTATGGCTGCACCTACAAGTTATACAAATGATGCAAGAGTTATTTCTCAAATAGATAATTTTATTTCCATTAACAATGCCGTAAATATAGATTTGTTCGGACAAGTTTCGTCTGAATCCAGTGGCTTAAAACATATTTCAGGTGCTGGCGGACAACTTGACTTTGTTCTTGGGGCATATTTATCAAAGGGCGGAAAATCTTTTATTTGCCTTTCTTCAAAGTTTATGAATAAAAAAGCAGGACAAGAAGAATCAAGAATTGTTTCAACTCTAGCTCCAGGATCTGCTATTACGGCAGCAAGACCTAATACTCACTGGGTTGTTACTGAATATGGAAAGGTAAATTTAAAGGGCATGTCCACATGGCAAAGGGCTGAGGCTTTAATTTCCATATCAGCTCCAGAATTTAGAGACCAATTAATAAAAGAAGCTGAAAAAATGAATATTTGGAGAAGATCCAACAGATAAGATTAAAAAAAGTGCAGAAATGCACTTTTTTTAATTTCAGTGTAAAAATTTTCATTAGAAACTTTAAAAAGAAACTTATTAAGATGGAAAATTTATATGATATATAATAAAATTAACTTATCAAATATAAGGAGGAATTATTTTGAAAAAGACACTTTCAATTGTGCTTTCATTTGTAATGTTGTTTACACTTGTTTTTTCTTTTCCTTTTGCAGAAGAAAATAAAGATGTAAAAGAAATAGTAATACTTCATACAAATGATACACACTCAAGAGCACAAGAAGACGAAAAAGGTAAAGCAATAGGTTTTGCAAAACTTAAAACTTATCTTGAATCAATTAATGATAAGAAAAACACTATTGTTTTAGATGCAGGGGACACTCTTCATGGAAAGACATTTGCAACTCTTTCAAGAGGCGAATCTATAGTTAAACTTATGAATGAAGTTGGCTATAGTGCTATGGCTCCTGGAAATCACGATTATAACTACGGATACGACAGACTTGTAGAACTTTCTAAAAAAGCAAACTTTCCATTCTTGGCTGCAAACGTTGTAAGAGATAATGGAAAAAGAGACTTTAAAGACAATACAATAATAGAAGTAAACGGAGTAAAGATAGGTCTTTTCGGACTTTGCACTCCTGAAACTCTTTTTAAATCAGCACCGGCAAACACAAAGGGAATTAAATTTATAAATCCTATAGACTGTGCTAAAGAAGAAGTAAAAGCTTTAAAGAGACAAGGGGCTCAAGTAATAATAGGAATAGGTCACTTGGGACTTGATAATTCTACAAAGGAAGAATATCGCTCAGAAGGACTTGTAAAAGCAGTTGATGGAATAGACATATTTATTGACGGTCATTCACACACAGCTCTACAAGATGGAAAGAGAGTAAATGATACTTTAATTGCACAAACAGGGGAATATTTTCACAACATAGGTAAAGTTGTAATAAAAGTACAAGACGGAAAAGTAATAGACAAAAGTGCAAGCTTAGTTGATTTTCAATCATTAAAAGATCAAAAGGGTGATCTTAAAGTTTTAGGCATGATAGAACAAGTTGAAAAAGACAACAAACCTTTCCTTGAAAAAATAGTAGGAAAGACAAAAGTTGAACTTGATGGAAAAAGAGAACACAATCGTGCTATGGAAACAAACTTAGGAAACTTAATAACAGATGCAATGAGACAAGTTGCAAAAGCTGACGTTGCTATAACAAACGGTGGTGGAATAAGAGAAACAATAAAGATGGGCGATGTTACAATGGGTGACGTTTTAACAACATTCCCATTTACAAACTACACTGTAAGCGTAAAAGTTACAGGAGAAGATATTGTAAAGGCTCTTGAAAACGGAGTATCAAAAGCACCTGCTCTTGACGGAAGATTTCCACAAGTAAGCGGATTAACTTTTAAATTCGATCCTTCAAAAGAACCAGGATCAAGAGTATTTGATGTAATGGTAGGAAAAAATCCTATAGATCTTAAAAAAGAATATACTCTTGCAACAAACGACTTTATGGCAACAGGCGGAGACGGATATGAAATGTTTAAGGGCAAAGTTCAAATAGGTCAATTTGAACTTCTAAGCGAAACATTAGCAAAATATTTTGCAGCAAATGGAGAAATAGAACCTAAAGTTGAAGGCAGAATAATAAGCGCAAGTAAAGATAATAAAGCTGAAGAAAAAGGCTTTATGGACATAAATAATCACTGGGCAAAAGACTATATAAATTATGTAACTGAAAAGGGATATTTTGCAGGACTTACAAAAGAAAAATTCGGACCTGAAGAAAATGTTACAAGAGCAATGCTTGTTACAGTAATAGGAAGATACGAAAAAGTTGATCCAGCAAAATATACACAAACAAAATTTTCAGACGTTAAAGGAAACGAATATTACGGACCATATGTAGCTTGGGCAGCAGAAAATAAAATAGTTGCAGGATATGAAGACGGAAGTTTCAAACCAAATAAAGAAATTTCAAGAGCTGAAATGGCAGCAATATTTGCAAGATATCAAAAAGATTTCAAAAAAGTTGAAATAAAAGAAGATAAAAAAGCAGAATTTAACGACATGGAAAAATTCCCAGCATGGGCAAAAGAAGATATTCTAAACTGTGCAAAACTTGGAATAATAACAGGATTTAAAGATAACAGTAAAAAAGACGGAACTTATTTCTTTGATCCTACAGGATCATCAACAAGAGCACAACTTTCATCAATAATGTACCACTTGGACAACAAATAAAAATTAATAAAAAGATAGAAACCTCGAAATTTTTCGGGGTTTTTATTTTTTTAAAAATTTAAGTTATAATGAAAATATTATAAAAAGAGTGGTGAACATGAGACTTAGAAAAAAACATTTTGCAATACCGGAGATGAAAGAAAACCCCTATGTTTATTTTGAAACTCAAGGCTTAAAAGATTTATGGCAAGAGATTTTTGGCAACAATAATCCCATAAGAATAGAACTTGGAGGGGGAAAGGGTCAATTTATTTCCATACTTTCTCAAAAAAATCCCAACTATAATTATGTAACTTTTGATAGAGAAACCAATGCCTTTATCTATGCCGGAAGAAAAATAGAAGCCTTAGAAAATAAAAATGTAAGAGCTGTTGCCATAGATATAGAACAAGTAGGGGAGTGTTTTAAGGAAAATACAATTGATAAAATTTATATAAATTTTTGCAATCCATGGCCCAAAGAAAGACACAAAAAAAGAAGGCTGACCCATCCGAGATTTTTAAAAGAATATAAAAAATTCTTAAAAATTGGCGGTACTATAGAATTAAAAGTAGACGACAGAGATTTATTTTTAGAATCTATAAAATACTTTGAAGAAAACGGCTTTGAACCAGTGGAAAAAACCTTAGACATGAAAATGGAAGACTATCCGGACAACATAGTGACAGAATATGAGAGCAAATGGAGAAAAATGAACAAGCCCATTTGTTTTGGAATCTTCAAAAGAATAAAATAAGTTTATAAATGTCTGTTTAGACATTTATTTTAAAGTTGAAATTGAAAAAAAGAGCTGGGAAATTTTCCCAGCTCTTTTTTCTATAAATTTAAAATTATTTTACATTTATTTTAATAGTCCTACTAGTCTTATCCCATTCAATATCCTGTTCAATACCATCATCACTATTACCATTTGTAAGGGAAAAGATTTGTGAAATCTTTGTAAGAGGCAGTAAAATTCTTCCCTTCATGCAAAGAACTTTAGAATCAAGTTTTATAATTTTACCATTGGATAAAACAATCTCCTTGCCATCAATTTGAATCTTTGCGCTTAAACCGTCCTTGGTAAATTGAGCAGTCCTTGTAGAAGCATCCCACTTAACATCAGCTCCGATTAAATCTGAAATAAATCTTAAGGGAAGCATAAGTCTTGAATCTTTAATAATAGGAGATACATCTGTAAATAAGTTTTCATCTTTTCCATTATCAGATTTAATAAAAGATGTCTCCCCGATTTTTAATACATAAGTTGCAGTAACCTTTGTATTTTTTTCCTCATCCTTTTTATCTTTTTTATTAGTTGAAGCATTTCCTATATAAAATTTCCTGTAACTTCTTGAATGATTTAGTGGATAATCATTCTTTTTTGGTCTTAAATAGGATATTTCAAGATTTCCAGTGTTTGTAGTAAAAAGTCTGCCATTTTTATTTAAAGTTACCCTTATAGGACCATTTTGATTTTCTAAAATAGTTCCATGCTTAGGATCTGTACTTATAGAATTTGATGCAAAATCATTAAATTTAACTTCTTTTTTAAGTCCATTTTGATCCACCAAGTTTATGGAAAGCTTTGATAAATCTAATTTTTCTTTAGAAGAATATCTAAGTCTTGGTTGATTTTTAACTTCAATACTTTGAATATAATCAGGTTCAAAGTCGAGGACCTTTATTGTAATTTCATCCTCTTTTGCAGAATCGGAACTTAAACTTACAAGGAGGATTTTACCATCATCAGCCTTTGTTAAAGGTCTATCTTCTAAGGGTTTACCATCAAACTTTAAATTAAATTTATTCATTGAATCTTTATAAGAAAATTCTTTTTCTTTGTCATTAGTATCAGTTAAAACAATTTTAAGATTATCTAAATCAAGTTTATCGCCAGCAATATAAGTTTTTTTAGTATCTTCCTTAAAGGCTAGGGTCTTAATATTACTCTCATCAAAAAGACCTGATGTAACTGACAAAGGATTTGTTTCTGCAGGAGGTACATTTCTTGTAGATGAAGTAATAGAAATTTTAATTTTTTTGCCGTTGTCCTCTTGTGTTAGAATCTGCCCATTTTGATAGTTAGTTGTCAAACCATAGTCACTAAAATCTGCAAATCTAACTACTTTTGAATTAAAGTTAGAATCTAATAAAGTTACACTAAGGTTTGAAAGGTCCAATTTATTTTTATTTTCATCACCATATTTGTAATTTAATTTAGGCTGATCAGTACAAGTTATACTTATAATATCGTTTTTGTTAAAGTTAGATACAGTTTGCGTGGAAACATTACCATATTCAATACCAGTATTTCCTTGTGCATGGGCATTAGCTGGAAGTATAGCCGGTATCATTACAAAGGCTAAAGCTAAAGATAGGGGTTTTTTAAAATTATTATTCATTTATTAAGCTCCTTTTCTTATTTTTATAATTTTAAATTTTTTGTTAAGTTCTTTTAAAGTTAAAGATACTAAAAATAAGTATAAAGGAGCGTCTTTATGGTTTTCAATATCAGATTATTAAGATTTGCCTAAAGAATTTTTTGAAAAATTCTAAGATTTTTCTTAGAAAAGACAAATAAAATTTTTTATGCTCTAGGTGAAGCATTTTTAAAATTAATTTTAAATTACTTAAGAAATCCTTTCATTTAAACAAACCTCTTTTTTATCATAACCCTTAAAAATCCTATAGGGACCAATTTATTGGTCCGCTTGTATAATGTGAGAGAACAAACCATACATTTGATTTAAAATTTATTTTAAATTTACATTTTTATTTTGTTTTTAATTTTTCAAAATACATTTTTTCTCCATTTATTCTTTTTCATTTTTTTATTTTGTTTTAATAAATTCGCCTGACGGCGACCGGACCAATAAATTGGTCCCTACATTCGCTTGCATAGGTTTAATCTTTTGAAACATCTTCGCATAAAATTACCCCACATTCACGTGTGGGATTTTGTGGGCTGTAGGGACCGGTTTACCGGTCCGTGTGTTTTTTGTGGGAGAACAAATATTGCATTTTTTATAAAATATTTTTTACGCTTTACGTAGAGCATTTTTATTTTAAATTTTTTCAACATACCTTTTTTCTACAATTTTTCTTTCTCATTTCTTATTTTATTTCAAATTATTCGCCTGACGGCGACCGGACCAATAAATTGGTCCCTACATTCGCGTGCAGGGCTTTAATCTTTTGAAACATCTTTGCATAAATTTACCCCACATTCACGTGTGGGTTTTTGTGGGCTGTAGGGACCGGTTTACCGGTCCGCGTGTATAATGTGAGAGAAAAAATTTAGCATTTTTTAAAAATTTTTTTACGCTTTACGTAGAGCATTTTTGTTTTTTATTTTGTTTTGTTTTAATAATTTCGCCTAAGGGTGACTGGACCAATGGATTGTTTTCTACATTGGGTTGTATTTTAAATATAAATAAAAATTATTGTAAATTTTGTATTACTTGTTATAATACAAGTAGGTGGTATTTATGATTATAAAAATTGATTCTATAAGCCAAATTCCTATTTATTTACAGCTTAGAAATGAGATTGTAAGGGGTCTAGGGCTTGGGCTTTTAGAAAGGGGAGAGGAGCTTCCTGCCATTAGAAAAATTGCCGATGAACTTAATATAAATCCTATGACTGTGCAAAAAACTTTTAATATTTTAAAAGCTGAGGGTTTTATAGAGATTGATAGAAGAAGCGGGGCAAGAATTTATAGGGATGGCAATCTTAAAGATAAAAATTTTATAGAAAGTTTAAGAAATCAAGTTATTGAAGCTAAGGCAAGGGGTTATTCTTTTGATGATATTTTAAAAGTTTTGGAGGAGGTTAGGGATGTTTAATCTTATTATGTTTTTAACTTATATTTTTATTTGCATAATAACCCATTTTCAAATGGAAAATGCTTTTAAATATAAAAATGGATACCTATTTGCTACAAGGATTCCTTTTTCTTATATGGAGGATGAAAGAGTTATTGAAATTCTTGAAGATGGCAAGAAAAAAAAGAAGATTTTTCTTTTTTTAAGTCTTCTTATGGCTATTAGTATTTGGATTTCTGGCGGCTATTCAGTTTTTTTCTTCAGTCTTTTTATGATTATTCAAGTTGCTATTTATAATTTGATTATTTATAAGTGCATGAAGGACTTAAGAGCTTATAAAAAAACTTTTATAGGTGAAAAACATGATTATAAATTTACTGACACCAGGGCAAGCATAGAAATAAATAAAGAAAGGGTAAAGCCTTTTTATTATTTTCTTTTAATATTTTTAATGCTTTTAAGTATGAGTTTCACTCTTTTACTTATAAAGGGTCAGATGGGATTCATCCTATCTTTTACAAATTTTATTCTTATTTCGAGTTTAATTTTTATTGCTTTTATTTATAGGCAGCCTGTAAGAGTTTATTCTCAAGATACAAGGATAAATATTGAAAAAAATACTGAAAATATTATTAAGAGGGAAAGGGATTTTTTAAAAATAGGTTTTATATTTTGCCTTTTGTCTTTTCTTTTAGCTTTTATTTTAAGAAGGGATTTTTATAATATAAATTTTTTAATTACCTATGTTATTTTATTCGGTTTATCAGTCCTATTTATGTTTTTTAAATATTCCAGGGAAGATTCAAAGGGAAAGACAGATTTAGTGCAAGATGAAGATTCATATTGGGATATTTTCGGATATAAAAATCCCAATGATAGGAGAATTTTTATTCCTTCCCTTATTTTTTCGGGAAATTTTGAAATAAATAGGGGCAATAAGTGGGGCAGGATTATTTTTATAAGTATAAATCTTATTGTAATATTACTTGTTTTTTCAATTCCCTATTTTTTAAGTCCTTCACCTTATAAATATGATTTAAATGAAAATTCCATAAGCATCAAGGCAAAATTTTATAAGGACAGGATAGATTTTAAGGATATAAAAGATATTTCTCTTGGAGATTTTCCTAATGTAAGAGCTGTAAGGACAAATGGAACAAGCATTGAAAGTCAAGGATACGGATCTTTTTCCCTTGAGGGGTTAGGAGATGTAAGGCTTTATTATTACAAGGACTGCAAAGAAGTGATTACAATAAAGGGCAAAAAAATATATATGTTTAATGAAAAGAATAAAGAAGAAACTGAAAAATTATACAAAGAAATAAGGGGGACTTATGATAAATATAGAAAATCTAAGTAAGAGCTTTGGAGATAAACTTGCTCTTGATAATTTAAATTTAAAAGTTAAAAGGGGAGAAATTTTTGGATTTTTAGGGCCTAATGGGGCAGGAAAAACTACAACTATTAAGATGATTGTAGGCATGCTTAAACAAGACAAGGGACATATTTTAATTGATGGAATAGATACTCTTAAAGATCCCATTGAGGCTAAGAAAAAATTTGCCTTTGTTCCAGACAATCCAGATGTCTATGAAACTATGACTGGCAGGCAGTATTTAAATTTTATTGGAGATGTTTTTGAAATTTCCCTTGATAAGAGGGAGGAAAATATAAAAAAATATCAGGAAATTTTTGAAATGAAGGAAAATCTGGACCTTTTAATTTCTTCTTATTCCCATGGTATGAAACAAAAAATCGTCCTTATGGGTGCTTTAATTCACGAGCCGGACCTTTTAATTTTAGATGAACCTATGGTGGGTCTTGATGCAAAAAGCTCTTTCAGACTTAAAAATATTATGAGACAACTTTGTGATTCAGGAAAATCAGTATTTTTTTCAACCCATGTTATGGAGGTTGCGGAAAAAGTTTGTGACAGGATTGCCATTATAAATAAGGGAAAGCTTATTGCCGTAGGAAGTCTTGAAGAAATTAAAAATCAGGCTGATGATGAGGGAAGCCTTGAAAAAATATTTTTGGAGCTTACAGAATGAGAGAATTAAAATTACTTCTAAAAAAAGATTTTTATTTGTCCTTTACAGGACCTTTAAAAAAAGCGAAAGCAAAAAACAAGGGTTTACGTGGATATTTGCAACTTGTCCTCATAGGAATACTTTTTATATATTTTTTATTTTTATACTTTGCCCTATTTAATGGACTTATTCTTCCAGGTATTAAAAGGGGACAAAGTCAAAATATTTTATCCTTTTTCACAATAGCCATTTCCCTTGTGGCTATAATTTTTACGGTGGCTGAAATTATTTCAAAAATTTATTTTTCCAATGATGTAAAAATTCTTTTGAGCTTGCCTATTAGAAGAAACAATATTTTCATGTCTAAGATTTTAGTTTCAATGATTGATATTTGTGGACTTTGCCTTTTGGGATTAATTCCCATTTTTTATGGGACTTTAAAATACACGGATATAAATTTTTTCACTATGTTTGGGATTTTATTTTTAAATTTTTCAAATATTTGCTTAACTTTAAGCTTAATAAGTTTTTTAATTGTGGTATTTATGAAAATTTTCGGTGGCAGGGGAAATTTAAAGAATTTTCTACAAATTATAGGCTTTTTATTGATTATGTTTTTATCTTTTGGGCCTCAAATTATAGTTAACAGATTTTTTGCCTCTGGAGCAAATATTGATTATGAAAAGCTTTTAAATTTAATAAAATTTATTTTTCCGCAAATTTTTATTTTAAGTAAAATTTATACTTTAAACAATTTTTTAAGTTTAATTTTAGGAATTGGAGCCTTGATTTTTGACTTTTGTATTTTTTATTTTTTAAGCTTTCCTCTTTCGAAAATTATGGCTGAAGGAGTTTTAAAAAATGAAGTTACAGCAAATAAAAAAGCCCACAGGACTAAAAATAAGAAGACTTCCGCAAGCTTTGCAATTGGAAAAAAGGATTTATTAAATATTGTTAAAACTCCAGTTTATTTTTTCAACATAGGTATTACGGGAATTATTTTTCCAATACTTTTATTAATAAATTTAATAAATTTAAGTTCAAAAAAGGGAAATTTTGAAAGTTTAAGGAATTTTTTATCTAATTTAAACACTTACGGTTTAAAAACTTTTGATATTTTTATAATTTTTGCCTTTTTATTTTTCCTTTATAGTATTTTTTTACAACCTTCAACTTTAACCTCTTTCACAAGAGAGGGAAAGAGCATTTATCTTATGCAAACTTTGCCTATTTCTTATGAGGATCAAATAAGGGGAAGACTTTTTGCCTCTTTATTTTTTCAAATGTTAAATATTTTACCTATGATTTTTTTAATAGGCTATATTTCAGGCTTTAAGCTTATAAATATTTTTGCCATGTTTTTAGGGGGGATAGCAGGAAGCTTTTTTTCTTCAATTTTCGGACTTTTATTTGGGATAATTTATCCAAAGTTTGATTGGGACAATCCTCAACAGGCAGTTAAGAAAAATTTTTCAATTTTTATTTTTAACTTAATTTCTCTTGGAATAATTGGCCTTTTAATAATTTTTATCTACCTTTTATTTAAAAAGTTTAATTTGGACTTTAATATTATAAAAATTCTTATTCTAATATTAATTTTATGTTTTTTAATTTTGTCAATCTTTTTAAAAAAGAGGTCAAAAGACCTGCTTAGGGAAAAACTTCCTAGTTACAACTAAAAAAACTTTTTTAACTTTTTAAGGGCGATTAAAAATCGCTCTTTTTCTTTTCTGTAAAAATTTAAGATTTATTTTATTTATAATATTTAGGCTAAAGTCAATATATTTTATAAGATAAGATTGTTATTATTTATGATGATTAATTCACAAGGGCTTTTTTTAGTGTTATAATGAAGAACATGAAATATTATGTATTTTTGCAATTATTCTTTTGAGAGGTGAAAATTATGAGTTCAAGGAATCTCACCTTTAAAGTAGGTGGAATTCACTTTGACGAACACAAAGAACTTTCAGAAAAGGCTTCAATTGAAGTAATGCCTGAAGTAGATGTTGTTTACATACCAATGTCTCAACATATAGGTGCTCCATGTAAGCCTATAGTGAAAGTTGGAGATGAAGTTAAAGTCGGCACAAAAGTTGGCGATTCAGAAGCTTTTATTTCCGCTGCTGTTCACTCAAGTGTATCCGGTAGTGTAACCGGAATTAAAAAAATGTATACTGCCGATGGAAGATATTGTGATTGCGTAGTTATCAAAAACAATGGTAAAAATGAAATGGAAGAAAGAACTCCCATAACTAAGGAAGAGGACCTTACTTTTGACAAACTTATACCGTTTGTAAAAGACAAGGGCCTTGTTGGTATGGGTGGAGCTGGATTTCCTCTTCATGCAAAGCTTAAAAGCGAAAACCCAGTTCTTGATGAATGCGTAATTAACGGGGCGGAATGTGAACCTTTCCTTACCTGCGACCATCGAATCATGCTTGAAAAGACTGAAGAGATTTTAAAGGGTCTTGACATCTTTTCAAAATTCTACAACAAAGAAGCTTCTTATATGGCTATTGAAGAAAATAAGCCTGATGCTATTGAAAAAATGGAAGAAACCATTAAAAAGCATCCAGAATACAGTCATCTTAAAGTTGTAGGATGTAAGACAAAATATCCCCAAGGGGATTCAAAAAGACTTTCTGAAGCTGTTTTAGGAAGAATAGTTCCACAAAACGGTGTTACCAACGACGTAGGAGTTTTCCTTACTAATGTGGGAACCACTCTTGCTTTCTATGAAGCTGTAGTTGAAGGTAGAAGCTCTTATGAAAGAGTTATTACCGTTTCAGGTTCAGGTATTAATACGCCTAAAAATATTTTAGTTAAAATAGGGACTCCTGTTAAAGATATCCTCGATTTTTGTGGAGGAGTTAAGGAAAATACCCTTGAAATTATTTGTGGCGGTCCTATGACTGGAAAATCAGTCTTTGATCTTGAAAGTCCAATTACTAAGACTACTTCAGGTATTTTAGTTTTCACTGATGTTGAAATTGAACAAACTGAAGAAAGTCCTTGTATAAAATGTTCAAGATGTATTGACCATTGTCCTGCAAGAATTAATCCTACGGACATTAATGCTTCTATTTTAATAGGAGATTTGGACAGATGCGATGAACTCCATGCTGATCAATGTATGGAATGTGGTATTTGTTCTTTTGTATGTCCTGCAAAGAGATATTTAACTCAGTCGGTTAAACTTGCAAAGCGTGAACTTAGAATGAGAACAAAGAGGTAAGATATGGAAAATATAAAAACTAATTCGCTAAAAGGTAACGATTTTTATGTATCCCTTGCCCCTCACATCAGGTCTAAGGATACGGTTACAAAAATTATGCTTGATGTTATCATCGCCCTTATTCCGGCCTTAATAGGCTCTGTTTACTTTATGGGAATAAGAGCTTTATGGATGACACTTATTTGCGTAGTTTCTTGTGTTTGTGCTGAATATATAATTCAAAGAATTTTGAAAAAACCCGTTCAAATAAGAGACTTATCTGCAGTTGTTACAGGTATTTTAATTGCCTTTAACCTGCCTATTAAATTTCCATTTTGGATGGCTATTTTTGGATGCTTCTTTACAATGATAATTGTTAAAGAATGTTTTGGGGGAATAGGTCAAAACTTTATGAACCCTGCTCTTGCTGCAAGAATTGTCTTAATGGCTTCTTGGGCAAAGGATATGACAAGTTATATTGATTATAATTCAATAGCTTCTTCTACAATTGACGGAGTTGTTCAAGCAACACCTCTTCAAATGATAAAGGCAGGAACTTTTGAAGGACTTCCACCTCTTCAAGATATGATTATCGGAAGATGCTATGGAGTTATAGGTGAAACAAGTGCTATACTTCTTGCAATTGGTGGAATCTACTTAATAATCCGTGGAGTTATCTCTTGGAAAACTCCTGTTGTATTTATTGGAACAACAATTGTATTTTTATTTATTTTTGGAGTACCTGCAAATATTATTCCTTATGAAGTTTTCGGAGGCGGACTTTTCCTTGGAGCCTTCTTTATGGCTACAGACTATGCTTCAAGCCCAGCAAATGGAAAGGGAAAACTTATATTTGCATTTGGCTGCGGGCTTATAACGGCTCTCATTAGGACCAAGGCAAGCTTACCTGAAGGTGTAAGTTATGCAATTTGCTTAATGAACGTTGCAAGTCCTCTAATAGATAGACTTACTAAAACACAAGCATATGGGGAGGCAAAAAAATGAAAGAACCTGTAAAATTTGGTATTATTCTAATTGCCTTTTGTGCACTTTCAGCCGGCCTTTTGGCATATGTAAACGGAGTTACAGCTCCTAGGATTGCTCAAATGGAGCTTGAACAAACTCTTGCATCCTACAAAGAAATCTTTGGAGATGCAGCTGATAAATTTGAAAAGTATGACGAAGCAAAACTTGCAAAAGTTCAAGAAAAATACCCAGACATCTTAGACATATTCGTTGCTACAAAAGGTGACAAGGTTGTAGGATATGGTATTAATGCAGCAACATCAGGTTTTGGTGGATCCATGAAAAATGCCATTGGAATTTTGCTTGACGGAGATAAAATAGCTGGTTTTAGAAATATTTCCAATGGAGAAACAAAGGGATTTGGTTCTCACATAGCTGATGAAGATTATATAAAATCTTATGAAGGCAAATCAGCTGCAGGGCCTCTTGAATATTCAAAAGATCCTCAAGGTGAAGATCAAGTTATGTGGATTACCGGTGCAACTGTAACATCAAAAGCTGTTGTAAAAGGCGATAATATGGTTATAGAAGCCTACAATGACCTTTTAAAGAATGATGGGGGTGCTAAATAATGAATTTATTTAAAGTATTTAAGGATTCAATGCTTAAAAACAACCCGATATTCATCCAACTTATCGGTCTTTGTTCTACACTTGCCATTACAAATAACTTAATGAATGCAATAGCAATGGGAGTTGCCGTTACTTTTGTACTTATTATGAGTAATGCAGTTGTATCAATATTTAGAAAGATTATTCCTGACAAAATAAGGATTCCTTGTTTTATAGTAGTAATTGCTACATTTGTAACTTTAGTAGAAATGATTTTGCACGCATTTAGCCCTGCAATCTATTCAGCTCTTGGTATTTTCTTACCTCTAATAGTTGTAAACTGTTGTATTCTTGGGGAAGCAGAAGGCTTTGCTTACAAAAATAAAGTTATTCCTTCAATCGTTGACGGTTTAGGAACAGGTGTAGGATATAGTATAGCTGTAATTTTAATGGGCTTTTTCCGTGAACTTTTCGGATACGGAACTCTTTTAAATCAAAGAATTTTACCGGAAGCTTTTCCGGGAATCGGTTTAATGGGAGCACCAGCAGGAGCTTTTATTCTACTTGGATTTTTAATTGCGGCCTTTAAATATCTATTATCAAGGAGGAGTGAATAATGTTAGGTAAGTTAATAACAATTTTAATATCTACAATTCTTGTTAATAACTATGTATTTGCTCAATTCTTGGGTATTTGTCCCTTCCTTGGAGTTTCTTCAAAAACTGAAACTGCAACAGGAATGGGTGTTGCAGTAACATTTGTAGTTGTTATTGCATCAATTATCACTTGGTTATTACAAACTTATATTTTGAATGTTTTTCATCTTGAATATCTACAAACAATCGTATTTATTCTTGTAATAGCATCTCTTGTACAATTTGTAGAAATGGTTATAAAGAAGACATCACCTGGTCTATATACTGCCATGGGTGTTTATCTTCCCCTAATAACTACAAACTGTGTTGTACTTGGTGTAACAGTATTAAACATTCAAAACAAATACAATATTATTGAAACTATTTTTTCCGGATTTGGTGCATCAGTAGGTTTTGCCCTTGCACTTATACTTATGAGTGCTCTTAGAGAAAAACTTGCAATAGGAAATGTACCTAAGGGATTACAAGGAGTACCTATAGCTCTTGTATCAGCAGGTCTTATGGCCCTTGCTTTTTCCGGATTCGGCGGATTAGTATAGGAGGGAAAAAATGGATATAAAAACAATTATTTACCCTATAATCATCCTTGCAATTATGGGAGGTCTATTTGGAGTTGTCCTTTCTATAGCTTCAAAGGTTTTTGCCGTAGAAGTTGATCCTAAAGTTTTGGCAGTAAGAAATTGTCTTCCAGGAGCAAACTGTGGAGCTTGTGGATTTCCAGGATGCGATGGTCTTGCAGCTGCTATAGCTGAAGGAAAAGCTGATGTAACTTCCTGTGCAATAGGAGGAGCTGAAACCGCAGAAAAGATTGCTGAAGTTATGGGCGTAAATGCCGGCAACATTGAAAGAAAAGTTGCTATGGTAAGATGCCAAGGAACTTGCGGCAAGGCTAAAGATAAATATGATTATCACGGACTTGTAGACTGCAGACTTATAGGAGATTTTCAAAAAGGTTCTAAGGCCTGTGGCTATGGATGTTTAGGCGGTGGAACTTGCGTAGGAGTTTGTGAATTTGACGCAATTCATATTGTAGACGGAGTTGCACAAGTTGATAAAGAAAAATGCGTTGCTTGTTTAAAATGTATAAAGATTTGTCCTAAAAACATAATTGACTTAATACCTTACAAACAAAAAACAGCTGTAAAATGTTTCTCAAACGACAGCGGTAAAGATGTAAGAGTATCTTGTTCTGTTGGTTGTATAGGATGTGGAATTTGCGAAAAGAAATGTCCTAAAGATGCTATACATGTTGAAAACAACCTTGCAAGCATAGATTATGACAAATGTATAAATTGTGGAATTTGCGTTGCAAATTGTCCTACAGGAGCAATTTACTGCGAATATCCTGAAAGAATAGAAAAAATAAAAGCTCAACAAAAAGCAGCTCAAGAAAAGAAAAAACAAGCTGCTATGGAAGCAAAAAAAGCTGAAGAAGCTAAAAAAGCTGAAGAAGCTAAAAAAGCTGAAGAAGCTAAAAAAGCTGAAGAAGAAAAAGAAGCTCAAACAACAAATGCATAAAAAAATGAGAGGACCTTAATAAGGTCTTCTTTTTTTGCAAAATTTTTTGAAATATAATTAAAATAAAATTTTTATAGAAACTATAAGATAAAACAAAAATATTGACAAAAAAGGACTTTGTCTATACAATAATAAAGATCGTTATATCCTTGCACAAGTATGTGCCTAAGAGTCCACAAGGAGGTGTAGAGATGAATAAATATGAAGTAGTTGTCATGTTTTATCCTGAAGTAGAAGAAGAAGCAAGAAACAGTGCTTTAGAAAGACTAAAAGGTATCATTGAAAAAGAAGGAACTATTTCAAACATCGATGAATGGGGAATGAGAAAGCTTGCATATGAAATAGAATATAAAAATGAAGCTTATTATGTTCTAATAACATTTGAAGCAAAACCGGCAGCTGTAAAAGAATTTGACAGAGTTGCCAAGATTATGGAACCCGTTATGAGAAGTATGATAGTTCGTTTAGACAAATAAAGGTGATTTTATGAATGTTGTAATATTATATGGAAGATTAACCAGAGATCCAGAAATTAGATATTCTCCAAACGGAAATGCCGTTTTAAGAACAAGCGTAGCAGTAGATAGGGCAATGAGCCGTCAAAAGAAAGAAGAAGCTCAAAGAAACAATCAGCCTACAGCAGATTTTATTTCTTGTGTAGCCTTTGGAAATACTGCTGAATTAATATCAAATTATTTTAGAAAAGGATCAAGGATAGCTCTTGAAGGAAGAATTCAAACAGGAAGCTATGACAAACAAGATGGAACGAAAGTTTATACAACAGATGTAGTTATAAACAGAGTTCACTTTGTGGAAACCGCTTCAGAAAGTCAAAATGGTGGCCAATATGTAAGACGTCCACAAGTAAATCAAGGAAGTAACTTTGATAACCCTCCGGTTAATTCTGCATATGAAGACAGCTCATTTAATTCGGATGATAATACAGACGGATTTTATCCTGTAGGAAATGAGGATATTCCGTTTTAAAGGAGATAGAACATGCAAAGAAGATTTAGAAGTAGAAAAAAAGTATGTGCTTTCTGCCAAGATTCAAACAAGGTAATAGATTATAAAGATGCAGCCGGACTTAGAAAATATGTGTCCGACAGAGGAAAGATTCTTCCAAGAAGAGTTACCGGATGTTGTGCAAAGCACCAAAGAGAAATAACAAGTGCTATAAAAAGAGCAAGACAAATTGCCCTTTTACCATACTCAGCAGACTAATAATAAGACCGAGAAAATCGGTCTTTTTTATTTATAAAGGCTTATTAATTTAAGTCTTTATTTTTTTTGTCCTAAAGTCTTTTTTTTATAAAAAATTTGTATTTAAAATTAAAATAAGTTTGAAATTGTAACAAACGTTATAATATGATAGTATGAATATTATAAAAAACCTTAGGAGGAAATATGAAAAAATTATTTACAATTTTAATTTTATCTCTTATTCTTACAGCTTGTGGAAATAAAGCTCAAGATAATAAAAAAGAAGAGGATAAAAATACAGCACAAGTAAAAGATGAATTGGTGCTTGGCTTTGGATCAGAGCCGGAAAAAGGATTTGATCCTATTACAGGATGGGGTCACTATGGAACATCAATATTTCAATCAGCACTTTTAAAACGTGATCTTGATTTAAATATTGTAAATGACCTTGCTAAAGAATACAGCTTAAGTGAGGATAAGTTAACTTATAATGTAACTCTTAGAGATGATGTTAAGTGGTCTGATGGAGAAAAATTTACTGCAAAAGACGTTGAATTTACATACAACCTTGCAAAAGAAAAAAATGCTCCGGGAAGTAACCTTTCAAGACTTGCATCAGCAAAGGCAACAGGAGATTATACTATTGAATTAAAACTCGATAAGCCTGATATTTCTTTTGTGTCCAGCATGTGTTCTCTTCCCATAGTTCCAGAACATGCTTATGATGAAAAAACTTACGGTTCCAATCCTATAGGAACAGGACCTTATAAAATGGTTGAATGGAAAGTAGGTCAACAACTTATAATTGAGCCTAATGAAAACTATTATGGAGAAAAATCCCCCTTTAAAAAAATCACTTTCTTATTTTTTAAAGATACCGATGCTTCTTTAGCAACAGCAAAAGAAAAAGTATGTGATGTAATAAGAGTTCCCTATACAGCTCATGATATAAATGTTGAAGGTTACCATATTGAAAGTTTAGATACCGTTGATAACAGGGGAATTTCTATGCCTATGGAAAAAAATACTGGAAAAGTTACAGGAGATGAAACTTTAGCGCCAGGTTCACCTATAGGAAATAATGTTACAAGTGATATAGCTATTAGAAAAGCCTTAAATATTGCTATTGATAGAAAAAAAATAATAGATGAAGTTTTAGATGGGCAAGGTTCAGTAGCATCTTCAATTGCAGACGGCATGCCTTGGTTCAATGAAGAAACAAGAATTACAAATGACGGAGATATAGAAGGA
This sequence comes from Peptoniphilus koenoeneniae, assembly GCF_030812875.1. Lineage (NCBI taxonomy): Bacteria > Bacillati > Bacillota > Tissierellia > Tissierellales > Peptoniphilaceae > Peptoniphilus > Peptoniphilus koenoeneniae. Next base: position 94,952 of record NZ_JAUSTN010000007.1, read on the forward strand.
GCTAAAAAGATTCTTGCAGAAGGCGGATGGAAGCTAAACGATAAGGGCATCCTTGAAAAAGATGGAGTTGAAGCAAAATTCAACTTATATCTTGCCTATAAAGATAGAGAAGATATAGCTCTTCAATTTGCAAAAACTGCAAAAGAACTTGGAATAGAAGTAAACGTTGAATATGGAGATTGGGATGCCATAACACCCCACATGTATTCAGATGCAATTTTTTTTGGTTGGGGAGGATATGATCCTCTTGAAATGTATTACAACTATTCAGGCACTATGGTTGGTCGTGAATACTATAATGCAAACTATTATGACAACAAAACTGTAAATGAACACTTTGAGAAAGGCCTTAGTGCAACAAGTGCTGAAGGCTTAAATGAAGAATTTAAAAAAGCTCAATTTGATGGTCAAACAGGACTTTCAAGTCTTGGAGATTGCCCATGGATTTGGATTTTAAATGAAAATCACCTATATCTTGTAAGAGATGATTTAGATATAGGAAAGCAAAAAATACAACCTCACGGTGGCGGATGGCCAATTGTAGATACTATAAGTAATTGGAAGTGGAAATAATGAAGATTGAGAGAAAGAAAGTTTTAAATTTAATAATTAAATTTATTTTACTTCTTCTCTTTGTATCCTTTATAGCTTTTGTTTTAATGGATATTTCACCAATTGACCCTATAGCCGCTTTTGCAAGGTCTAAAAATGTGGGACTTACAAATGAGCAAAAGCAAATGCTAATTGAAGAATGGGGGCTTGATCGCCCCCTTTTATCAAGATATTTTTCTTGGATAAAAAATATTTTAAGGGGCAATTTAGGCGTAAGTAACATTTATGGAATAGAAGTGTCAAAAATTATAAAAAGAGGATTTTCCTCTTCAATTCTTTTAATGAGTGCAGCTTGGATTTTTCAGGGAATCTTAGGATTTGTTCTGGGAATAATTTCAGGAGTAAAGAGAAATACTCTTATAGATAAGATTATAAAAGCATATGCAATTATACTTTCAGCTACACCGACCTATTGGGTTGGAATAGTGTTAATAACAATTTTTTCATTAAAACTTGGAATATTTCCTGCATCAATGGCAGCACCTATAGGAATTGAATCTTATAAAGTTACAATTTTTGACAGACTCTACCACTTAATACTTCCTGCAATAACTCTTGCCCTTGTAGGAACGGCAAATATAATTTTGCATACAAGGGAAAAAGTAATTGAAATATTAAATAGCGACTACTGTCTATATGCAAAAAGTAAAGGACTTAGTGATTTTAAAATAATAAAAAACTTTGCCTTAAAAAATATAATGCTTCCGGCAATCACTTTGCAATTTTCATACTTTAGTGAACTTTTCAGCGGAACAATACTTGCGGAAAATGTCTTTAACTATCCAGGACTTGGAAACTTAACAGTTCAAGCAGGACTTAGAGGAGATCTACCCCTTTTATTGGGTCTTGTATTATTTTCTGCAATCTTTGTGTTTCTTGGAAATAGAATGGCGGATTTATTTTATATAATAATAGACCCGCAAATGAGAGAGAAGGCATAATTATGAAAATGGAAGTAAAGACTTATAGAAAAGAGCTCCAGTCTGACAGAATTTATCCTGCAAAGGAAAAATTTTTCAACACAAGAAGAAAAACTATAATTTTAATAAGTATAAGCCTTTTATTTATAGCTTATATTTTTATACATGGAAGCCTTATAAATGAGGATATGCTCCAAGTAGACTTTCAAAACAAATTAAAAGGCCCCTCAGTCCTTCATATTTTTGGAACTGATGCTAAGGGTCGAGATATGTATTTAAGAACCGTTAAAGGGCTTTGTATAAGCTTACAGGTGGGTATTATTGCATCAGGCTTAAGTATATTAATTGCAATTTTACTTTCCCTTTGTCTTGCAGGCTCTTCAAAAAGAATAGACGGATTTATAAACTGGCTTATAGATGTATTTTTATCAATACCTCACATGATGTTTTTAATACTCATCTCAGTTGCCGTTGGAAGAGGTTTAAAGGGAGTAGTAATTGGAATAGCTCTTACTCACTGGACAGGCATAACAAGACTTATAAGAGCTGAAATAAAACAAATCAAAGAAGAAAATTTTTTAAAAATTTCAAAGGCTCTTGGAAAAAGCAATCTTTATATTGCCTTAAACCATGTCTTGCCCCATTTATTACCTCAAATTTTAGTGGGAGCGGTACTTTTGTTTCCCCATGCAATACTCCATGAATCGGCAATAAGTTTTTTAGGCTTCGGTCTTGACATTACAAAACCTGCCATAGGAATAATCCTACAGGAATCCATGACCTACCTTGCAAGAGGCTACTACTATCTTGCATTTTTTCCAGGCCTTATGTTAGTTTTAATAGTTTTGGTCATAAATGGCCTTGGAGAAAATTTAAGAAAGATATTTGATCCATATTCTTATCATGAGTGATTTTATGAATTTATTAGAAATAGAAAACCTTTCAATTTCCTTTGAACAATATGTAAAGGGAATGAGAAAGAGAATTATAAATGTTGTACATGACTTAAATATTACAGTAAAAGAGGGGGAAATTCTTGCAATTTTCGGAGCAAGCGGTTCGGGAAAGAGTCTTCTAGCCCATAGTATTTTGGGCCTTTTGCCATATAATGCAAAGGTAAGTGGCAATTACGTATTTAAAGGCAAAAGTTATAATTATTCCCAACTGTGCACATTAAGAGGTCGTGAAATTTCACTTGTACCCCAATCAATAACATCTTTGAATCCCTTGTTGAAAACAAAAAAACAAATAAACTTGGGACTTAATTCCTACGAAAAATCAAAGGCAGATAAAATTTTTAAAGATTTTGGTTTAAGTGAAAAAGTATACGACCTCTATCCCCATGAATTATCAGGAGGCATGGCAAGAAGAGTTTTAGTTTCATCGGCAATTGTAAAAGACGTAAGCCTTATAGTGGCAGATGAACCAACTCCTGGCATGGACGATGATTCTCTTGAAGAAATAACAAAAATGTTTAAAGCTCTTAGAGGCCAAGGAAAAAGTCTTTTATTAATAACCCATGACATTGATATGGCAACAGCTTTAGCAGATAGAATAGGAATTTTTTACGATGGAACAATAATAGAAGTAGAAGAAGCCTGTAAATTTAAGGGACAAGGTTTAGAATTAAAACATCCCTATTCTAAAGCCCTACTAAGAGCCCTGCCAAAAAATGGATTTTTAGGACCAGACGAGGACATAAAAAAATGCTTGAAGTAAAAAATTTGAGTTTTTCATACGAAAGACCTATTTTAGAAAATATAAATTTACAATTAAATTCCGGAGAAATTTTGGGTCTTATGGCTCCCAGTGGCTACGGTAAAAGTACCCTGGGAAAAATAATATCAGGCTATTTAAAACAAGATAAGGGTCAAGTTTTAATAGATGGTAAAAAAATAGAAGATTTTAAAAGCTTTAGACCTGTTCAAATGGTCCATCAAAATCCTGAAAAATCAGTAAATATTAGATGGAAAGTTGACAAAATTTTAAATGAAGGTTGGAAAGTTTCAGAAGATGTAAAGGAAAAACTTGGAATAGAAAATTTTTGGCTTGAAAAATGGCCAACTGAATTGTCAGGAGGAGAGCTTCAAAGAATTTGTATTGCAAGAATCCTTTCACCACAAACAAAATATTTAATAGCAGATGAAATTACAACAATGGTAGATGCCATAACTCAAGTTCAACTTTTAGAAGTTTTAAGGCACTTTGCAAAAAAACACGGAATGGGAATTTTATTTATAAGTCACAACAAAGATCTTATAAATATTTTTACAGAAAGACAAATTGATTTAAGACAAATAAACAAAATAAATATAAAAAATTAAGCAGGTAAAACCTGCTTTTTTTCTTAGAAAATTTCAATTGTAAAATTCTTTACACAATCTTTACAATTGAAGATAAAAATGTTTACAGGGTTTTAATATACTCAAATTGGACAAAAATATAAATAAAATTATGTAAATTTGTATTTATAAGATTTTGGAGGAAGAATTTGAGTAAGATGCTTATAAAGGACTTGGATTTATACTACGGAGATTTTCAAGCCCTTAAAAATATCAACTTAAACATTGAAGAAAAAGAGATAACAGCCTTTATAGGGCCATCAGGCTGTGGGAAATCAACTCTTTTAAAATGTTTAAATAGGATGAACGACCTTGTAACAGGATGTAGAATAGATGGAGAAATAAGACTTGACGATCAAGATATTTACAATAAAAATTTTGACGTAAACCTTTTGAGAAAAAGAGTCGGAATGGTTTTTCAATCTCCAAACCCTTTTCCGATGTCAATTTACGACAACATTGCCTATGGCCCAAGGACTCACGGCATGAAAAACAAAAGAGATTTAAACGAAATAGTAGAAAAATCTTTAAAGGGTGCAGCTATTTGGGAAGAAGTAAAGGACGATTTAAGAAAAAGTGCTCTTTCCCTTTCCGGAGGACAACAACAGAGAATTTGCATTGCAAGAGCTCTTGCAGTTGAACCAGAAGTACTTTTAATGGATGAACCTACATCAGCCCTTGATCCTATATCAACAAGTAAAATTGAAGAATTGGTAACAGAATTAAAAGAAAATTATACAATAGTTATGGTAACTCACAATATGCAACAAGCTGCGAGAGTTTCAGATCATACTGTATTTTTCTTAGTTGGAGAAATAATAGAACATGGGGACACCTATTCTCTTTTCCAAAATCCCAAGGAAAAGAAAACGGAAGACTATATATCAGGAAGGTTTGGTTGATATGAGAAAAAATTTAGACAAGGAAATGTTGGAATTAAATACAGACATGCTTGAAATGTCAAGACTTCTTGAAAAAGCTATAAATGGCATATTAATGGGTATACAAAATAAGGATGAAGAAATTTTTAAAGATTTTGACAAAATAGTATCGGAAATAGGAGACCTGGATTCAAAAATTCAAAGTAATTGTTTGAGAATTTTATTGGAGCAACAACCTGTGGCAACGGACTTCAGAAGAGTAAGCGCAGGACTAAAAATGATAACCGACATAAAAAGAATAGGGGATCAATGCAACAATATTGCAAAAATAATACTTGAAACAGATAGTGACAATGATTCCAAAATGTTTTTTGAAATAGAAAAAATTTCAAGGGCAACATCAGATTTAGTAAAAGAAGCAATATATGCCTTCATTAGAAATTCTGCAGAAGATGCACAAAAAGTAATTGAAATGGACGATGCTGTGGACCAAGAATTTATAAGAATTAAAGAAGCCATGGTTGAGGAAATCAGAAAGGGCAAGTTTGATGCAGAACTTATTGTAAACATAATAATTATTGCCAGATATTTTGAAAGAATAGCTGATCACGGTACAAGAATAGCAAGATGGGTAATATTTTCAATAAAAGGTGAGTAGATGAAAATTATTGTAATTGAAGACGATGATGATATAAGAAAACTTATAGAATATGCTTTAAAAAATGCGGATTTTAAAGTTGAAGGATATGAAAAAGCAGGAGACTTTTTTTCTGCAGAAACAGATGGAGATTTGTTTTTGCTTGATATAATGCTTCCTGATATGGATGGAATACAAATTTTACAAAGATTAAAAAAATCTACAAAATATAGAGAAACGCCAGTGATAATGCTTACGGCAAAAAATTCTGAATTTGATATTGTAAATGCTCTTGACAAGGGAGCAGATGATTATATAACAAAGCCCTTTGGAGTTATGGAATTAATTTCCAGAGTAAAAGCCATGTTAAGACGTGCCTATAAACAAGAAGAAAAAATTGTTTATAAAAATCTTTCCATTGACGAGAATAAAAGAGTTTTGAAAAAAGACGGACAAGAAATTTATTTAACCTTTAAAGAATTTGAAATAATGCTTACCATGATGAAAAACATAGGTCTTGTTATGACAAGAGAAAGTCTTCTTGAAAATATATGGGGATATGATTTTCAAGGAGAATCAAGAACGGTGGATATGCACATAGCATCTTTAAGAAATAAAATAGGAGAGGGATATATTCAAACTGTAAGAGGGCTTGGATATAAAATGGAATAATGAGAAAAAAAATATTCAGACAACTTCTGGTCCTGGTTTTATATGCTTTAATATTTTCAGCTTTCTTTTCAACTCTTATGTATTACAGATTTTATAGAAATCAAATAAGTGATTCTTTAAGAGATCAATCAAACTTTTTAGTTGAAACTTATAAAGAAGATCCAGCTGCAATAGAAAAGATTAAGCTGGGAGATTTGAGAATAAATTTAATAGATAAGGAAGGAAAAGTTTTATACGATTCCATAAAGGATGCTGATAGTCTTGAAAACCATAAGGATAGACCGGAAATAAAAGAAGCCTTTGCAAGTGGCAGGGGTAAAAGCGTAAGATACTCAACAACTTTCGGGAAAGACACCATGTATTATGCAAACAGGGTGGGAGAAAAAGTTATAAGAGTTTCAAGGGATATGAAGTCTGTAATTTCAGTATTTCAAATAATTATTCCCGGAGAAATTTTAATAGTAATTTTCTTATTTTTAATAAGTATTTCCATATCAAAGCGAATGACAACAGGTTTAGTAAATCCAATAAGAGATGCCATTCACAATCCTGAGCTGGAAATTTATGAAGAATTAAATCCATATTTTAGAAAAATTGAAGAACAACAAAAAGAAATCAACAATAGATTAGTTAAGGAAATGGAGCAGAACCAAACAATTTCCACAATACTTTCCAACATGAACGAGGGACTTATTATTTTTGACAAAGAAAAAAGAGTTCTTATGATTAATGATTCTGCAGTTAAAATTTTAAAGCCAATAAAAAAATCAGTTGGTTCTCATATTTTGGAAATCACCAGCTCTGAAACTTTAATAGAAGGAGTAAATGAAGCTTATAAGAACAAATATGTTTCAGGTGATGTAAGCTTTAACGGAAAAATTTACGGATATTTTATAAGCCCTTCATCAAAGGATCCCAAGGCAGGAGTGATTTTGCTTCTTGCAGATAAAACTCTTGAAATTTCTTTGAGAAAAAGACGTGATGAATTTACATCCAATGTAACTCACGAACTTAAGACTCCCCTTACAACAATTTCAGGTTTTGCAGAGCTTCTTTCAAAGGGAGTTGAAGAAGATAAGACAAAAGAATTTGGAGAAATAATTTTTAAACAATCCCAAAGACTTAGAGATTTAATAGATGATATTTTGAAAATATCAAAAATTGAATCAAAATCGGAAAAAGATTTTACTCTTATAGATTTAAAAGCTCTAGCTTCAGACTTGGTAAATCAATTTGTAATAGAAGCTGACAAAAAAAATATAGAGTTAAATTTTTATGCTGAGCCTATTACCATAAGAGCCGATAAAGAAATGATGACTGAATGTTTTGAAAACCTTCTTTCCAATGCAATAAAATACAACAAAGAAAATGGAAAAGTTGATTTTACCATAAAAAGAGAGGAAGATTTTTGTCTAATAACCATAAGTGATACAGGCATAGGCATAAAAGAAGAAGACATTGACAGAATTTATGAAAGATTTTATGTTGCAGATAAATCGAGAAATAAAAAAACAGGTTCAACAGGACTTGGGCTTTCAATTGTAAAACACATTGTGGATGTTCACAAGGGAAAGATAGAGTTAGAATCTCAAATAGATGTGGGAACAAAATTTAAAATATTTTTACCTTTATAAAATTTATAAAAAATTAAATTCGCTGATAAAGTTCAGCGAATTTTTTATTTTAAATTTTACTTTATTGATATTTAAGCTTTACCATCGGCAAAATTAAAATTTAGTGTATAATTACATTATGAAAAAAACAAAATTAATTAAGGGCGACCTTATTGTTATAGGCCTTATACTTTTAATAGCAGTTTTAAGCGGTCTTTATACATGGAATACAAATAAGACAAGTTCAAATTTAAGTCTTGTGGTTAAAATAGACGGTAAAATTTATAAAAAATATAAATTGGATAAAAGTTTAGTTGGAAAAACCGCAAAGATAGACAGTAAATACGGTCACAACACTATAAAATTTACAGAAAAGGGTGCAATTATGTATGAAAGCGACTGTAAGGATAAACTTTGCATGAAAATGGGAGAAGTAACAAGGACCGGTCAGTCTATTATATGTCTTCCCAACAGACTTGTTGTGGAATTAAATTCTGATAAAAATGATTTGGATGTGATGTTAAATTGAAAACAAAAAAATGGGTTTTTCTTTCTCTTTTAACGGCATTAGGACTAGTCCTTGGACTTTTTGAATCGCAAATTCCCCTTCCAATTCCCGTTCCTGGAGCAAGACTTGGTCTTTCAAATATGGTAGTTTTAATAACAATATCTGTTTTTGGATATAGAGAAGGCTTTGCCATTGCTCTTTTAAAAAGTCTAGTATTAGTTTTAATAACAGGAGGAGTTTCAAGCTTTATATTTTCCTTTACAGGAGCACTTTTATCCTCTATTGCTATGATACTTGCCCACAAATTTTTGTTGGGGAAAATTTCTCTTATAGGAATTTCAGAAATAGGATCTTTTTTTCATAATTTTGGTCAAATTGCAGCGGCAACCTTTGTATTAAAATCTTCTGCAATTTTTGCCTACTTTCCCTTTCTTGTTATTACAGGAATTTTTACCGGATATTTTGTAGGCCTTGGATCTATATATGGTTCTGAAAGTTTAAATAAAATTAAGGCGGTAAGATAATGAAAATAATACTGGCATCAGGTTCACCAAGAAGAAGAGAAATTTTAAAAAGAGATTTTGACTTTGAAATAATTTCCCCAAAAATTAAAGAAGATAAAGACCATTATGAAGATGGAGAAAGTCTTGTTATGGCCCTTGCCTACGAAAAAGCCTACCAAGTTGCAAAAAATTACAAAAATTCACTAGTAATAGGCGCTGATACTTTAGTCATGAGAGGCTCTCAGCCTTTAGGTAAGCCTAAAAACAGAGAAGATGCATATAATATGTTAAAGAGCCTTTCAAACATAAAGCACAGAGTCATTACGGGCTTTGCTTTAATAAATTTAGATAAAAAAATAAAGTATGTTGATTTTGAATCTTCTTATGTATATTTTAAAGACTTAAAGGAAAAAGACATAATAGCTTATCTTGATACAGGAGAATATAAGGACAAGGCAGGTTCTTATGGAATCCAGGGCTATGGTTCAAATTTAGTTTTAAAATATGAAGGGGATTTTGACAATATTGTAGGTCTTCCCTATAAAAGAATTAAGGAGTATATAGAAAAAATAAATGGCTAAAAAATTTACCTTAAAAGATATTCCGCCTGAGGACAGACCCCAGGAAAAATTAATGGCATACGGATCTAAAGTTCTTTCCAACGCAGAGCTTTTGGCACTAATAATAAGAACAGGAACAAAAGAAAAAAATGCCGTTCAAGTTTCTCAAGACCTTATAAATCAAATAGGGGGACTTAAAAATTTAAACAAGATAAGTTTAAAAGACCTTCTTAATACAGATGGAATAGGTAATAGTAAGGCTGCAATGATAATGGCTTCAATAGAACTTTCTCTAAGACTTAATGAAAGAAAAGAAAAAGGGGAAAAACTCACAAGCCCCGAAAAAATTATTGCCTTTGCAGGAGAAGAACTAAAAAATCTTCAAAAAGAAATTGTAAGAGTTGTAATTTTAGACACAAAAAAACAATTTATAAGCTACAGAGATGTTTCCATTGGAACAATAAATATGAGTCTTATTCATCCAAGAGAAATTTTTAAAAGCGCCATAGACAATATGGCAGACACTATTGTAATTATGCATAACCATCCTTCAGGAGATCCAAGTCCTTCAAAAGAAGATATGGAAATTACAAAAAGACTTAAAGAAGCAGGAAAAATTATAGGCATAGAAGTTTTAGACCACATAATTGTAGGAGACTATGGCTACTACAGTTTTTTGGAGCATGGAAATTTATGATTGAAAACAATGTGCAAAAGAAAATATATATAGACGAAAAATTTAAAACAGCCCTGATTTTTGATGGAAGAATCAGGGATATAATTTATTATGATGAGGAAAATATTTTAAAAAACATCTATCTTGGAAGAGTTACTAGAATAATAAAGTCTATGAACGCAGCCTTTATAGATGTGGGCTTAAAAGACAATGTATATTTAAACCTTGATGATGAAAAAGAAAATATAAAAGAAAATCAAACCCTTATAATTCAAATAAAAAAAACCGGAGAAGATAAAGGACCAAGAGGGACAAGAGAAATATCCCTTCCAGGAAAAAGTCTCGTATATTTTCCTAAAAACAATTTTGTAAAATATTCAAAAAAACTTTCTAAAGAAAAAAAAGAAGAATTGAAAAAAATCTCTTTAGAGGGAATTGTTTACAGAACTGAAGCTCAAAATTTTTCTAAGGAAGAAATAAAAAAAGAATATGAAGAATTAAAAGAAAAGGCAGAAAAAATATTAGGAGAAGAAAAATTTTTACCTGTCCCCAGACTTCTTTACAGGGAAGATATTTTAGACAGATTTATTCATGAACACCCTTATGATATAGTTACAAACTCAAAAAATATAGAAAAGGCCTATAAAAATTTAAGAAAAGTTGAATTTGAAAAAAATTATTCCATAAAATATAACCCTCAAATAAACAAAGATTATTTAAAATTATTTGAAAGAATTGTCCATATAAATGATGGATCAAATATTTATATAGACTACACAGAAGCCATGACGGTAATAGATGTGAACTCATCTCAATCAACGGACTTTAAAAACTTTGAAGACTTGGCATATAAAATAAATTTAAAAGCCATAGAAGAAATAGCCCTTCAAATAAAACTTAGAAATATAAGCGGCATAATAATGATTGATTTAATAAATATGAAAGATGAAAAAAATAGACAAGACATTTTGAAAAAAATGGAGGAGGAATTTATAAAAAATGATATTTCTCTTAACATTCATGGCTACACAAGTCTTGGAATTTGTGAATTGTCAAGAAGAAATCAAGGTCTATTGTTAAAAAATAAGCTATGAAATATAAAAACATAAAAGAAGGAATTTTTCTTGAAAGGCAAAATAGATTTATAGGCTTTGCAAAAATAGATGGTCATATAGAAAGAGTTCACATTCCAAACACAGGTCGCTGCAAAGAAATTTTAAGAAAAGATGCAAGAGTTTTATTGGAAAAATCTGACTTAAAAACAAGAAAGACAAAATATTCTTTGGTGAGTGCCTATAAAGAAAATATTTTAATAAATATAGACTCCCAGGCTCCCAATAAAATAGTAGAAGAAGCCATAAAAAGTGGAAAAATTTTTCCCCAATATAAAAATTCTTATAGGAGAGAAGTAAAATTTTTAAATTCCAGATTTGACTTTGCCTTTTATAAAGAAAAAGATCTTTGCGGTTTTTGTGAAGTAAAGGGAGTTACCCTTGAAGAAAATGGCCTTGCCATGTTTCCAGACGCTCCAACTCTAAGAGGAAAAAAACATCTTTTAGAATTAATAGAGGCGAGAAAAAGAGGTCTTGATGCAAATGTGCTCTTTCTTATTCAATTTAAGGGAGCAGATTCCTTTAAGGCAAATGGAGAAAGAGATGAGGCTTTTGCGAAAACTTTAAAAAAGGCAAAAGAGGCTGGAGTAAAAATTCACGTTTATGACAGTAAGGTTACCTTTGATCAAGTTGAATTTTCAGAAAAAATTAAATATGAAATTTGACCCATGTTTTAAAAATATGGGTTTTTATTTTATAAAAAACCATAAAACCTTGACTTTTAAAAGTTTTATTAGTAATCTGTAAATGATAAGAATTATTGGAGGAAATATGATAAGAGATGAAATAAGAGACTCCATAATTGCTGAAGGCGGAAAAGAATTTCTAAGCTGCGGTTTTGAAAAAGCTTCTCTAAAAAATATTTGTAAGGGAGCTAATATAACAACAGGCGCTTTTTATAGAAGATTTAAATCAAAAAAAGAACTCTTTGAAGAAATTGTATCTCCTACGGTAAAAGCAATGGAGGAAATGATTAAAGAAAATTCAGGAAAAAGTGGCTTAATTGAAAAGATTTTACACAACTCACTTGATTATGCAACTCTTTCAAAATTTTATGATGATTGCCAAAACTTAAGGTTACTTTTAAATTGTTCCGACGGCACAAAATATATAGACTATCCTCATATGATTTCACAAGAACTGACAAAAGCTACAAAAAATTATATAATTAACTTAAAAGGAAAAAGCCTTATTCCCGACAAAGAGTTGCATATGTTTATGAGTGCTTATGTAAGTGCGCTTTTTGAAGCTGTAGTTCATTCATACACAGAAGATGAAATTAAAAACTTTCTTGATAGTGTAAATAATTTTTTCAACTGGGAGGGAATTTTAAGCTTAAATAAGACGGAGGAAAAATGAAACTTGTATTAATAAGACATGGTCAAAGCCAGTGGAACAAACTTAATTTATTTACAGGCTGGAAAGATGTAGACCTATCTGAAGAAGGAATTGAAGAAGCAATAAGAGCAGGAGAAAAAATAAAAAATGAAAATATTTTATTTGACATAGCTTTTACATCAATGCTAACTCGTGCCATAAAAACTTGTAATTTAGTTCTTGAACATTCAGATCAACTTTATGTTCCCACCTTTAAAACATGGAGATTAAACGAAAGACACTATGGAGCTCTTCAAGGCCTAAATAAAAAAGAAACAGCTGAAAAATATGGAGATGAACAAGTTCATATTTGGAGAAGATCATACACAACACCACCGCCAGCTCTTGATAAAGATGATGAGAGAAGCGCTCATAGGGATCCTCGTTATAGGAATGTACCCCAAGAAATTATACCAGACTTTGAATCTTTGGAGCTCACCCTTAAAAGAACCCTTCCCTATTGGATGGATCAAATTGCACCAAAAATTATAGAAGGTAAAAATGTTCTTGTAGCAGCTCACGGAAATTCCATTCGTGCCATAACAAAGCACATTGAAAACATAAGTGATGACCAAATAACTTCTCTTGAAATTGCAACAGGACAACCTATTGTATATGAAATGGACAAGAATTTAAAAATAATATCTAAAAAAATTTTATAATATCTTAAAAAACTCTTCTAAGAAAATAGGAGAGTTTTTTCTATATAAGTTTACATATAAAATTCACGATTTCTATGATAATATAGAAATAAGGTGAGAAGATGAAAGGTATATTTGTAACCTTTGAAGGACCTGACGGTTGTGGAAAAACTACAATTGCAAGTCTTTTATATGAAGAATTAAAAAAATTAAATAAAAAAGTTTTACGCACAAGAGAACCAGGTGGAACTGAAATTTCAGAAAAAATAAGAAATATTATTTTAGATCCTCAAAACACAAAAATGGATTATAGGACAGAAGCTCTTTTATATGCAGCAAGTAGAGCCCAGCACGTTCATGAAAAAATAATTCCCGCCTTAGAAGAAGGCTATATTATTCTTTGCGAAAGATTCGTTCTTTCCTCCATAGCTTACCAAGGTTATGGAAGAGGACTAGGAAAAGGCGTTGAAACAATAAATGATTTTGCCACCGGGGGCTTAAAACCGGATTTAGTATTTTTATTTAAAGTAAACTCAGAAAAAACTTTACTTAGAAAATTGGCAGACGGTGGAGACAGACTGGAAAGAGAAGATATTTCATTTCATAAAAAAGTTCAAAGGGCCTATGAAGATTTAAGTAAAAACAAAGATTTTCAAATTATAGATGCTTCAAGGTCAATAGAAGAAGTTTTTAATGAATGTTTGGAAAAATTATTGGAGTTGATAAAATGAAACTTGTAGTAGCAATTGTACAAGATGCCGATTCCGACAACTTGATAGATAAAATAACAAAAAAGAATTTTAGAGTTACAAAGGTAAGCTCTACTGGAGGATTTTTAAAAAGCGGAAACTCCACGATACTTTGTGGAATAGAAGATCAATCCTTAGATGAATTATTAAAAATAATTGAAAACAATTGTAAAACAAGAGAAATAATAAAAACCATTCAACCTATGGGAATACCTGGTCAAGCCCTGGCAGCCTTGCCTGTAAAAGTAACTGTTGGAGGAGCAACGGTATTTGTCCTTGAAGTTGAAGACTTTAAAAGGTATTAGGTGATAATATGAAGATGATAATTGCAATAGTTCAAGATAAATTTGTAGATGAACTTTTAGATAAATTTTTTGAAGAAAATATTTCAGTAACAAAAGTATCTTCTTCAGGAGGCTTTTTCAAATCTGGAAATACAACTCTTTTTTTAGGGGTTGAAGATGAAGAATTAGGTCATGTGGACTCAATTTTAAAAGAAGTAACTCAAACAGAAGAAATAAAAGACGAAAGGGGCAACTTTGAACTTAGCGGTGCAACAATTTTTGTCCTTGACGTTGAAAAGAGTATGAGAATTTAATGTTTGTAGGGAATTTAAACTTAACCCAAGAATTAAAAAATAATAAAGAAATTTCCCATGCCTATATCTTTGCAGGGCCGGAAGGAATCGGGAAAAAAACCCTTGCCATTTGTTATGCAAGAAAAATTTTAACGGGTAAATTTAAACTTGATACAGACGGTTTTGCTCATCCGGATTTATTTATACTGGAAAAGGAAAGAGTAAAAAAATCCGACATAGAAGAATTAATAGAAGATAGTTATAAGCTACCCTTTGAAGGTAAAAGAAAAGTTTATATTATAGACGGTTTTGAAGAAGCAACAAAGGAAAGCCAAAATGCTTTTTTGAAAACTTTGGAAGAACCTCCAGAATATCTTACGATTTTTTTAATTACAAGTGATCTTGAAAGAATCCTTGATACAATTCTTTCAAGATGTAGAACTTTAAATTTCAACGGGCTTTCTCAAAATGAAATTGAAGAATTTTTAATAGATAAGGGAATAAGAAAAAACGCTAGACTTTTTTCAAAAATATCAGGAGGCTCTTTAAAAAAAGCCCTAGCCTTAAATCAAGGGGAAAATTTTGAAAGAAGACAAAAGACAATAAAAAATCTTTTAAAAATTTTAAAAGGATCTAAAGAAGAAATTTTTAAACAATATAATTTCTTTGAAGAAAATAAGGATGATCTCCAAGAAATATTTGAAACCTTAAGCCTATTTCTTAGAGATTTAGCAGTTTATAAAAGCACAAAAAATGTAAATAACATTTTGAACATAGATTATATAGAAGAAATAAAAGGTCTGAATTTAAGTACAAAAGAAGCCTTAGAAGCTTATAAAATTTTAGAAAAAGCAAGAAATAATTTTAAAAGCAACTTAAATTTCAGATTAAATATAGAAAATATGCTCATGAAGTTAGGAGGACTAAATGATTGACGTATCAGGAGTAAGATTTAAAAAAACGGGCAAAATATATTATTTTGACCCAAGAGATATAGATACAAAAATAGGCGATAATGTTATAGTTGAAACATCAAGGGGAATTGAATACGGAACAGTTGTAATCAAAAAAGAATTAAAAGAAGAAGAAATTTTAACGGAATTAAAGCCCGTTCTTAGAATTGCAAGCCCGGAAGATGATTTAAGACAGCTGGACAACAGAAACGATGCAAGAGAAGCTCTTATTATTTGTGAGAACAAATGTAAGGAGCATAAATTAAATATGAAATTAATAGGCTGTGAATACACCTTTGATAGGGGAAAACTTCTTTTTTATTTTACAGCAGATGGAAGAATAGATTTTAGAGAACTTGTAAGAGATCTTGCATCAATTTTCAGAACCAGAATTGAATTAAGGCAAATAGGCGTAAGAGACGAAGCAAAAAAAATCGGAGGCCTTGGACCTTGTGGAAGGCCCTGTTGCTGCAGAGCATTTTTGTCAGAATTTTCGCCAGTATCCATAAAAATGGCAAAGGATCAAGAATTATCCCTAAACCCTACAAAAATATCCGGACTTTGTGGAAGACTAATGTGTTGTTTAAAATATGAACAAGACGGCTACGAATGTATATTTAAAAAAATGCCTCGCCTGGGAGAATTTGTAATGACAGATAGGGGAGAAGGAACTGTCATAGACAAGTATACAATACAAGAACTTGTAAAAATTCAATTCCAAAATGGAGAAGACATAGAAGTTGAAATAAGAGATCTTGACCAAATAAAAAGAAGCGGAAAAATGAACAAGAACTTTACACAACTTAACTCATCTCTTAAAGATGAAGAAGTTAGAGAGAGCGAACTAAAAGATTTGGAGGAATGACCTTGATTTATCAAGGTCTATTATTTTATGAAAATTAAATTATTGATTCAAAAAATCCATAGTAAAATAAAATTATTTTTTTATAAAAAATTGGGAAATACTGACGGGGCTATAGAAATAGGAGCTTTTATTTTAGCAGCAGTTTTAACCTTAGCATCATCATATTATCTGCAAGACCTTTTAAATAATAAATATCTGGGCTTTTTAATAGCCTTCGCTTTTATATTTTCTTTAGTGAGAATTATTTTGTATTTACTCGAATTTCCTATAATTTACATAAAAAAAATAAAAAGCAAAAATATAATATTATTTTCAGCTACAAGTTACGCAAGCTATAAACTCATATATGATATGCCGGGAATGGAAGAATTTACAGACCTTCAAAATTATTTAATAATTTTTTTAGTAATCCTTTTATTTTTTCTCTTTTCAAAATCTTTAATAAGCTTAATAAAAAATAAAAAAATCGGCTTTTTTATAAGCTTTATAATTTCTGCCATGCCTATGATTTTAATTTTATACTTTTTATTTACTCCAGGGTTTTCAAAATTTGAAGGGAAGATAGAAAATTATAAAAAAGGTCCAGAAAGCCCGGAAAAATATTCAGTAATAGAAAAAGACTATCAAGGAGGTCAAGTAAACCTCATTCCCTATGTTCATTACACCGGCAGAACAAAAAAAGTAAGAGATAAAATATTGGGAGATCAACTTATAAAAACTCCCATAAAAGGAAGAATTTACCTTCCAGATAATAATAGAGAAAATGCCATAGTCTTTATATTTCATGGAAATCACAGGGCAACGGAAAAATCCCACTTAGGATACGATTACTTGGGAAGATACCTATCAAAAAGAGGAATAGGACTGGTGTCAGTAGACATGAACATATTAAACGGTCTTGACTATTTCAGCCTTTCAGATGAAAATGACGCAAGAGCAATCTTGGGTCTTGAAAATATAAAGTATATCTTGGAAGAATCGGAATTTAAAAACAAAATAAAAAAAGAAATATTCCTAGGAGGTCACTCAAGAGGGGGAGAAGCTGCAAGTCTTGCCTGCTATTTTAATAATTATGGAAAAAATCCAGAAGATGCTACAAGAAAATTGGACTACAACTTTAAAATAAAAGGGCTCATAAACTTGGCTGCAACCTATGGACAATATAAACCCACAAACAAAAACTTAGCCCTACAAAATATAAATTACCTGGTCCTTCATGGAACAAATGATTATGACTTAGACACTTTTGAAGAATTGGCCCTATATAGAGAAATAAAAAACACAGACGAAAACCTATTTAAAGCCGCAATCTATATAGGAGGAGCAAACCACGGAAACTTTAATACCAGATGGAAAGATATGGACACAGATTATATAGAAGGACTTTATTTGGAAAAATCAAACCTTTTTAAAGGGGAGGACCAAAGAAAAATAACCTCCATCCTAATAGAAAACTTTGTAAATAAAAGCCTAAACAAAGATTATGATCAAAACATCTTTTATGACATAGAAAAATCTCAAACAGCCTATCCTGATGGCACATATTATCAAATGTATTCAGAAGGAAATGAAAAAATCCTTATGGATTTTGAAGAAGACAATAATATAAACACAGGCAGCCTTAAAAATTCAAAATTAAGATACACAGGCTTTACAAAAATAAGAGAAAAAAATTATGACTTAGTAGAAGATCACCAAGAGACCCTATTAAGTTTAAATTTTAATGAAAAAGGCCTCCTTGAATTTTTACCTCAAGAAAATTTAAAAATGGAAAATTATTTTTCCATAGATCTTAAAAAAGACAAAAACATAAAAATATCTTTAAATATAAGAGATAACTACGGGGAAACGGGAGTAATATCATTGGAAGATTATAAAAAATTAAAAGAACCATATAAAGTACAAATGACAAAAATTGAAACTTTAAGGGACAATTATACCTACACATCCTCTCTCGAAACAGTAAAAGTTCCCATGGAAGATATAAAAAAGAAAAATCCTAAAATAAATATCGATAAAATAAAATATATAGACTTAATCTTTGAAGGTAATGGAAATGTAGAAATGGATGGAGTAAAAATAAAATAAAAATAAAAATCTTTTATGTTTATTAAAAAACTTTAAGGGTAAATAAATAACATAAAGGATGGATTAAAATGACAAGGACACAACTAATTAATAAAATTGACATTGATGAAATAAATGCCAAAAAAAATATATTTTTTCTCATAGGTGATATGGAAACAAACAGAGAAAAACTTATGGATATCTTTAACAAAAAAAGTTGCGACTACTTTGACTCAGTAACTTTTAAATATAACGGTATAAGTCTTGTATTAAAAACAAAAGATATACCAAAAGCCATAAAGAATATCACCATGGAAGATATAGAAATATACAGTGTCTATGAAATTTTTTGTCCAATTTAATAATAAGGGAGGATAAAATAAAACATGGAAAAAATATTTGAAAAAGTTAATGAACAATTTAATTTTGAACTTGAATCAGGTTACATCTATTTAGCAATGTCAAACTATTTAAAAAGACTTGGCATGGACGGATTTGCACACTTTATGGATAAACAAGCCCATGAAGAATACGAACATGCAAGAAAATTGTATAACTTTTTAGTAGAAGTTGACTATCCGGTAGAATATAAAGAAATACCAAAACCGGAAAAAAATTATGAAGATATAGCAGACGTATTTAAAAAAGCTTATGCTCATGAACAAGAAGTAACCAGAAGAATAAGAGATATATATAAAGATGCTCACGGAGAATTGAACTTTGAAGTAATGGGACTTTTAGATTGGTTTATAAAAGAACAAATCGAAGAAGAAGATAACTTTAGAGGAATAGTAGAAAAGTTTGAAAGAATAAACGGAAACTGGGGCGGTCTATACATCTTTGATCATGAACTGGGACAAAGATAAAATATAAAATAAAAAGTAAAATCCATTGAAAAAAACTTCAGTGGATTTTTTTATGTCTAAAATAAAATTTTTTACTTAGACCATAAAAAATAAAAGTAAAAATTTACATTTATTTTATAATTATTAATAAAAAATTATATTTTTTATTTTAATTAAAGTATTTCTTATGTATAATAAATTTGGAGGAAAATATGGGAAAAGAAGAAAAAAAATTTAGAAAAGTAAAAATAATTGCCAATCCTCTTTCTGGAAGAGAACAGGCTTTAGATAAAATAGTTGAACTTGTAAGACTTATGAGTAAGGATGAATGGGATATAAATCTTTTGTTTACTCATAAAAGAGGTGACGGTTCTCGCTTTGCAAAAAATTATAATGGAGAAGATTTAATAATTGCCTGTGGAGGGGACGGAACTTTAAACGAAGTTGTAAACGGCTTGGTTAAATCAAAATCTGAGGTGCCTCTTGCAATTTTACAGGCAGGAACTGTAAATGATTTTGCAAATTATTTTAAGCTACCTGAAGATCCGGAAAAATTTTATAAAATGCTTAAAAATTTCAAAACTAAAAAAGTTGATGTAGGTCTGGCGGGAGACAGGATTTTTGCAAATGTTGCTGCTGGAGGAATTCTTACGGAAGTTGCCTATAGCGTTCAGGATGATCAAAAAGCAGTTTTAGGACGTATGGCTTATTATCTTGAAGGTCTTAAGAAAATGTTTCAACTTAATTTTGAAAAGGATAAGTTTCTTAAAATTAACATAAATTGTAAAGAATATAAGGGCACTGAAAATTTATTTTGTTTTTTAATTGCCAACACCACCTCTGTAGGGGGCTTTAAAAAAATAGCTCCTGAGGCAAAGGTAAATGATGGATACCTTGATGTAATTCTCATTAAAGAACCTACGGCTTTTGATATTCTTGAAATAGCTCCTGCAATTTTAACGGGAGATCATGTGGGTCATGATAAAATTATTTATATAAAGACCAAGGAAATAGAATTTTCTTGTGATGATAAGGATGTAGTTATAGATTTAGATGGAGAAAAATCCGGCTCTCTTCCTATGAATTTTAAAATTTTGGAAAAGGCTCTAAATTTAATTGTACAAGCATAGGAGGTAAATTATGGCGTCTACAATTAAAGATGTTGCAAAGATGGCTGATGTTTCGATTTCTACAGTTTCAAGAGTTATAAATGAGTCAAAGCCTGTAAGTCCCGAAGCTAAAAAAAGAGTTCTTCATGCGATAGAAGTTCTTGATTATAAGCCAAATGAAGTTGCCAGAAGTCTTGTTACTAAAAAATCAAACTTAATTGGCGTAATTGTAAGCGATATAGGCTCAAATTATGTTGCACAAATTTTAAGAGGGGTTGAAGAAATAGGTCGTATGTATAATTACGATATTATTCTTTCAAGTTCCTATGGTGACGGACAAATTGAGGTTAAATTTGCAAAACTTCTTCTTCAAAAACAAGTTGAAGGCATTATTGTAATTTCAGATACTTTAAATAACAAACTTTTATATAAGTTAGAAGAATCTAAAAAACCTTACATTGTTCTTAATAGATTTTATAATATTGATGAACATTATTCCGTTGGCATAAATAATAAAAAGGCAACTTATGATATGACTAAATATTTAATTGAAAAGGGCCATAAAAACATTGCTTGTTTAATTGTTAGAAAAGATTTTGACAGAACTGAAGAAAAATATAAGGTTGAAGGTTACAAAAAAGCCCTTGGAGAAAATTCTTTAAAGGAAAATATTATTGAGCTTAATGGAATCAAAGAAAATGATATTGAAAATGAAATAGAAAATATTGTTGAAAAGATAAAAAAGGAAAAGTTATCAGCTCTTATTTGCAGCCAAGATGAAATTGCAATTCATGTTTCCAACTATTTAAGTGACAGGGGCATAAATGTGCCGAAAGATGTTTCTGTAACAGCTTATGGTGGCTCTTACATTACAACAATTCACAGGCCTAAACTTACTGCTGTAAAAGTTCCATACTATGATATAGGCGCTGTTGCCATAAGGTCTATTTTAAAAGAAATCAAAGGAGAAAGCGATAGCGAAAATGTTATGCTTCCTGCAAGAATTCTTGAAGGACAATCTGTTAAAAAGTTTTAAAAGTAAAAACCCTTTGAGGGTTTTTATTTTTTTACAAAATAATATTTCTTCAATTAAATATTCCTTGCAAGGCAGGACTTGTAATTATATAATAGCAATGATTATGAACAGATAGCCTATCTGTTCAATAACTGTCATTAAGATGGAGGAAAAATGAAGTTAACTAAATTATATATGCCAACTCTTAGAGAAGTACCTTCAGATGCGGAAGTTGAATCTCATAAACTTCTTTTAAGAAGTGGTATGATTAGAAAAGCCACATCCGGAATTTATACCTATCTTCCTTTAGGATATAGAGTTGTTAGAAAAATTGAACAGATTGTAAGAGAAGAGATGGACAAATCCGGGGCTCAAGAAATTTTAATGTCTGCAGTTCAACCAGCAGAAATTTGGCAAGAGTCAGGACGCTGGGAAAAATACGGACCGGAAATGTTTAAACTTAAAGATAGAAATGGAAGAGATTTTTGTCTTGGACCTACTGCAGAAGAATATTTTACTGAACTTATAAAAGGAGAGGTTAATTCTTATAAGCAACTTCCCTTAAATTTATATCAAATTCAAACTAAATATAGAGATGAAAAAAGACCAAGGTTTGGCATAAATAGAGCTCGTGAATTTATTATGAAAGATGCTTACAGCTTTGATGTGGATAAAGAATCCATGGAAAAAGCTTATATGATAATGTACCGTGCCTATGAAAGAATTTTTGACAGACTGGAACTTGAATATAAAGTTGTAGAAGGTCAAAACGGTCCTATGGGAGGAAATAAATCTCATGAATTTATTGCTCTTTCAGAAACGGGAGAAGGTAGAATTGGATATTCAAAAACTTCTCAAATTGCTTATTCAGATGAAAAAGCTCCTGTTAATTATACTTTCACAGATGATTCAGAGCCTAAAGATTTGGAAAAGGTTGAAACAAAAGATACAACAAGTATAGATATGGTTTCAAAACTATTAAAAGTTGAAAAAAATAAGTGCTTAAAGGCTATTGACCTTTTAATAAGTGGAAAACCTGTTTTCGTATTTATCCCAGGGGATAGAGAACTGAATTTTGAAAAACTTTCTGAATTTTTAAATGTTGCTGAACATGAAATAGAAGTAATGGATGAAGAAACTATAAAATCATGTGGAACCTACCCAGGATTTACAGGTCCTATAAATCTTAAAGGTCAAGTAATTATAGATAAAAGCGTTACAAAAATTGCCAATTTAGTAGTTGGAGCAAATGAAAAAGACAAACACTATATAAATGCCAATTACAAAAGAGATTTTCAAGGACAAATAGCAGATGACCTTTTAATGGTTAAAGAAGGAGATATAATTCCTGGAACAAATGAAAAATATGAGTTTGCCAGAGGAATTGAAGTTGGAAATATCTTCCAACTTGGAACAAAATACTCTGAGGCTTTAAATGTAACCTACCTTGATGAAAATGGAAAAAGCCAAAACTTTTATATGGGTTCTTATGGAGTGGGAGTTACGAGAAGTATCTCCGCTATAATTGAACAATATCATGATGAAAACGGAATTATTTGGCCTCTTTCAGTTGCCCCTTATCAAGTAATAGTAACTGTTATAAATCCTAAGGATAAGGATCAAATGGAACTTGGAGAAAAAATCTATGGAGCTGTTGAAAACTTAGGCTATGAAGTTATTCTTGATGATAGAGATGAAAGAGCCGGAGTTAAATTTAAAGACAGAGA
This sequence comes from Peptoniphilus koenoeneniae, assembly GCF_030812875.1. Lineage (NCBI taxonomy): Bacteria > Bacillati > Bacillota > Tissierellia > Tissierellales > Peptoniphilaceae > Peptoniphilus > Peptoniphilus koenoeneniae. Next base: position 117,913 of record NZ_JAUSTN010000007.1, read on the forward strand.
TTTAATAGGAATACCTTTAAGAATCACAGTAGGTAAAAAAGCCAAAGACTCCATAGTGGAATTTTCAAAGAGAAGAGATGGAGTAAATTTAGAGATTTCTGCAAAAGAAGCTGTTGAAAAAATAAACAATATTATTATTGACAACTTTACAGGAGATTTGGCAGTAAGCCTTGAAAAAATGGTTAAAGACGGTCAATAATTTAAAGTTTATATAAATTTGGAGGAAACAAAATGGCTGATTTTACTTTTAACATTGAAGAAAAAATTGTAGTCCTATCAGAAAACAACAAGGGATGGACAAAAGAATTAAACCTTGTAAGCTACAATGGAAGACCTGCTAAATATGATATAAGAGAATGGAGCCCGGACCATAAGTCTATGGGCAAGGGAGTAACCCTCACAGAAGAAGAGCTTGGGAAAATAATTCAGGCTTTAAATAAATAATTTTTAAAAATATTTGTCTATGTTATAATATTTAAGACGTTAAGGAGGATAATATGACTGAAATACTCAAAAAAGAAAATAATAAAGTATATTTTGATATTGAAATTAGTGCAGAGGAACTTAAAAAACAAGAATTGGAAGTATATAAGAAAAATAAATCTTCAATTCAAATTCCAGGTTTTAGAAAGGGTCATGCACCTTTAAGAATAATCGAACAATTTTACGGAAAGGGAATTTTCCTTGAAGATGCTGTAAATGATTTGCTTCCTAAAAAATATGAAGAAGCTGTAAAGGAATTAAACTTAGAAGTAGTAGATAGCCCTGAAGTTGATTTTGATAAAGTTGAAGAAGGAAAAGACCTTCTTGCTCACATAAGTGTTGATGTAAAACCTGAAATAGAACTTCCTGATTATAAGGGAATGGAAGTTGAAGAAGTAAACTATCAAGTAACTGATGAACTTATAAACAATGACCTTGAAAATCAAAGAAGAATGAATGCAAGAATTGTAAATGTTGATAACAGACCAGCTCAAAAGGGAGATAAAGTTAACATCAACTTTACAGGAAGCATTGACGGAGTAGAATTTGAAGGCGGAAAAGCTGGAAATCAAGATCTTGAACTTGGCAGCAACACTTTTATTCCAGGTTTTGAAGATCAAATTATAGGAAAGAATATAGGGGATGAGTTTGATGTAGTTGCAAGTTTTCCAGAAGATTATCATGCAAAGGAACTTGCAGGGAAAGAAGCAACTTTCAAAACAAAGTTAAATTCAATTTCTCTTGAAGAACTTCCTGAAGTTGATGATGAATTTATAAAAGATATTTCAGACTTTGATACTGTTGATGAATACAAAAAAGATTTAAGAGAAAAAAGAGAAAAAGAATTTAAAGAAAGAACAGAAGCTGAGAAAAAAGCTCGTGCTTTAAAGACTCTTGCATCAAAAGTTCAAGTTGAAGTTCCAAAGGGAATGATTGAAGATGAAATTGAAAATATGGTAAACTCTTACAATCAAAACTTAGGGGCTCAAGGCTTAAAACTTGATCAATATTTAGGAATGCTTGGAACAAATTTAAAAGATTTTAAAGAAAATTTAAAACCTCAAGCAAAAGAGAATGTTATTGAAAGACTTACTCTTGATGCCATTGTTAAAAAAGAAGGTTTTGAAGTAAGTGACGAAGAAATAGAAAAAGAAGTGGACCAAGTTCTTGAAACATATTTCAGCAAAGACGAAGAAAAGAAAAAAGAAATGAAGCATATTATGCTTGAACACAACAAAGAAGCTGTTAAAAATGATCTTTTAGCAAGACGTGCTGTTGAAAAATTAGTAGAAGAATGTAAATTTGTAGAAAAAAAAGAAACTGAAGAAAAAAAATCTGAAAAAATAAAAGAAGAAAAACCAAAGGCTAAAAAGACTACAAAAAAATCAGAAACTAAAAAAGAAACTAAGAAAGAAGAAACTTCTGAAAAATAAAAGAGAAAAGAAAAAAGATATTATCACTTATGAAAGTGAAGAAAGAGGTGGAATATGGCATTAGTACCTACTGTTATTGAACAGACAAATCGTGGAGAAAGAGCTTATGATATTTATTCAAGACTTTTAAAAGACAGAATAATTTTCATAACAGGAGAAATTAATGACATTACAGCGGATCTTGTAGTTGCTCAACTTTTATTTTTAGAGTCTGAAGATCCCACAAAGGACATTCAAATTTATATTAATTCCCCCGGAGGTTCAGTAAGTGCAGGTTTTGCAATCTTTGACACAATGAATTATATAAAACCGGATGTTTCAACAATATGCCTTGGAATGGCTGCATCAATGGGAGCTTTTTTACTGGCAGCAGGGAAAAAAGGAAAGAGAATTGCTCTTCCAAACTCTGAAATAATGATTCATCAACCTCTTGGAGGAGCACAAGGACAAGCGTCAGATATTTTAATACACGCTGAAAAAATTATTGAAATTAGAGAACGTATCAATAAAATTTTGGCACAAGAAACAGGACAACCTTTAGAAAAAATTGAAAGAGATACGGATAGAGACCATTTCTTATCAGCTGAAGAAGCTAAAGAATACGGTTTAATAGATAAAGTTATTAAGGAAAGAGAATAAATATAAAATGTCTAATGATGAAATACTAAGATGTTCCTTTTGTGGCAAAACTCAAAATCAGGTAAAAAGACTTATTGCAGGACCTAATGTCTATATTTGCAATGAATGTATAGACCTTTGCCAAGATATTCTTGAAGAGGAAGAATTAAAAAAAGATGTTTCAAAAGATTTTACTCTTCCCACACCAAAAGAAATTAAAGATATATTAGATTCTTATGTAATAAGGCAAGATGCTGCAAAAAGAACTTTAAGTGTAGCTGTTTACAATCACTATAAAAGAATTATGCACAGCAAAAAAAGTTCTGAAGTTGAGCTTCAAAAGAGCAATATTTTGTTAGTAGGGCCCACCGGAAGCGGTAAGACCCTTCTTGCACAAACTTTAGCTAAAATTCTTCATGTCCCCTTTGCCATTGCAGATGCAACTTCTTTAACGGAAGCGGGCTATGTAGGAGAAGATGTTGAAAATATACTTTTAAAATTAATTCAAGCGGCAGATTATGATATTGAAGCAGCTGAAAGAGGAATTGTATATATTGACGAAATAGATAAAATTGCAAGAAAATCTGAAAATGTATCAATTACAAGAGACGTTTCAGGAGAAGGAGTTCAACAAGCTCTATTAAAAATTATAGAAGGAACTCTTGCAAATGTTCCTCCCCAAGGGGGAAGAAAACATCCAAGTCAGGAATTTATCCAAATAGACACAAGTAACATCCTCTTTATAGTTGGAGGAGCTTTTGACAATATTGATTCAATTATTTCCCAAAGAATCGGAAAAAATTCCATAGGTTTTGGAAGTCAAATAAAATCAAAAGATGAAAGAGATTCAAAGATTTTAGAAAACTTACAAACGGAAGATTTGATGAAGTTTGGACTTATACCTGAATTAATAGGAAGACTTCCTGTTACTGTAACCTTGGAAGAGCTTGACGAAGATGCCCTTGTTGAAATTTTACAAGCTCCAAAAAATGCTCTTGTAAAACAATATCAAGAACTATTAAGACTTGATAATGTAAAATTGAGTTTCACAAAAGAAGCCCTAAGATATATTGCAAACCTTTCAATAAAAAGAAAATCGGGAGCCAGAGGGCTTAGGGGTGTAATAGAAAAAACCATGCTTGATATAATGTTTGAAATACCCAGTAGAGAAGACATAAGTCAAGTAATAGTTACAAAAGAAGCTGTAGAAGGAAAAGAACCTGTAGAGATTATATTAAAAGAGAAAAAAGAATTAAAAGATTCTTCAAAATAGGCCCACTAAAGTGAGCCTTTTTTTAAGATGGTGATATTATGAAAAAAAACATTTTACCTATGATTCCATTAAGGGGAATTGTAGTATTCCCGGGTATGGTTACCCATTTTGACTGTGGAAGAAATAAATCCATAGGTTCAATAGAACAAGCAGAACTAAACAATTCAAATATTTTTCTGACGGCACAAAAAAATGAATTAATAGTTGAGCCTAAAGAAAAAGATTTATATAAATATGGAACAGTTGCCGCAGTAAAACAAATATTAAGAATCCCCGGCGGCACAATTAGAATTTTGATTGAAGGATTAAAAAGGGGAAAAATTGAAAAAATAATTGAACATGACAATTATCTTGAAGCGGAAATTACAGAATACGAAGAAGAAGATCAAAAAGAAGAAAGCATAGAAGTAGAAGCTGCTATAAGACTTGTAGAGGAAGATCTGAATAATTACAGTGAACTTGACAATAAATTGATACCGGGACTTTTTCAATCAATAGTAGACGAGTCAACTCCATCAACTTTAGTAGATACAGCAGCAGGCTATGTAAACTTAAAACTTGAAGATTATCAAAAAATTCTTGAAACAATAGATGTTTACCAAAGGCTTAAAAAATTTCACGAAATATTAAAAAAAGAAATAGAACTTTTAAGAATTGAAAGAAAAATAGATTCTCAAGTAAAATCTCAAATGGATAAAGTTCAAAGAGATTACTATTTAAAAGAACAACTGGAAGTTATAAAAAAAGAACTTGGAGAAGAAGAAGAGCCTTTAAGTTACGAAAAAAAATTAAAAAATAAAAAATTGCCTAAAGAAGTCTTGGAAAAGGGTCTTAAGGAAGTAGAAAAACTTTCTCAAATGAATTCCCAATCTCCTGAATATGGAGTGATTTTAAATTATCTTGATTGGATTTTAGACTTGCCCTGGGAAGACTCAAAGGAAGAAAATATTGACTTAAAAAAAGCAAGACAAATATTAAATAAAGAACACTACGGCTTAAAAAGTGTAAAAGAAAGAATTCTTGAATTTATTGCAGTTAGAAAACTTTCAAAAGACACAAAAGGACCGATACTTTGTTTAGTAGGTCCGCCGGGAGTAGGAAAGACTTCTATTGCATCATCTATAGCTCACGCCCTCAACAAAAAATTTGTAAGAATGAGCCTTGGTGGAGTAACTGATGAAGCAGAAATAAGAGGCCATAGAAGGACTTATGTAGGTGCTCTTCCTGGAAGAGTAATAAGTTTAATGAAACAGGCCAAGGAAAAAAATCCAGTCTTCTTAATGGATGAAATAGACAAGGTTGGAAATAATTATAGGGGAGATCCTGCATCGGGACTTCTTGAAGTATTAGACCCTGCCCAAAATAAAACTTTTACCGACCACTTTATGGAGCTTCCCTTTGATTTAAGCGAAGTATTTTTCATAACAACGGCAAATACCACATCTACAATACCATCACCTCTTCTTGACAGAATGGAAATAATAAACCTTGAAGGCTATACACCTGATGAAAAATTTAACATTGGAAAAAAATATCTTTTGCCAAGACAAATAAAAGAAAATGGTTTAAATAAAAAGAATTTTGCCCTATCTGACGGTGCCATAAAAGAAATAATAAATTATTACACAAGAGAAGCTGGCGTAAGAAGTCTTGAAAAAGAAATATCAAAAATAGCAAGAAGGGCAGCCCTTAAAATAGTAGAAGGGGAAGAAGAAAAAATATCAGTAACAAAAACTAATTTGCCGGAATATTTAGGAGAAAAGAAATTTTTATTTGACCTCTTGGACAAAAAAAATCAAATAGGAACTGTAAATGGACTGGCGTGGACAAGTATAGGTGGAGTAACTTTAACAATAGAAACTGCAGTTATGCCAGGAAAGGGACAAATTATTTTAACTGGCTCCCTTGGAAATGTCATGAAAGAATCAGCACAAGCTGCAATTTCATATATAGGAGCAAACACAAAAAAATTCAATGTGAATGAAAATTTCAGATCTGAAATGGATATTCATATTCACGTTCCTGAAGGAGCAGTGCCAAAAGACGGGCCGTCCGCAGGAATTACCATAGCAACATCAATAATATCAGCTTTAACATTAAGGCCAGTAAAAAGAGATGTGGCAATGACAGGAGAAATAACTTTAAGGGGAAGAATTTTACCCATAGGAGGCTTAAAAGAAAAACTTTTAGCAGCCCAAAGAATGGGAATAAAAAAAGTCTTAATACCAAAAGATAACGAAAGAGATTTAAAAGAAATAGACGATAAGGTAAAAGATCTTTTAGAAATAGTTCCTCTTTCATCAATGGATCAAGTTATAGAACTTGCCTTGGAGGAAATATGATTATAAAAAAATCAGATCTTGAAAAAGTAGCAGTAAAAGTATCCCAATATCCACCAGAAGATTTGCCGGAGCTTGCCTTTGCTGGAAGAAGTAATGTAGGAAAATCATCTTTTATAAATGCAATGTTAGGAAGAAAAAATCTTGCAAGAACATCATCCACACCGGGAAAGACAAGAACGGTAAATTTTTACAGGGCAGATGATCTTTTAAGACTTGTAGACCTTCCAGGCTACGGTTACGCAAAAGTATCAAAGGCAGAAAAAAATTCATGGGCCCATGTAATAAATACCTACCTTGATAACAGAAAAAATTTGTTGGAAGTAATTTTACTTGTGGACATTCGCCACGAACCTACAAAACAAGATAAAGAAATGTACGATTACATTCTTTCCTGCGGCTATACGGGAATTGTAATAGCAACAAAATCCGATAAAATTTCAAAAGGTCAATTTCATAAACAAATAAGCATAATAGGAAAAAAACTTGAAATAAAAAACAGGGATAATATAATCGCCTTTTCATCTCAAAATAAAGAAGCAGTAGATGAAATGTGGGACATTTTCACAGACATAGTAGATTTTTATAAAAATGAAAATGAAAAAGAAGACTTATAAAAAATAAGTCTTTTTTTTCACTTAAATAAAGAATAAAATAAAAATCAAAATTATGATATTATATAGAAAATGTAAAAATAAAAAGGAAAAAATATGAGAAAAATTGCAATATTAGGCTATGGAACAGTGGGAAAAGGAGTTTACAAAATAATAAAAGAAAAATTTGAAAACTCTGAAAACACAGAAGAAAAAATCATAGTAAAAAAAATTCTTTTAAAAGAAAATAAAAAACCCCAAGAAGAAATAAAAAATGTTTTCACCTATAACTATCAGGAAATTTTAGAAGACAAAGAAATAGACACAATAGTAGAAGTAACGGGAGCAATGGAAGAAGCCCACAACTACATAAAAAAAGCCTTAAGTATGGGAAAAAATATAATAAGTACAAATAAAGCTCTAGTAGCAAAACACTTAGAAGAATATATAAACCTGGCAGAAAAAAATAAAGTATCATTTTTATTTGAAGGAGCAGTAGGAGGAGCCATCCCCATATTAAGAGAATTAAAAAGCTTAAGAAAAATAAATGAAATTACAAAAATTGAAGGCGTATTAAACGGAACAGGCAACTATATCTTAGATAGGATGGCGGAAAAAAACTTAGATTATTCCCAAAGTTTAAAAAATGCACAGGACTTAGGCTATTCAGAAAAAGATCCATCAGATGACGTTTTGGGATTTGACGGTGGAAGAAAACTAGCATTACTAATAAGCTTAAGTAAATCTCTGGTAAAAGAGGAAGACATAGAAATTTTTGGCATAGAAAAAATAAAAAAAGAGGATATAGAAAGAGCAAAAGCAAAAAATTTAAAAATTCGCCATATTGCCTATAGCGAATTTAGGGAAAATTCGTATGTTGCCATTTTAGAGCCATGTTTAATAGACGAAAAAAATGATTTCTATAATTTGGAAGATGCAAAAAACTTGGTAAAAATATACGGCAAATATTTTGAAGAATTAAGTATTAAAGGAAAGGGAGCAGGAATGTTTCCAACAGCAAATGCAGTTTTGCAAGATCTTTTAAGCCTTGGACAAGAAAATTATACACTGGACACAGAAGCACTTGAAAATAAAAATGAAAACTTTCAAGGAATTTACTATTTAAGAGTGCCTGGTTCGTGTAAAATAGACTTAGAACTTGCAGACAAGATAGATATGGAAAATGGATATATCTTTATAAAAACGAAAAAACTTATAAGAAAAAAACTCATTGAAGAGTTGGAAAAATTAAAAATAGAAGATTATTTTTTAGCAAGATACATTTAAGAGGAGGAAAAAATGAGAGCAGTAATAACAATAATAGGCTACGACAAAGTGGGAATAGTAGCAAAAGTTTCAAAACTTTTAGCGGACTATAATTTAAACATAGTAGACATAAACCAAACCATAGTGGACAAATATTTCACCATGATTATGATAGTGGATATAAGCAACTTGGGAGAAAAATTTACAGAACTTGTAGACAAAACAAACCAAATGGCAAAAGAATTGAAGATGGATATAAGAATTCAAAGAGAAGACATCTTTGATGCAATGTATCAAATATAGGTGGACCATGGACGAAAAAAAAATACTGGAAACTATAAGAATGTTCGACCAAGAAAACTTGGACATAAGGACAGTAACAATGGGCATATCTCTTCTTGACTGCATAGACGAAGACATAGACAGAGCCTGCCAAAAAATTTACGATAAAATCTATTCAAAAGCAAAAAATTTAATAAAAACAACAGATCTTGTAAGCAAGACCTATTCAATACCAATAATTAACAATAGAATTTCCGTAACCCCAATTGCACTTTTAGGAGGAGCAACCAAAGAAAAATCCTATTTAAAATTTGCTCAAGTCTTAGATAAAGTGGGAAAAGACCTGGGAGTGGACTTTATAGGAGGATTTTCAGCCCTAGTCCACAAAGGTTTTAACAAGGGAGATAAAATTTTAATAGACTCCATACCAGAAGCCTTGAGCCAAACAGACATAGTGTGTTCATCCATAAACGTAGGCTCATCAAAAGCCGGCATAAACATGGACGCAGTAAAAACATTGGGACAAACCATAGTAAAAACCGCAGAACTTACAAAAGATAAAGACTCCATAGGTTGCGCAAAACTTGTAGTATTTGCCAACGCAGTAGAAGACAACCCCTTCATGGCAGGAGCCTTTCACGGAATAGGCATGGAAGACTGCGTAATAAGCGTAGGAGTAAGCGGACCAGGAGTTGTAAAAGCAGCCCTTGAAAAAGTAAAAGGCAAGCCCTTTGAAACCTTAGCCGAAACAATACAAAAAACAGCCTTTAAAATCACCAGAATGGGAGAATTAGTCGGAAGAGAAGTCTCAAAAGAATTAGACCTTCCCTTTGGAATAATAGACCTATCCCTGGCACCCACAGCAGAAATAGGGGACTCAGTAGCAAGAATATTAGAAGAAATGGGAATAAAAAACGTAGGCTACCATGGCACCACAGCAGCCCTCGCCCTCTTAAATGACGCGGTAAAAAAAGGAGGCATCATGGCAAGCACCAACGTAGGTGGATTAAGCGGAGCCTTCATACCAGTATCAGAAGACGAAGGCATGATAAACGGAGTGAAAACAGGATCCCTATCTATTGACAAATTAGAAGCCATGACAGCAGTATGTTCCGTAGGCTTAGATATGATAGCAATCCCAGGAGATACCAGCCCATCAACAATATCAGCAATAATAGCAGACGAAGCAGCCATAGGAGTAATAAATAATAAAACAACAGCCGTAAGAGTAATACCAGTAATAGGAAAAAAAGCAGGACAATACGCAGAATTCGGAGGCCTCTTAGGCTATGCACCAATAATGGACATGGGAAAAGGAGATAGCAGTGAATTTGCTAACAGAGGAGGAAGAATCCCCGCCCCAATCCATTCCTTTAAAAATTAAAAAAAATAAATAGAAAAAAACCTACATCAATGGAATGTAGGTTTTTTATATGTTAAAACTTATCAAGATTTAAAAGAACATACGTTTACAAAAATATTGTATGGTGGTATAATTTTTTCAGGTGGTTAAATGGATATTCAAGAAAAAATTAAAATTTTAACTGATGCTGCTAAGTATGATGTGAGTTGTTCTTCCAGCGGGTCTAATAGAAAAAATAAAAATGGTTTGGGGGATGCAAGTTTTTCTGGTATATGCCATTCTTGGAGCGAGGACGGTAGGTGCATTTCTCTTTTAAAGATTCTTTTGACCAATAAGTGCATTTACAACTGCAATTATTGCATAAATAGAAGGGACAATGATGTTATTAGGGCGGAGTTTACTCCAAGGGAAGTGGCTGATTTAACTATAAATTTTTATAAAAGAAATTATATTGAGGGCCTTTTTTTATCTTCTGGGATTTTTAAGAGTCCTGATAAAACCATGGAAAGTCTTATTGAGGTTGCTGAGCTTTTAAGGAACAAGTACAATTTCAATGGCTATATTCACATGAAGGCTATTCCTGGGGCTTCTCATGATCTTATTCATAAACTTGGAAATTTGGTGGATAGGATGAGTATTAATATTGAACTTCCTACGGAGAGGTCTTTGAGTCTTTTGGCTCCTCAAAAGTCTTACGGCCAGATTTTTAAGCCTATGGGAAATATAAAAGAGACTTTGATTGAAAATGTTGAGGAAAGAAAGATTTTTAGAAAGGCTCCTAAGTTTCTGCCTGCTGGTCAAACTACCCAAATGATTGTGGGGGCAAGTCGTGAGGATGATTTGACTATTATTAATCAAGCTCAGAGTCTTTACAAAAATTTTAATATGAAGAGGGTTTATTATTCTCGCTACATTCCTGTTGTTAAGTCAAGTTTTACAGAGGGAATTTCTGAGACTTCCATGTTAAGGGAGCATAGAATTTATCAGGCGGATTGGCTTTTAAGGTTTTACGGTTTTAAGGCTGATGAAATTTTAAATAAAAAAAATCCTTATTTTGATTTAAGGTTGGATCCTAAAATGAATTGGGCTATAGAAAATATTGAAAAGTTTCCTCTTGAAATTAATAGGGCAAGTTTTGAAGAGCTTATGCGTGTTCCAGGCATTGGAAGGACCTATGCTCTTAGGATAATAAATGCCAGAAGGTTTGCGGCTTTAAATTATGATGATTTAAAAAGCTTAAAAATTTCAACTAAGAATTGCAAAAATTTTATAACTGTAAGGGGAGTTTACAGGGGAATAAATGTTTCTACAAAGGAGGCTTTAAAGGATATTATGTCAGCTAAAGATCCTTATGCCTGTGAGCAGTTGAAGATGTGGTGATATGAAATATATTTATGATGGGACTTTTGATGGTCTTTTAACTTTAATATTTGATTCTTATAAGTTTATTGAAGATATAGAGATAGAAAAGGAAAATGATCAAGTGGTTTTTTTTGATAGCCTATATGTAAAGAGGGATTTAGAAAAGGCAAATAGGGTTAAAAATAGCTTGATAAAAAATTTTTCTAAGGATATTTTGGGAGATTTTTTTAAGATTTTTTTGTCGGACCATATAAAAAAGGAATATATTATAGGGGTTTGTATAAAGAATATTTACAGATATGGTATTAATTTTTTAAGTTCTGCTCATGAGTACGCAGTGGCTTACAGAGGAATTTTAAAGAATTTTTCCCGGGAACTTCATTCTTATAAGGGGCTTTTAAGATTTAGGGAGATTCAGGATAATTTTTTATTGGCTGAGTTTTCTCCTCAAAATGATATTTTAATTTTTTTGGCAAGGCATTTTTTAAAAAGAATGCCTAAGGAAGATTTTATTATTTGTGATGATAAAAGAAAAAAAGCCGCTTTTTGTCAAAGGGGCAGGCTTAAAATTTTAGATGTTGAGTCTTTAAGTCCTATAGATAGTGAAAATGAAAAGTTTTTCAGGTCCGCTTGGGTTAATTTTTATGATTCTGTTGCCATTGAGGAGAGAAAAAACATAGGACTTATGATTTCTAATATGCCCAAAAAATATTGGAAATATTTGCCGGAAAAAAATAAAAGATTATAGTTTACCTAATCTTTTATTTTAAATAATTTTCATAAAAGTACTGTGTAAATTTTTCTGCTCCAGCCCTATTTAAGTGGGAGGGATCGTAAAAATCTTCCTTTGTTAATCCGATTTTTTCTTTATCCTTTGATAGATCTATAACATTTCCGCCAAAATCCTTAATGTAAGAAAAAGCAGCATCTATATTTTCTTTATAAGGCTCAAAATTAAATAAGGGTGTTTTTATAAAATATAGGGCTAGCTTATTTTTTTTACAAAGGTCGTATATTTTTTTTGCCCAAATATAGTTTTCTTCTTTAAAGGTCTTATCTTTTGCGGCTTCTATAATTTTCATATTATCAAGGTTTACTTTAGGATTTTTCATAAAATTTTTACTTTGACCTTGAAGCATTACATAGCCCTTTAAGTCATCGTGGAAGTCTTTCCATTTAAACTTCAAATCCTCTTCAGCTATTTCCTCCCAACGGGAGTGATATTTAAAAAGGGGAAAAATATTTTCTGCCCACTTATCTTTTGGAAGGGAATTTTTTATCATTGCAAGTTTATCAAAGCTTAGGGGAAAGTAGTCCGTATAGGAGTGAATCGTTCCATCATCCAATTGGTTTTTTGTAATTAAATCACAAATGTCAAAATAAATTTTTTTAGGCTCTGATATTTTCAGGGCTTTTTTTATATAGTAGTAGCTTGCTTGGACAGGTTGCTTTTGACTTGCTAAAACATAAGAATTTATTCCATGTTTTTTAAGTATTTCCGGATAAAAACTGCAATAGGCATGACTTGTGCCGAAAAACATGAGGTCATATTTTTCTTTTTCATTAAAATATCCGGCTATTTTATTGCCCATATCCCAAGGTTTTTCTAAGGATTTTCTAATAAAAATTGTATTCAGTTGACTTATTATTGTTGAGAGAATCAAAATAAAGATTCCTATTTTTAATATTCTTTTTAAATTTTTCATAATTAAATCACATCTAAAATTGAAAATAAATAAATTGACTTTCACTGTAACCGGGACCGTAAACTCCGAAAATAAGAGAAAAGACAATTAAAAGTATATAGATGACTATTCTAAATAAAAAGTTTTTACTTTCTATTTTCTCGCTTATATTTATTCCTCTGTACTTTATTATATCAACTAAGAATAAAACAAAGATTGCAAATGTCAATACATAAACATTGCCTAAGGAAAAGTTTATTTTGTCTTTAAGGGGATCTCCTTCAAGAAAAAATATCTTTGAAATATAGCTAGTTGCCATGGTTAAATGGTTGGCTCTAAAAAATATAAAGGCAAAGGTTGCAACTAAAAAGGTCATCATCCTTCTTAAACTTATATAGAGTAAATTATTTTTGAATTTTACAAAATATTTTTTTGTAATATTTTCGAGAATGTTAAAAATTCCATGAATAAGACCCCAGATTATAAATGTATAGTTGGCTCCATGCCAAAGGCCACTTGTTAAAAAAACTATAAGGACATTTATATAAGTTCTGAATTTATTTACCCTATTTCCGCCAAGAGGTATATAGAGATAATCTTTAAACCAAGTTGAAAGGGAAATATGCCATCTTTTCCAAAATTCTCCTATAGATTTTGAAAGGTAGGGTTCTTTAAAATTATCCATTAAATCGTAACCCAATATCTTTGCCGATCCCTTTGCTATTATGGAATAAGAGTAAAAGTCGCAATAAATTTGAAAGCTAAAAAGGACAGCTCCTATAAATAAAAAGAGCCATGAAAGATTTTTATAGTCTGCATAAACTTGATTTACAAAAATTGCAGCTCTATCTGCAATTACCAGTTTTAAAAATATTCCCCACAAAATATATAAAAAGCCTTTTGAAAGATTTTCATATTTTCTATTGCCAAGGGTTTTAATTTGAGGCAGGAGATTTTTTGACCTCTCTATAGGGCCTGCAACAAGTTGAGGAAAAAATGAAACAAAAAGAGCATAATTAATGAAATTTTTTTCTGCCCCTATTTCTTTTCTATATACATCAATTGTGTAGCCCAGAGCTTGGAAGGTATAAAAAGATATGCCAACAGGTAAAAGAAAGTTAAGACCCTTAAAGTTTAAGTGTAAATTTAAAAGTCCTAGAAGTCTATTTAAAAATCCTAAGCTAAAGGAAAAATATTTAAATAAAAAAAGTATGCCTAAATTTATAAAAAAGCATAAAAAAATAAAGAACTTTTTTTCTTTTTGACTTTTAGCTTTTTCTATATAGATTCCCGTAAAAAAAGTTACGACAATACTTAAAAGCATTAAAAGAGAATATTTAAAATTCCATGATGAATAGAAAAAAAAGCTTGCTCCCAATAAAAATATTTTTTTGAATTTATCATTCAGGGAAAAATAAATAATTACTACTATGGGAAAAAATATTAAGTAGTTTACAGAATTAAAAAGCATTAAATCAACTCCACTATTATTATAAACGAGTAAAATTTATAAATAAAGCTAATTCATTTTGCATTCATTTAGATAGGCTAAAATGGGTATAGTTAAAGAGGAGGTAGAAAAATGGATGAAAGAAATGAAGAAATAAAAAATTATTACGAAAATGAAAATTTCGACAGAAGAAAAAATAAAAAAAGAGGAGGAAAGGGGATTTTATTTTTAGCCCTTATCTTTTCTCTTATAGGAGGTCTTTTAGGAAGCGCCATTACTTATGGACTTTTAGGAGAAAGATTTCAAATGGCTGTTTCCACAGAGGCGAATAAAGAAAGGGACTTTCAAAGTCAAAATGTAAATATACAAACAAGCTCAGGGGAAAATTCTGCCACTTATGTTTTTGAAAAAGTAGTCCCTTCAGTTGTAGGTATTACAACTGAGGGTTATCAAATGACTCCTTTTGGAACACAAGCAGTGAGGGGAACAGGTTCGGGAGTAATTTATTCAGAGGATGGATATATTTTGACAAATTCTCACGTGGTTTCTTTGGGAGGAAAGGCTGCCAAAAAAGTAAATGTATTTTTAAATGACGGTACCAGCACCGAAGGAAAAGTTGTATGGTCAGACAGTTTTATAGATATAGCCCTTGTAAAAATTAAAAGCGATAAAAAATTGGAAGGGGCAAGTTTTGGAGATTCTGATACTTTAAAAGTTGGACAAACTGCAATTGCCATAGGAAATCCTCTTGATATGGCCTTTCAAAGATCTATGAGTAAGGGAATAATTTCAGGCCTTAACAGATATATAGGTCAAGTTGATGGTGGCGGATTTATGGTAGGCTTAATTCAAACAGATGCTTCCATTAATGGAGGAAATTCTGGAGGACCTCTTATAAATGACAGAGGACAGGTAATAGGAATTAATACAGTAAAAGTTTCTTCTGCTGAAGGCATGGGCTTTGCAATTCCTATTAATTCTATAAAACCTATTATAGAAAGTGTAATTAAGACAGGAGATTATAAGGCAGTTGCCCTAGGAGCATCATCAGTTCCAGTTGAAGATGCAAACAGAATGCTTGGAACGAATATAAAATCCCATAAGGGTCTTTATGTTGGAGATGTTTTGGACAATTCTCCTGCAAAGCTGGCAGGACTTGAAAAAGGTGATGTCTTATTAAGAATGGACGGAAAAGATTTGGACAGCGTCAACACTTTAAGGGCGGATCTTTACAAATATAAACCGGGAGATAAGGTTAAACTTGATATTTTAAGGGACAAAAAAGAAATGACCCTTGAAATAACTTTTACAGATTATAAAGTGTCAAAGACTGAAGAAAATGTAGAAAAAAATCCTAACAACCAAGGTGATTCCCAAATGGATGATAGAGAAAGACAAAGGTTGTATGAATTTTTCAAAGAATTTTTCGGAAGGTAAAATAAAAAAATGTAGACTTACAAAATAAAGTCTACATTTTTTTTGTACAAGTTTATAATTTTTTTGGGATTTTTTTATCTCATCATCACCATCATCCCATTAAGTCCATAATTTTTCCCATCTCTTCGGGCAGAGTGTAAATTAATATTGTCAAAGGTAATTTCTTTGGATACTTCAATATTTTTTATTCCATTATTTTCTAAAATTATCTTATTTGCCTTTTTCATGTTAAGTAAAAACTTTTCATTTTTATTGTCCTTTGAAATAAAAATATCTGACTTTTTAAAATTCTTATAAGTATTAAAAGAATCAAAGGCATCATAGACGTCCTTACCAACTTCATAATTTTTTGAATCTATTGAAGGACCTATATAGGCAAGGATATTTTCTCTTTTTCCACCTAATTCTAAGATTTTTTCAATTAAGCTTTCTCCAATTTTTTTTGAAGTGCCCCTCCAACCGGAGTGTACAATACCCAAGATATGATTTTCTCTTTCGTAAAGGACAAGGGGAGTGCAGTCTGCAAATTTTATAAAAAGACCAACATTTTTTGAACTTGTAATCATTCCATCACTGTTAAGAAAAATTTTTCCATATATAAAATTTTCAGCCTTATCCCTTTCAACGATACTTATATTAGTGGAATGGCATTGATAAGAGGAATAAATCTCCTTTGGTTCAACATTATCCTTTTTTAAATTTTCTTCTATATAATTTTTGACCTTATCTCCCACTTTTGCATATCTGAAATC
Organism: Peptoniphilus koenoeneniae; assembly: GCF_030812875.1. Lineage (NCBI taxonomy): Bacteria > Bacillati > Bacillota > Tissierellia > Tissierellales > Peptoniphilaceae > Peptoniphilus > Peptoniphilus koenoeneniae. The sequence continues at coordinate 134,249 of NZ_JAUSTN010000007.1, forward strand.
ATAGGGTTTTAAGTAAATTCTATTGTAAATTTCTTTTAATAATAAACTTTTCATAATATCACCTCTCTAATATTACCCAATATTTCACTAGTATTACAAGAAAAAATAATATGTAATACAATCTTAAAATTAGTAGGAAAAATAACTGATATAATGTAAGTATAAATTGGAAGTGGTGAGGATATGAGAAGATTAAAAAAATACCTGACACTGTTCATTTCAATTTGTATGTTATTTGTAAGTGTTTCTGCAAGGTCTTTTTCCGATACGAGAAATCACTGGGCCAGTGATTATATTGATAAGCTTTCGGACATGGGTTTTATTTCCGGCTATGAAGGTGATTTATTTAAACCTGATGCGGAAATTTCAAGGGCTGAATTTTATGCCGTTATTAACAATATGGCAAATTTAAAAAAAGTCTACCCTGTTTTTTTCAGTGATGTTAAACCTGATGATTGGTTTTATAAGGAAGTTGGAAAAGCTGTTAAGGCAGGTTATTTAGTTCCTACTACAGGAAATCTAAATCCTTCAAAGCCCATCAGCAGGATGGAAGTTGTAGAAATCTTAGGTTATATGTATAAGTTGAAACCGGATGCAAAGGAAGCTTTGAATTTTAAAGATTTGGAAAATTTGTCTTCTGAAGAAATTGCCTATATAGGTGCTCTTGTAAAGTTGGGGGCTGTTGGAGGTTACCCTGACAATACTTTCAGACCCAGGGGTTCTGTTTTAAGAGCAGAGATTTCAAGAATTTTAACAAGTCTTATTGACAAGGCAGGTCTTCCCGGTGAAAGAACAGTGCCGGACAGTAAAATCAAATTTGGAGATAAAAATCTTTACCAATAAAGAGTGCTCTTGGGGTACTCTTTTTTTGGTGAAAAATTTTGGAAAAATTTCTATAGTTTGATATAATAAATGCGGAGGAATTTATGGACTATTTCTTAAAACACAAAAAAAATTTTCTTCTTGGCGGGATTGCTTTTTTTCTGCTTTTATTTTTAATTTTCAACAGAAATAACTTAAACGGCAACAAGACTTTAATTAAAATAAAGACCCCTGGTTTTGTAAGCGACGTAAAGGATTTTCATCTTACAGGCTCATCTCTTATGATTTGGGATTTAAATTATCTTTATGTTGCCAGCAAAGACGGTGAAATGGAAAAAAAGATTGACAAGAGTTCTGAAAATTTAAAAGTTTTTTGGGGAACTAATTCATGCTATCTATATGATTCCGATCTTAAAAAAATTTATAGATATTCTGAAAATGGAGAATTTTTAGGTACTTCAGTGGCTCCTTATGATGTTTACAACATAATTACTCAGGGGCAAAACACCATTGTTCACATGAAGGATAATGGCAGAGAAGTTTTAAGCCTTTTAAAGGGAGATTCTTTAAGCGAAATCTATAAAACTCAGAATTTTATAGTTGCCATGGATTTTAATGACTTAAAAAACTATGTTGTTGCAGAAATAAATCCTTATGACAGAGGATATAAGACAACATTATCAGGTAAGGGAAAATTTTCAAAGAGAATTGACTATGTAGGGGAAGTTGCCTTGGATGTAAAGGTAATGTCAGGAAAAGTTATAATGGTAACTGATAAAAACATTTATATTTTAAATGGAGAAAAAACACTACATAAAGAGATACCCAATATTAGTGATGTCCTTTACAAAGATTCTTGTATTTATCTTTTGCACAGTGGAATTCTTTCAAAATATAACATGAGGCTTGAAGAAGGAGCAAAGTTTATTATTGCAGCAAATGTAACGGGTCTTGCTGATGTGGGAGGTTCAATTTATACTATAGGCGAATCCGATTTAGGAGGAGAGATAGGTAAAAAATCTGAATTTTACACAAGACTCGGTTCAGGAATTGAAAAAATTGAGATAGGCGGTGTAACTGTTGCCGCACTTAAAGATGGGAAATTGAATATTTATAAGATTATTCAATCAAGAAGCTCAGACAATAATAAAATGAGAGATCTCTCGGAAGGTGAATAAGGAGTTTATTATGCTTTATTATGAACTTGGCGATATTGTTATTTTAAAAAAAGGACATCCATGTGGCGAAAATCGTTGGGAGATTTTAAGAACCGGCGCCGACATCAAACTGAAATGCTTAGGTTGTGACAGGATGATTTGGTTAAGTCGTATGGAATTTGAAAAAAGGGTCAGAAAAATTTTAGAGGATGAAAAATTTGTAAGTATAATTCACCACAAAAGACCCGAGGAGGATTAAATGGAAGTTCAAAAAATTTATGATGCTAAAGAAAGGTTAAAGGGTCATATTAAAAAAACACCCCTTGTAAAAGCCGCAAATTTAGGGGAAGATGTTTATTTAAAAGTTGAAGTCTTACAAGACACAGGCTCATTTAAATTAAGAGGAGCTTATAATAAAATTGCAACTTTGACACCTGAAGAAGCTTCTAAGGGAGTTATAGCATGTTCAGCTGGAAACCATGCTCAAGGAGTTGCAAAGTCAGCTACTGAAAGAGGTATAAAATCTATTATATGTATGCCTTTACACGCACCTATTTCAAAAGTTGAAGCAACAAAAAATTACGGAGCTGAAGTTTTACTTGTTCCGGAAACTTTTGATGATGCAGCAGCAAAAGCTCAAGAGTTAGTTAAAGAAAAGGGTTATACTTTTATTGCGCCTTTTAATGATGAAGAAGTTATAGCAGGTCAAGGCACAATAGGTCTTGAAATACTTGAAGATCTTCCGGATTGTGATATTGTAGTTGTTCCTATTGGTGGCGGAGGACTTATAAGTGGAGTTGCTCTTGCAGTTAAATCCCTCAGACCTTCTTGCAAGGTAATAGGAGTTCAAACAAAGGCAGTTCCTTCTATGTATGAATCTAAAAAAGCAGGAAAGATAACAGGAGTTAAAGGTGGTTCAACTATTGCCGATGGTATTTCTGTAAAGGTTCCCGGAGAAATTACTTTTGGTTTAGTTGAAAAATATGTAGATGAAATTGTACTTGTTGATGAAAATGAAATTTCTTCTGCTATACTTACTCTTCTTGAAAAGGATAAGATAGTTACTGAAGGAGCAGGTGCAACTCCTGTTGCAGCTTTAATGTACAACAAATTTGAACATGAAGGTAAAAAAGTTTGTTGTCTACTTTCAGGTGGAAATATTGATGTAACAAGAATTGCAAAAGTAATAAACAAGGGCTTATTTAAAACTAAAAGATCTGCTGAATACAAGGTTATATTAAATGATCAACCAGGTGAATTAAGTAAACTTACAAGATTGTTTGAAGAAAATAAAGCAAACATCAATCAAATAAGACAATCACCTGATACTCATGCAGATGCTATTGATGCGATGAAAGTTAATGTAGTGGTTTCTACTAAGGATGAAGAACAACAAAGACAAATTGAAGAAGATTTAAGAAAACACGGATATTCTTTTGAAAAAAAATAAAATTTAATTAATTAAAAAGGGCTTATTAATTTAAGCTCTTTTTAATTTCACTAACTTTTCAGATTTTTTTCAATTTATAATCTCTATAAGTTTGAAATAAAACTTAGCTTGTGTTAAAATTTATACGTTATAGATAAATACATTAATAGGAGGTTAAAATGCAAGCTATATTATCAGTTATAATAGCTGTTACATCCATTGTGCTTATTGTTACAGTAACATCAATGGAATCAGAACAAGCGGGACTTGGAACACTTGACGGAAGTGTTGAATCTCTTTGGGGAGAACACACTGGAGCAAGTAAAAAGGAAAAATTAAATAAAATAGTTACTATTTCCGCTATAATTTTCGTTTTATCGTTATTAATTCTATTGGCAATTCAATAGAGTTTTTATATTAAGGAGGAGTTATGGAAAATATTTTAATTATAGCTCCCATCGTTGGACTTATTGCACTGGCATATGCCTTTTTAAAGGCTAATTTTATTGCAAAACAAGATGTTGGAAATGATAGAATGCGTGAAATTTCCGGACATATTCACGATGGCGCTATGGCTTTTTTAAAGAGGGAATACAAAGTTCTAATTATATTTGTAGTGGTATTATCATTAGTTTTATGTTTTGGTCTACATGATATAAAAATAGCAATTTGTTTTTTAGTTGGAGCTATATTCTCAGTTCTTGCAGGTTACATTGGAATGAATGTAGCTACAAAGGCCAATGTAAGAACAAGTAATGCAGCATGGAAAAGTGGAATGGGAAGGGCTCTTGATATTGCTTTTTCCGGCGGTGCTGTAATGGGTATGTGTGTTGTAGGGCTTGGTATTATAGGAATAAGTCTTGCTTATATTTATTCAGGAAAAGATCCTGCAATTGTAACAGGATTTTCTCTTGGTGCTTCTTCAATTGCTCTTTTTGCAAGAGTTGGAGGAGGAATTTACACTAAGGCTGCCGATGTTGGAGCTGACCTTGTAGGTAAAGTTGAAGCAGGTATTCCTGAAGACGACCCAAGAAACCCTGCAGTTATTGCAGATAACGTAGGAGATAACGTAGGTGACGTTGCTGGAATGGGAGCAGACTTATTTGAATCTTATGTAGGTGCTCTTCTTTCAGTTATAACCCTTGGTCTTGTAGCTTACGAAGATGCCGGAGTACAATATGGTATTGCCATTGCTGCAATAGGTATTGTTGCTTGTATTCTTGCGGCATTCTTTGTTAAGGGAGATAAAAATCCTCAAAAAGCTCTTAACATGGGAACTTATATTGCAGCTGTTGTAACTATTGTGGCATCTGCATTTTTATCAAAATATACTTTTGGAAGTTTTCAACCCTTTATACCTGTTATTGTAGGTATTTTAGTAGGACTTATAATTTCTAAATTCACTGAATATTACACAGCAGATAACTATAAACCTGTTCAAAGAATTGCTGAAGAATCAAACACAGGTCACGCAACAAATATTATTGCTGGACTTTCTGTAGGTATGATGTCAACAGTTGGACCTATTATAATTGTAGCTTTAGGTATAATTGCAGCTTATCTTGGAGCAGGTGGAGCAGAAAGTGCCATTAAGGGACTTTATGGTATAGCTCTTGCAGCAGTTGGTATGCTTTCAACTGCAGGTATGACTATTGCCGTTGATGCTTATGGACCAATTGCAGATAATGCAGGAGGTATTGCAGAAATGTGCGAACTTCCTGAAGATGTTCGTGAAATTACAGACTCTCTTGACTCTGTAGGAAACACAACAGCAGCTATAGGTAAAGGATTTGCCATAGGTTCTGCAGCTCTTACAGCTCTTGCACTTTTTGTATCATACATTAATGCAACAGGCCTTGATGGAATAGATATTTCTAAGCCAGCTGTTATTGCAGCAACTTTTGTAGGTGGAATGCTTCCTTTTGCATTCTCAGCTTTGACAATGAGTGCTGTTGGTAATGCGGCATCATCTATGATAGACGAAGTAAGAAGACAATTTAGAGAAATTCCAGGAATCATGGAAGGAAAAGCAACACCTGAATATGCTAAGTGTGTAGATATTTCTACAACCGCAGCTCTTCGTGAAATGATAGTTCCAGGTCTTATTGCAGTAATAGTTCCTATTATTGTAGGATTACTACTTGGACCAGAAGCCTTGGGTGGACTTCAAGCAGGAGCTCTTGTAACAGGAGTTTTAATGGCTATATTTATGGCTAATGCCGGCGGAGCTTGGGATAATGCTAAGAAATATATTGAATCAGGAAAACATGGTGGAAAAGGTTCAGATGCTCACAAGGCTGCCGTAACAGGCGATACTGTAGGAGATCCTTTTAAGGACACATCAGGACCTTCACTTAATATTCTTATTAAACTTATAACAGTTGTTTCTCTTGTATTTGCACCACTATTTGTGCAATTTGGAGGAATGTTCCTATAATTCAATTATAAGTTTAGATTAAAGAGTACTTTAAAAAGTACTCTTTTTTATATTTTATAAACTTAAAAATTTTTTTAATTTTAATAAAACATAAAAAAATAAATACTATAAAAATATTGTTGCAAATCTATTTATTTGGTATCATACTTTATAGTGCGAAAGAAAAATTTTTTAAAAACATTTTATAGTGGAGAATTTATGAAAAAAGAGATTAGAGCAGCATTAATGTTATTATTAGTTGCACTTATTTGGGGAACCGCTTTTGTATTTCAATCTACAGCCATGGATCATGTAGGTCCTTTTACTTATAATATGGCAAGAGGTTTATTGGCAGGTTTTTCACTTATAATAATTATTTTAATAAGACCTAAAAAATTAATAGACAGATCCCATTATATAGACAAAAAATTTTCAGTAAAAGCAGGAGTGATTTTAGGTATTCTCCTTAGTTTTGCTCAAAATTTACAACAGGCAGGTATGGTTTTTACAGATGCTGGGAAATCAGGATTTTTAACAACCCTTTATATTGCATTCTTACCTATTTTTTATTTTTTAATGGGCAAAAAGCCGGATAAAAAAGTTGTAATATGTGTAATTCTTGCAATAATCGGTCTATATTTCATTTCAATAAAAAAAGATTTTACCATAGAAAGAGGAGATTTCTTAATACTTTTAAGTGCAGTGGGTTTTGCTCTTCATATTATTTTTATAGACACTTATTCATCAAAATGTGACGGAATAATATTAAGTTGCTCACAATTTTTTGTTTTTGGAATAATATCGGGAATAATTGCATTTTTTATAGAAGACATAAATATGTCTGAAATTTTGGCTGCAAAAACCTCAATTTTTTATACGGGGATTCTTTCCAGCGGCCTTGCCTATACTCTTTCGATAATTGCTTTAAGAGATATAGATGCTACAATAGGGTCCCTTATACTCTCTCTTGAAAGTATAATAGCAGCTCTTGCTGCGGCTATACTATTAAAAGAAAGTATGACAGCAAGAGAAATGTTAGGTTGTTTAATTGTATTTATAGCAACCATTCTTGCTCAGATTCCAAGTGAAATTTTAATTAAGCCTTTTAATAAAAAAATCAGACAATAAAAAACGCCGAGACTAAAAAGTCCCAGCGTATTTTTTTGCTAAAAATTAAAAATTATTTATTCTTTTCCAAATTACAACTAAATTTGTGTCTTGAGTAATTATAAAGGTGAATTTATTTTCGTCACCGATATATTTTTCATCGCCATTTAATTTAAAGGATTCAAGTTCAAAATTATCCGGTGCTTTAAGTAAAACTTCAATTCTCGTACCAGCTTTATAGGGACCTTTTTTGTCCAATATAAGACCTGTTCCCACAATGTTAATTCTATAAAGATCTTCTTTTTTTCTTTTTAAAGTAATATTTACAACCTTATCTTGATCTTTTATTTCTATAATGGTGGTTTCACTTTTATAATTTTTTTCAATGACACTTAAGGAATAAAGACCCTTCAAAAGAGGGGAATTATTTACAAAAGGCAAATCATTTATTGTTAGACTGGCCTTTATGGGATTGCCAGTTTCATCTTTTACATTAACCGTGAGTTTATAAGAAGGTTTATTTTCTTTTTGGGCCTTGTTTTCTTCATTTCCTTCTTTTATAAGGTTTTCCAATTCAATACACATATTTTGAATTTGCTCTAAGTTTTTTTGGTCCATTAAACCTTGAGCCTTTTTTAAAACTTGATCAGGAATTTTTTCCATGGGTCCTGCTTTATAAATAAGTTGTTGTAATTTATATTTTGCAAGTCTTAAATCTTCGCCATCAGGATTTTGAGAACCGATTTTTCTTATGCCTAAATCATCTATCCTTTTAAAAATTGAAGCTGCCTCAGCTCGTGTGAGAGCCTTATAGGGCATAAATTTTTCTTTAGGGTAGCCTGCAAATAAACCTGAAAAATTATTTAAAGCTGTTTTTTCTTTTTTAGTTAAATTTTCAGTATCAGTGTAAAATCTATCTTGGGAAAAGGGCTCATAAATATTGTTGATAAGATTTACAAAATCTATTCTGGTCATGGGATTTTTCGGGAAAAAATAAGATTCATCTTTTACAAAACCTTGAAGAACAAGATTTTTAATTGGTATATAATACCAGTCATCTTTATTTACATCTTTAAAATTTATCTCAGAATCTAAAGAATTTGCTCTGCTTATTTTATATATAATGCTTGCGGTTTCTCCCCTGGTCAAAATTTTATCCGGCATAAAACTTCTGTCGGGAAATCCTTCCATAAGATTTTTTTCTTTAACATAGTTTATGCTTTCTTTTGCCCAGTGACTATTTGTGTCTGTGAAGGCGTATGTATGTATAAAAATTAAAGAGGCAGCTGAAATTAAAATTAACAATTTTTTCATTTTATCACCTTAATTTATAATAACTGTTTTTATTTGTAAAAGCAATTATACTTGATTTTATCATATTTAAGTCTTACGATTATATTAATGGAGGTAATGATGAAAGATTTAATTAGTGAACTTAAAGAAAAATTAAAAGGAAAAAATGCAAAAATTGTTTTTCCAGAAGGTGAAGATAAGAGAATACTTGAAGCTGCAATAAAATTACAAGAAGAAGGTATAATAAAGCCTCTTGTTCTTGGAGACCTTGAAAGTATAAAAAACACAGGTAAAGAAAATAACTTAGATATAAAGTCTCTTGAAATAATTGATCCTAAGGAAAATATTTCAGAAGATATGGTAAATTCCCTTGTTAAAAGAAGAAAGGGCAAACTTAATAAAGAAGAAGCTGAAAAACTTCTTCAAGACCCCAACTATTTTGGAACAATGCTTGTTTACATGGGAAAAGCTGACGGAATGGTATCAGGTGCTGTTCATACAACAGGAGAAACTGTAAGACCAGCCCTTCAAATTATAAAAACAAAAGAAGGATTTAATAGAACAAGCGGTTCATTTATAATGCTTAGAAATGATGAAATGTATCTATTTGCAGATTGTGCAATAAATATAGATCTTGATGAAAATGCTTTAGCTGAGGTTGCAGTAGTTTCAAACTTAACTGCAAAACAATTTGGCATGGATCCTAAAGTTGCAATGCTTTCTTTTTCAACAAAGGGTTCAGCAAAAGATGAAAAAGTAGATAAAGTTGCAAATGCAACAAAACTTGCAAAAGAAATGGACAAAGACATTTTAATAGATGGAGAACTTCAATTTGATGCAGCTTTTGTTGAAAGTGTTGCAAAACAAAAAGCGCCGGGTTCACCTGTTGCAGGCCATGCAAATGTGTTTATCTTCCCAAGTCTTGAAGCAGGAAACATAGGTTATAAAATAGCTCAAAGATTTGGCGGATTTGTTGCCATAGGACCTATTTTACAAGGTTTAAACAAACCAGTTAACGATTTATCAAGAGGCTGCAACGCTCAAGAAGTTGAATCTCTTGCAATTATAACTGCCGCTCAAGCTTACCTATAGGCTCAAATAAAAATTTATTGAGTTTTTAAGGCATTTATTGTATAATTAACAAGTACTGCCGATAAGGCAACCTTTTCTACGAGAGGAGGGAAACTATGTCAGAAATTAGAGTTGGAGAAAATGAATCTCTTGATAACGCCCTTAAAAGATTTAAGAGACAATGCGCTACTAACGGCGTTCTTAAAGAAGTAAGAAAGAGAGAACATTACGAAAAACCCAGTGTAAGAAGAAAAAAGAAATCTGAAGAAGCACGTAGAAAGAAACATCAAAGATATTAATAGAGGTGGTATAGATGTCACTTAAAGATAAACTTATGGAAGATCTTAAGACTTCTATGAGAGAACGTGATAAGCTACGTAAGGACACCATAACAATGATTCGTGCAGCTATAAAGCAGCGTGAAGTTGATGAACGTGTCGAAATGACCGATGAACAGATTTTAGACATAATTTCCAAACAGTTTAAAGAAAAAAAATCGGATATAGAAGAGTTTAAAAAAGGTAATAGAGATGACCTTGTGGATCAAGCAAAAGCTGAAATGGAAATTTTGCTTGATTACATGCCGAAACAATTAACTGATGATGAGCTAAGAGAAATAGTAAAAGAAACTATTGGAGAACTTAAAATAGAATCAAAGGCACAAATCGGACAATTAATGAAGAATATCATGCCTAAAGTTAAAGGAAAGGCTGACGGCAAACAGGTTAATCGTATTGCACTTGAACTATTAAATTAAACCTAAGGATTAACCTTAGGTTTTTTTTCTTTTAAGGAGGGCAAAATGAAAAGACTAAGCACAATTATAATTCTTTTGCTTCTTATGACAAATGCATTTGCAAAAGGAAATTTTGCCTTCATTGTTCCTATAAAGGGTGAGATCAATGGAGCTACTGAGACTTTTGTAAAAGAGTCAATAGAAAAAGCTGAAATGAATAAAACCTCCATAGTTTTTGAGATTGACACCTATGGAGGTTACGTAAAGTCTGCGGAAAAAATAAAAAATTATATTTTAAATGCTAAAATACCCACAATAGCTTTTGTTAACAACAAGGCAGAATCTGCAGGAGTTTTAATAAGTATAGCCTGTGAAAAATTGTATATGGCAGAAAATTCAACTATAGGTTCGGCAGAAACCATACCGGCAACTGAAAAAAATATATCTTTTTGGAGGACTCTTTTAAAGGATACTGCAGAAAAAAGAGGTAAAAATGCAAAAGTTGTTGAAGCTATGGCAGATAAGGACCTTGTTATAGATGGCCTTACTAAGGAAGGAAAACTTGTAAATCTAACTGCCAAAGAAAGTTTGGACTTTGGAGTAAGTGACGGAACTTGTAAAGACTTAAATGAAGTTTTTCAAAAAGAAGGCATCACAAGTTCTGAAGATTTAAAAATGCCAATTTTGGCAAAAGCCGTGAATTTAATTTCAAACCCATATATTTCAACTTTAATTTTAACAATAGCAGTAGCAGCCTTTGTAATAGAAATATTTTCTCCAGGCTTTGGTTTAGCAGGAGGAATTTCAGTTTTAGCCTTTGCCTTTTATTTTTTAGGAAATATTTTAGCTGGAAATTCTTATCAGTATGCAATTTTTATATTTTTAATAGGAGTTGCCCTAATTATAGTTGAATCCATAATACCTGGTTTTGGACTACCAGGCATATTTGGAATAATTTCCATAGTAATAGGACTTGTGCTTACAATGCGAAGCTTGGACATTGCTTTAATGGGAGTTGCTTCTTCCATGATTGTGGGAGGGGTAATAAGTTATGTATTTATAAAACAGGGAATAAAATCTCCCTTTATACAAAAGATTACATTAAGAAACTCCACAAGTGCAGACTTCGGATATTCCAGCCATGATAAACCTAATGTGGAAATAGGATCTTTAGGAAAGAGCCTTACACCTCTAAAGCCAACTGGGTATATAATAATAGGAGATAAAAAATACGAAGCAATAAGCGAAATAGGTTATATAAGTAAAGATGAAGAAGTAGAAGTAACAGAAATCAAAGGTACAAATATTTTTGTAAGGAGGTATATATGCCAAGCATAATAGGAAGATTTTTGGGCGGAGGAGTCATATTAATAGTAATTGTATTATTAATAATATTTTTTTCCTTTGTACCCATTAGACTTTGGATAACAGCATTTTTTTCTGGTGTAAAGATTAAAATTTCAACCTTAATAGGAATGAGATTAAGAAGAGTAAGACCTGCAAAAATTGTAAATCCCTTAATAAAGGCAACAAAAGCAGGACTTGATCTTAATATTGAAAGCATGGAAGCTCACTATCTTGCAGGAGGAAATGTAAACACTCTTGTAGATGCCCTTATAGCGGCAGAAAGAGCAAATATTCCCCTTCAATTTGAAAGAGGAGCTGCCATTGACCTTGCAGGAAGAAATGTTCTTGAAGCTGTACAAGTATCAGTAAACCCTAAAGTAATAGAAACACCCAACATATCAGCAGTAGCTCAAGACGGAATAGAAGTTATAGTAAAAGCAAAAGTAACCGTTCGTGCAAACATTGACAGATTAGTAGGTGGAGCAGGAGAAGAAACAATAATTGCAAGAGTTGGTGAAGGTATTGTTACAACAGTAGGTTCATCTACAACTTACAAGGCAGTTTTGGAAAACCCTGATTCCATATCAAAAGTAGTTCTTGAAAAAGGACTTGATTCAGGAACAGCCTTTGAAATACTTTCTATAGATATAGCAGACGTTGACGTTGCAAGAAACATAGGAGCAAGACTTCAAACTGATCAAGCTGAAGCTGATAAGAGAATTGCAGAAGCAAAGGCATCAGAGAGAAGGGCTATGGCACTGGCAAGAGAACAAGAAATGAAAGCTGAAGTAGAAGCCATGAGAGCAAAAGTAGTAGAAGCTGAATCAGAAGTTCCTCTTGCAATAGCACAGGCCTTTAAAGATGGAAACTTGGGAGTTTTGGATTATTATAAAATTAAAAACATATCATCAGACACTGACATGAGAGAGGCAATAGCAAAAATTTCAGATCCAAACAAAAATAAACAAGAAAACAAATAAAAAAATTAAATGACGCAAATAAGCGTCATTTTTTTATGAAAAAATAAAAAATCTAAGAAAAAATTTAAAAAAAGCATCAAAGATAACAATTTAATTACAATTTTTTAAATCCATAGACAAAAAAATGTGAGCTTGCTAAGATTAGTTATGGAGGAAAAGATGAAGGCAATAAAAAAATCACTTATATTCATATTTATACTTTTGCTATTTATTTATGTAGGGGGAATTTATGTATTCAGCAACTATTTTTTCCCATCTACTACAGTAAATGGTCATGATCTTGGCCTTACGAAAATAGCTGATTTAAAGAAAAATTATGATAAAATAGCCGACGAGTATTTTTTGAATATAGAATCAAAAAGGGGCAGAGAAAGAATAGATTCAAAGGATTTTGACTATGAAGATAAACTTATAGAGGACAAAGTGAGTCAAAATCCCTTTTACTGGTTTATTTCCATCTTAGTTCCCAATGAATATAATTTAAAAAATGAAAGCAATTATAATGAAGAAAAATTAGAAAAAGCAATTTTTAATTTAAGAGCCTTCAAAAACATGGAAGAACCAAAAGACGCAGAGATTATTTTTAAGGACAATAAATTTGTAATTGAAGATGAAGTTGAGGGGACAAGTTTAAAAGTTGCAGATGCTTTTAAAGAAATAAAAGAAGCTATTGAAAATGGTAAAGAAAATTTAGATTTAAACGAATTTTATTTAAAACCTAAAATATATAGAAATGATCCGGAACTTAAGAAAGTTTTAGATGAAAAAAATGAGCTGTTAAATTTAAAAATTACTTATAAATTTGGAGAAAAATCTGAAATCCTTCAAGGAGAAAAACTTGCGGATTTATATGAATTTGATGGTCAGGGTTTAATGCTTAATGGAGAAAAAGTTAAGGCATATATAAGAGGGCTTTCAAATAAATATGATACCTTTAAAAAGGACAGAAATTTTTATGCAACAAATTTAGGCCCCACTATAGTTAAAGGGGGCATATATGGTTGGCTGACAGACATAGAGGCTTCCACTAAAAGTTTGATAAATGCTTTAAATGAAAAAAAGGATAAAGAAATGACCCTTGATTATAAACTTGAAGCAAGTCAGTACGGTCCAAACGATATAGGAAGAAAATATCTTGAAATTGATTTAGCAAGGCAACACATGTGGTACTATGAAGATGGAAAATTAATTATTGAATCAGATGTAGTTACGGGCAATCCATCTAAAAATAATGGAACTCCCACGGGAACAGGACGCATTTGGTCTAAAGAAAGGGACAGATTTTTAAGCGGAGAAGACTATAAAAGTCATGTAAATTATTGGATGCCCTTTAATTGGTCTGGTTGTGGCCTTCATGATGCCACTTGGAGAAATAAATTTGGAGGACAGATTTATAAAGTTGCAGGATCTCATGGATGTGTAAACACTCCTCCTGAAAACATGAAACTTTTTTTTGAAAAAATCCCACTTAATACGCCTGTTGTTGTTTATGATTCTTCAGATCCCAATTTTAAAATTATAAAATAAATAAGTTTTTACTTTTAACCCTTCTTGTTAAGCCTAGGAAGGGTATTTTTATTTTGAAAATAGAAAACATTTTCATTTTTCATAAAAAATATGAGAAATTTGGTCCTAAATATATTTATGGATTTCCTTGGCTTTTTATATTTTTTTGCTTTATTAAATGTTATAATTAAAACAAAGAACAATAAAGGATTTAGTAATACTTATTGTTATTTTTTTAAGATATCGTTATCTTGGGAGGTGATGATGTGGCAGTTGAAGCTATTGACAAAGTTAAGGAAGCTGAAAAAAGTGCTGAGAAATTAATTGCTGATGCAAAGCAAAGAGCGGAGCAAATAATTAATGAGGCAAATTTAAAGGCCCGAGAGGAAAGGAAAAAAATAAAGGAGGAAGAAGATTTAAAAAATTCTCAAACTTTAAAAGCAGCAAGAGAAGAAGGGCAAAATAAATCGGAACCAATTTTGAAAATGGCAAAAAAGGAATCTGGAAAAATTAAAAATATTTCAGATGAAGATTTAGATTCTATTGTGGACAAAATTGTAAAGAGGTTGGTAGAGAATGGCAATAGTTAAAATGAGTAAATTCCACCTTTTTACATTTAACGAACAAAGGCAGGAATTATTAAAAGCTTTACAAAAGTTTAATCTAACAAACTTTAACGATCTTAAGGTCGCTGAAGGTGAAGATGGAATTAAAAAAGTGGAGCTTCCTGAAGAAATCATTGCTATTGATGAAAGAATCCAAGAAAGCAAATGGGCTATTGATCTTTTGAGTAAGTATCAAAAGAAAGAAGGACTTATTGAAGGTTTAACTAAAGAGCAAAAGAGTTTTACACTTGAAGATTTAAGACTTAGGGCAAACAAATATGATTTTGAAAAAAACTATAAAGACCTTAAAGACATTTATGAATCAAGAGCTCGTTATGAACAAAAAATTCAAAACGACAAAACTCTTATTGACGAATTAAAACCGTGGTCATCTATACCTATAGAGGTAAAAGAACTTAAAAATTTAAAAAGTGTAGGCGTATCTATTGGAACTATTCCTGAAAAATTCTTAAATGAACTTAAGGAAGACCTTTCAAAATTTGAGCTTGCAGAATTAGTTGAAGTTGACCGCTTGAACAAACTTTCTTACGGTCTCATTTTTTATGATAAATCCATAGAAGATCAAGTGATTGAATGTTTAAGAAAAAACTCTTTCGCACCAAGTGACATTAAGACTGATGGATATGTTAAGGATAAAATAAAAGAATTGGAAGAAAACATATCTTCTTATAGGTCTCAAATTGAAAAACTGGACAAGAGCATTGAAAAACATTGTGTAGATCTTGAAGACTTTCAGATTGTTTATGATTTTAACAAAAATGAAAAATTAAGATTGTCGGCGGAAAATAATTTTATTTCCACAGACAGGGTAAATGTTATGGAAGGATACCTTCCTACAGATAAGGTCGATGATTTTATAAAGACTATTGAAGGTGTTGTAGGAAGTAATTATTATTTTGATGTTAAAGAAGCGGATAGGGACGACAAAGATGTGCCCATTATCCTTAAAAATAATAAATTTGTAAGCGATTTTCAAATGTTGACTTCAATGTATTCTATGCCAAAATATAACGAAATAGATCCAACACCGCTTTTTGCACCTTTCTATTGGCTTTTCAGTGGAATAATGATAGGAGATGCGGGTTACGGACTTATAGTTTTAATAGCTTGTCTTATAGGCCTTAAATTTTTTAACTTAAAGAAAAGCATGAGATCCATGGTGAGATTTTTTATGTATCTTGCTATTTCAACAACTATTTGGGGACTTGTATTTGGATCTTTTTTCGGCGATACAATAAAACTGCCTGCTTTAATTGATCCGGCAACGGAATCAGTTAAAATGATAGGAATGAGTTTGATTTTCGGAACAATTCATATTTTCTTTGCTCTTGGAATCAAAGCTTATATGAACATTAGAGACAGAAATTTTATAGATTTTATATGCGATGTACTTGTTTGGTATCTTGCTTTAATTGGAATTATTCTTTGGATAATTTCAGTTGCACTTTCCTTGAGTCCAATTCTTAATAAGATAGGAATGTGGTTAACAATTATAGGTTTAATAGGCATTGCCGCAACAGGAGGCAGAGCAGAAAAATCTTTAGGAGGAAAAATCGGCTGGGGAATTTATTCAGCTTATGGAATAACATCTTATATAGGAGATTTTGTTTCATATCTTCGTCTTATGGCCCTTTGTCTGGCAGGTTCATTTATTGCAGTTGCAGTTAACATGATTGTAAGAATTTTAATTGGGGCAGGACCTCTTGGAGTTGTATTTGCAGTTATAATTTTTCTTGTATTTCAACTTTTCAATGCCTTTTTGTCCTACCTATCCGCCTATGTTCACTCTGCAAGACTTGTTTATGTAGAGATGTTTAACAAATTTTATGAAGGCGGTGGAAGACCCTTTAAAAATATGATAGAAGAGTCAAAATATTTTAACATTAAGGAGGAATAGAATGTTTTCTGAATTTTTTATAAAAAACGGTGGAATGATTTTAGGAGCGTTTGGTGTAGCTATTGCGGTAATGGTTTCAGGATCAGGCTCTGCAAAAGGAGTAGGTATGGCAGGGGAAGCTGCTGCAGGAGTTGTAATTGAAGAACCTGAAAAGTTCGGTAAATCTCTTGTACTTCAATTACTTCCTGGTACTCAAGGTCTTTATGGCTTTGTAATTGGAATTTTAATTTTATTCAGACTTTCACCTGACATGAGTTTAGGTCAAGGATTTATGCTTCTTGCAACTTCTTTACCAGTTGGCTTTGCAGGATATTTTTCTGCAATTGCTCAAGGAAAGGTTTCTGTTGCAGGTATAAACATTTTAGCTAAAAATGAAGAACAACAAGCAAAGGGAATTATTTTTGCAGTAATGGTTGAAATGTATGCAATTTTAGCTTTTGCAATTTCATTTTTAATGATGACACGTGCGTAAAGGGTGTGAGAAGGTGTCAAATTTAGACAATATTTTAGAAAAAATTAAATCCGATGCCAAAGCCCAAGCAGATTCAATTATAGAGGAAGCTGAAAAAAAGGCTCAAAGGATAATTGATGAAGCTATTGAAACTGAAAAAGATTCTGCAGCTTTAAATACAATAAAAACTAAAAGAGAGGCCGAGGCTTTAGTTGAAAAAACTTTAACCTCTGCAGAATTAAAGGCACGTGATTTAAAACTTTCTGCAAGTCAGGAAATAATAAACAAGGTCCTTGAAAGAGTAAAAGATAAACTTAAAAATCTTGACAAAGATTCTTATATTAAATATTTAAAGAGAAATCTTAAGGATTTTCAAGGTAAAGACATTGAAATTATGGTTCAAAAAGATAAGTTGGATCAAGTTAAAGCCTTGGATTTACCCTTTAAAATTTCAGATAGAACAGTTGAAAGTGGCTTTGCATTTGTTGAAAATGACCTTATTTACAATGGTGATTTTTCATCTCTTGTAGAATTTATGAGAGAAGACCTGGAAGGACAAATTGCAAGTCAATTGTCCCAAAGATAGGAGGGAAAAATGGATAGAGAAAAATTTATCCAAGTTTCTTCTACCATTAGAGTTTTGGAAAAAAAGCTGCTTAGCAAGCAGTATATGGAAAGGCTTATTGAGGCATCAAACCTTGATGAAACTCTTCGTTATTTAAGTGATTCAAACTATCAGACTTATATTAACAAACTTGATAGGATTGAAGATTATGAAGAAGCTCTAAAAATGGAAAATCAAAGATTTTTTGACGAGCTTTATTCTGTATCTAAGGACTCTCTTCCTATAGATTTAATTACTTTAAAATACCTTTATCACAATTTAAAGGTTCTTTTAAAGGAAAAAATTCAAAATGAAGATTATAGGGATATGTATATTGAAATTGGCAATATAAGAATTAAAACTTTAAGAGAGGACTTAGAAAAAGACAATAGATCCACAAGTTATGAAGAACTTTATTTAATTTGTAGAAAAGCAATAGACATCTATGAGGAAACAAAAGATCCTCAAGATATTGATATTTATATTGACAAAAAATATTTTGAAAACTTAAATGAACTTGTAGAAAAAAGTGGCATAGATCTATTTAAAAAATATTTACTTGCTTTAATTGATTTTACAAATATAAAGACTATTTTAAGGCTGAAAAAACAAGGAAAAGATCTCAATTTTTTGAAAAAAGTAATTATAGATGGTGGAAACATAAGTAAAAAAGACTATCAAGGCTATCTTAATAAAAATATAGATTCCGCATCTCCCCTTTTCCGTTCCTTAGATTCTGCAAAATATATTGCAAGGGGAATTGAAGAGTATGAAAAAACAGATTCTCTTTCAAAATTTGAACTTGAAATGGACAATTATTTAACGGGACTTGTAAAGGAAAGTAAAAAAATTACTTATGGTCCGGAAGTTGTCTTTGCTTATGGATATGCCAAAGAAATAGAGATTAAAAATTTAAGAATTATTTTAATTTCAAAACTCAACGATCTTTCACCAGATTTTATTAGAGAAAGGTTGCGTGAGACTTATGTATAAAATAGCAGTAGTCGGAGATAAAGATTCTGTTTTAGCTTTTAAGGCCCTGGGAGTTGACGTAAGAGTCGCCTACAATAAAGACGATGCACGTCATCAAGTTGACAGTCTTGCAAAAGATGGATACGGCGTAATCTTTATTACAGAACAATTAGCAAGTCTTATTGAAGAGACTATAGAAAGATATAATAGTGAAGTTGTTCCCGCTGTAATTTTAATTCCTTCCAACAAAGGTACTCTTAATATCGGAATGGATAGAATTAATAAAAATGTAGAAAAAGCAGTGGGTTCCAACATTTTATAAAGGAGGAGCTTTATTGAAAACAGGAAAAGTAATTAAAGTATCCGGACCCTTAGTAGTTGCAAGCGGTATGGAAGATGCCAATGTTTATGACGTTGTTGAAGTATCAGAAAATAAACTTATTGGTGAAATTATAGAGATGAGAGGTGACAAAGCCTCAATTCAAGTTTATGAAGAAACTACAGGTATCGGTGTTGGAGATATAGTATTAAGCACAGGTTCTCCCCTTAGCGTTGAGCTTGGACCGGGCCTTATTGAACAAATGTATGATGGTATTCAAAGGCCTCTTGAAGTTTTAAAAGATAAGGCAGGGGATTTTTTAAGAAAGGGCGTTGAAGTTAAGGCTCTTGATAGAGAAAAAGAATGGACTTTTACACCTTTAGTAAAAGTTGGAGACCCAGTGGAGGCTGGAGATGTTTTAGGAACAGTTCCAGAAACTGTTGTAGTACTTCATAAAATAATGGTACCTAATGGAATAAAGGGAAAAGTAAAAGAAATAAAAGCCGAAGGCGACTACCATGTTGATGATGTAATAGCAATTATAGAAACTGAAAAGGGCGATAAAGAACTTACCATGATTCAAAAATGGCCAGTAAGAGTTGGTAGACCCTATAAAGAAAAAATTGACCCAAACACACCACTAATCACAGGACAAAGAGTAATAGATACATTTTTCCCAGTAACGAAGGGAGGAACAGCTGCGATTCCGGGACCTTTCGGTTCAGGTAAAACAGTTGTACAACATCAACTTGCAAAATGGGCAGATGCTCAAATAGTTGTATATGTAGGTTGCGGAGAACGTGGAAATGAAATGACGGACGTTCTTATGGAATTTCCAGAACTTATAGATGCTTCAACAGGTCAATCTATAATGAAAAGAACAGTTTTAATAGCAAACACTTCAAACATGCCCGTAGCAGCCCGCGAAGCTTCAATTTACACAGGAATAACAATTTCAGAATACTATAGAGATATGGGTTATTCAGTAGCTATGATGGCGGACTCCACATCTCGTTGGGCGGAAGCTCTTCGTGAAATGAGCGGTCGTCTTGAAGAAATGCCTGGTGATGAAGGATATCCAGCATACTTGGCATCCCGTATTGCTCAGTTCTATGAAAGAGCAGGACGTGTTGTATGTAATGGAAACGATGGCAGAGAAGGAGCCCTTACAGCAATTGGGGCAGTATCTCCTCCTGGAGGAGATATTTCAGAACCGGTAAGTCAATCAACTTTAAGAATTGTAAAAGTATTTTGGAAATTAGACTATGACTTATCCTACAAGAGACATTTTCCGGCAATAAATTGGATAGATTCATATTCACTTTATCAAGCAAAAATGGATAAATATTTTGATGAGCATATAAGTAAAGAATTTTCTCAAAACAGAATAAAGGCAATGTCTCTTTTACAAGAAGAATCAGCCCTTCTTGAAATTGTAAGATTAGTAGGAAGAGATTCTCTTTCAGAAAAAGACCAATTAAAACTTGAAATAACAAAATCATTGAGAGAAGACTTTTTGCAACAAAATGCCTTCCACGACATAGACACATTCTGTTCTCTTGAAAAACAAGACAAGATGATGAAAGCTATTTTGAAATTTTACCAAGAAGCCTTAAAAGCTCTTGATAAAGGTATATATTTAAGTGAAATTGAAAAGATGCCAGTAAGAGAAAGAATTACAAGAGCAAAAAACATTCCAGAAGATCAATTGGAAAAATTAGATCAACTTATGGATAAGATAGAAGAAGATATGGAAGAATTAATAAAAGGGGGCAGACAAGATGCTTAAAGAATATAAATCAGTAGTTGAAGTAGTCGGCCCTTTGATGACGGTAGAAGGCGTAGAAGGAGTAACCTATGAAGAACTAGTGGACATAGAACTTCAAAACGGAGAAAAAAGAAGAGGCCGTGTAATAGAAGTTAATGGCGACAAAGCCATGGTCCAAATCTTTGAAGGTTCTGCAGGAATAAACCTAAAAGAAACAAAGGTAAGATTTTTAGGAAGACCCTTGGAACTTGGAGTAAGTCCCGATATGATAGGAAGAGTTTTTGACGGATTAGGACAACCTATAGACAACGGACCTAAAATAATACCAGAGAAAAAACTTGATATAAACGGAATGCCTATAAATCCTGCAAGTCGTGACTACCCATCTGAATTTATACAAACAGGAATCTCTACAATAGATGGACTAAACACTCTTGTAAGAGGACAAAAACTTCCTATATTTTCAGGATCAGGACTTCCTCATAATAACGTAGCCGCACAAATAGCAAGACAAGCAAAAGTATTGGGATCAGGAGAAAAATTTGCCGTAGTATTTGCAGCCATGGGTATAACCTTTGAAGAAGCACAATTTTTTATTGATGACTTTACAGAAACGGGAGCAATAGACAGGGCAGTACTGTTTGTAAACCTTGCAGATGACCCGGCAATAGAAAGACTTGCGACTCCAAAAATGGCCTTAACTTGTGCAGAATATTTAGCATTTGACTTGGGAATGCACGTACTTGTAATCCTAACAGACATGACAAACTATGCAGAAGCCCTTCGTGAAGTATCAGCAGCAAGAAAAGAAGTACCAGGTCGTAGAGGATATCCAGGTTATCTATACACAGACCTTTCAACAATTTATGAAAGAGCCGGAAAAATAAAAGGAAAACCTGGTTCAATAACACAAATACCAATATTGACCATGCCTGAAGACGATATAACCCACCCAATACCAGACTTAACAGGTTATATAACAGAAGGACAAATAATCTTATCAAGAGAACTTTACAAACAAGGCATAGAACCTCCGATAAATGCAATTCCATCCCTATCAAGACTTAAAGACAAGGGAATAGGAAAAGGCAAAACTCGAGAAGACCATGCAGACACAATGAACCAAATATATGCAGGCTACACATCAGGAAAAGACGCAAAAGAATTAGCAGTAATATTAGGAGAATCAGCCCTATCTGATTCAGATAAGGCCTTTGCAAAATTTGCAACAAAATTTGAAGAAAAATATGTAAATCAAGGATATTACACAAACAGAACTATAGAAGACACTTTAAACACAGGTTGGGATTTATTAAAAATAATACCAAGAAGCGAACTCAAGAGAATAAGCGACAAGTTGCTTGACAAATATCTTTCCGGTGGAGGAGTTGAAAATTAATGGCAATACTCAAAGTCAACCCCACAAGGATGAATTTATCAACCTTAAAGGGAAGATTGGAAACTTCAACACGAGGTCACAAACTTTTAAAAGACAAGCAAGATGAATTAATGCGCAGATTTATAGACATTATAAAAGAAAACAAAAAACTTCGTGAAGATGTAGAAAAAGAACTAGCCGGCTCCTTTTCAGATTTTCTTCTTGCCTCAGCCTTAATGAGCCCTGAAATGTTAAAAGAAGCAGTAGCCATGCCTACAAGAACAACAAAAGTTGACATTAAAACAAAAAACGTAATGAGTGTAGAAATACCGGTAATGAAATTTCAAAGTGAAAAACTATCAGAAACAGGGTCTTTCTATCCTTACGGATATAGCCAAACCACATCTGATCTTGACGATGCCATAGACAAACTCAACAAAGTAATGGACAGACTTTTAGAACTTGCCCAGATAGAAAAATCATCACAACTAATGGCAGATGAAATAGAAAAGACCAGAAGGCGTGTAAATGCTCTGGAATACAAAACAATACCCGATTTACAAGACACAATAAAATTCATAAGACAGAAATTAGACGAAAATGAAAGAGCAAACATAACAAGGCTTATGAAAGTAAAAGACATAATATCAAAAGAAGAAACAAAAGAGCCGAAAGTTGAAAGAAAAACAGAAGAAATAACAATTTAAAAACAAAAAAGAGATTGCAAAAGCAGTCTCTTTTTTAATAGGAAAAAAATGATAAAAAAAGAGAAAAAAATAAAAAGAAAAAAGAAAATAAACAATTGACACAAGAAAAATAACATGATAATATAACATACAGCCACAAAAAAAGGCTGAAAAGATACGAAAAAAATACTAAAAAAAGACAAAAAAAACCTTGACAGAAAAAAGTATTTGCCGTATACTAAATAAGCTGTCTAAAAAAAGACAGCAAGAACCAAGAAAAATAAATAGTGTGAAGAGAATAAAACAAACACAA